>JAUPLT010000026.1 GCA_030836785.1 Actinomycetota bacterium
CGTGCTCGTTCGGCAGGTGTTCGCTCCGGCTGTGCCACGTGAATTCGACGCCGGCTATCTGGAGGCCTTCGAAGCGCAACTGCGCGAGCACGCCGACGAACTGGCGGCGGTGATCGTCGAACCGGTGGTGCAGGGTGCGGGCGGCATGCGCTTCCACGACCCCCGCTACCTGGCCGGGCTGCGGGCGGTGTGCGACCGCAACGACGTTTTGCTGATTTTCGATGAGATCGCCACCGGGTTCGGTCGCACCGGTGAGATGTTCGCCGCCGAACATGCCGGCGTCAGCCCGGACATCATGTGTGTCGGCAAGGCTCTCACCGGCGGCTATCTCACACTGGCGGCGACCCTGTGCACCACCGAGGTCGCGGAGGCGATCAGCGCAGGGGAGGCCGGAGCGCTCATGCATGGCCCCACGTTCATGGCCAATGCCCTGGCATGCGCGGTCTCGGTCGCATCGGTGGAGTTGCTGCTCGCCCAGGACTGGCGTGCTGCGGTCGGTCAGATCAGCGCCGGGCTGGTCACCGGACTGGAGCCCGCTCGTGCGTTGCCCGGGGTCGCCGACGTGCGGGTGTTGGGGGCGATCGGGGTCATCGAGACCCGCCGCCCGGTGGACCTCGCCGCCGCCACACCGATCGCCATTGAGCACGGTGTGTGGCTGCGTCCCTTCCGCAATCTGATCTACGCCATGCCGCCGTTCGTGTGCACGCCGGACGAGGTGGAGCAGATCACCGCGGCCATGGTCGCGGTCGCCGGCCACGTCGCCCCGCAATAGGCTGGGGGCGATGATCGCAGGGAACCTGCCGGGCACCGACGTCTCTCCGCTGTCCTGGCTCGACACCGTCGCGCGGCAGCGCCGTCGGGATGGTTTGCGCCGGACGTTACGTGCCCGCGGTGTGATGGCCCCCGAGGTTGACTTGGCCTCCAATGACTACCTGGGCCTGTCCCGGCATCCCGAGGTGATCGAGGGCGGGGTCCGTGCGCTGCGTCGCTGGGGCGCCGGATCCACCGGTTCCCGGCTGGTCACCGGCAACACCGAACTGCACGAGGAACTCGAGTCGGCGCTGGCAGCTTTCGTCGGTGCCGACGCCGCGCTGGTGTTCTCCTCCGGTTACACCGCCAACCTGGGAGCGGTGACCGCACTGTCCGGGCCCGGCGCGTTGGTGGTGTCCGATGCCGCCGTGCACGCATCGCTGGTCGACGCCTGTCGGCTGTCCCGCGCTCGGGTGGTGGTGGCCCCGCACAGCGATGTCGACGCGGTCGAGGCGACGCTGGCCGGGCGGAGCGAGGAACGCGCCCTGGTCCTCACCGACTCCGTCTTCAGCACCGACGGTGGGCTGGCACCGCTCCGGCAGCTGCACGAGGTGTGCCGCCGGCACCGGGCGGTGCTGCTGGTGGATGAGGCGCACGCACTGGGTGTTCGAGGCGCCGGTGGGCGCGGACTGGTGCACGAGGCCGGACTGGCGGGGTCGCCCGATGTGGTGATGACGGTGACGTTGTCCAAGTCGCTGGGCAGCCAGGGCGGTGCGGTGCTGGGGCCGACGGCAGTGCGCGACCACCTGGTGGACTCCGCACGGCCCTTCATCTTCGACACCGGACTGGCGCCGGCCGCGGTCGGTTCCGCGCTCGCAGCGCTGCGGGTGCTCATTGACGAGCCTTGGCGGGCCGAGACGGTGCTGGCCCACGCCCGCACCCTGGCTTCGGTCTGCGACGTGCCGGAGACGCCGGAGTCGGCGGTGGTGTCGGTCATCCTCGGTGATCCCGACGCCGCGGTGGCCGCCGCGACGGCCTGCCTGCGGGCCGGCGTGCTGGTCGGCTGTTTCCGCCCGCCGACCGTACCGGCGGGTACCTCGCGGCTGCGGGTAACCGCGCGGGCCTCGCTGACCGAGGTGGACATAGATCTGGCCTGCCGGGTGCTCGGAACGGTGCTGGCGGCGCACCGGGCATGACCGTGCTCGTCGTGACCGGCACCGGAACCGGGGTCGGCAAGACCATCGCGACCGCCGCTTTGGCGGCGGCGGCCCGCGCGGCGGGTCGGGACGTCGCGGTGTGCAAGCCGGTCCAGACCGGCACCGCACCCTCGGACGGCCCCGGCGACGACGATCTCGCCGAGGTGCACAGACTGGCCGGGGTGACCGAACTGTCCCGGGTGGCTCGCTATCCCGAGCCGTTGGCCCCGGCTGCCGCTGCGGCACTGGACGGCCGTTCGTTGCCCACTGCCGGCGAGGTGGTCGAGTCGGTGCGGGCCGTCGACCGTCCCGGCCGGCTGACTTTGGTGGAGGGGGCGGGCGGTCTGCTGGTGGAACTGGCCGCCGGGGGAACCACGCTGCGCGACGTGGCCGCCACCCTGGAGGCGCCGGTCCTGGTGGTCTGCGCAGCCGGCCTGGGCACCCTCAATCACACCGCTCTGACACTGGAAGCGCTCGCCACCAGGGGTCTCGTGACAGCCGGTCTGGTGATCGGTTCATGGCCCGGTAGCCCCGGTCCCGCGGAGCTGACCAACCGGGAGGCGCTCGCGGCCCTCGCGCCACTGCGGGCGGTGCTGCCGGCCGGCGCAGCCGCCCTGCATCCGGCCCAGTTCACCGAGATGAGCAGCCAGGCGTTCGACGCCGGCTGGGTGGGTGGGCTCTGACGTGGCCCATTCGGTGGAGCTGATCTTCGACACCGCCGGCGACGCGGGGATCCAGCGAATCTGGCGAAGCCTCGCAGCAGCCGGACTGCCGAGTCAGGTACAGGTGAAATCCGACACCAACCGCCCGCATGTGACCCTGGTGGCCGCGCAGCACATTTCCGCAGAGGTCGACGCGGCACTGCGCGCGCTGGCCGCGGCGCTGCCGCTGCCGTGCGTGATCGGCGCGCCGGTGGTGTTCCCCGGCCCCCGGCAGACCCTGGCCCGGCTGATTGTGCCGTCGGCCGGACTGCTGGCCCTGCACGAAAAGGTGTTCGGGCTGTGCCTGCCACACATCGCCGGGGAGCCCTTCGCACACTGCCGGCCCGGCCACTGGACCGCGCACGCGACGTTGGGCCGGCGGTTCACCGCCGCCCAGATCGGCGCGGCGCTGGCACTTGAGGACGACGGTCTGTACACCGACTTCACGGCCCGACTGGTCGGCCTGCGCCGCTGGGACGGCGACAACCGGGTCGACCATCTGCTGGTAAGTCGAGCCGACTAACCTGTCCTCCGTGACATTGGCATCGGTCGACCTGCTCCAACAGGCGCGCGAGCAGGTTCTGGAGCGCGGTGAGGGGTTGTCCCGCGATCAGGTGCTCGAGGTGCTGCGGCTTCCCGAGGACCGACTCGAGGATCTCCTCGCGCTGGCCCACGAGGTCCGGATGCGCTGGTGCGGGCCGGAAGTCGAGGTCGAGGGAATCATCAGCCTCAAAACCGGCGGCTGCCCCGAGGACTGCCATTTCTGCGCGCAGTCGGGTCTGTTCGCCTCGCCGGTACGCAGTGCGTGGTTGGACATCCCCAGTCTGGTCGAGGCGGCCAAGCAGACCGCCAAGTCCGGAGCCACCGAGTTCTGTATCGTCGCCGCGGTTCGCGGACCCGATGAGCGACTCCTGGCCCAGGTTGCCGCCGGGATCGAGGCGATTCGCAACGAGGTGGAGATCCACATCGCCTGCTCGCTCGGCATGCTGAGTGCCGAGCAGGTGCAACGCCTCGCCGAGATGGGCGTCCACCGCTACAACCACAACCTGGAGACGGCGCGGTCGTTCTTCCCCAATGTGGTCACCACCCACACCTGGGAGGAGCGCTGGGACACCCTGCAGATGGTGCGGGACGCGGGTATGGAGGTGTGCTGTGGCGGCATCCTCGGGATGGGTGAAACCCTCGAGCAGCGCGCCGAGTTCGCTGCGGAACTCGCCGAACTCGACCCGCATGAGGTGCCGCTGAACTTCCTGAACCCCAGGCCTGGCACGCCGTTCGGCGACCTGGAGGTGATGTCGGCCGGCGAGGCGCTCAAGGCCGTCGCCGCGTTCCGGCTGGCGTTGCCCCGAACCATGCTGCGCTTCGCCGGCGGCCGCGAGATCACCCTCGGTGATTTGGGGGCCAAGCAGGGCATCCTGGGCGGGATCAACGCGGTGATCGTCGGAAATTACCTCACCACCCTCGGCCGGCCCGCTGAAGCGGACCTGCAACTGCTCGACGATCTGCAGATGCCGATCAAGGCCCTCAACGCCAGTCTGTGATGGTTGACGAACGTCCGGCCCCGGTGGCTGCGGGCGCTTACAACGTCCACACCGGCGAGCCTTCCGGTGGTGAGACACCCACCGCGGCCCTACTGGGTCTGGAGCCGCCCCGCTTCTGTGCGCAGTGCGGCCGCCGGATGATGGTCCAGGTCCGCCCCGACGGCTGGTGGGCGCAGTGCTCCCGGCACGGCCGGGTGGATTCGTCAGACCTCGAGGCGCAGCGATGACCGGTCGGCCCCGACTGCCCCGGCGTGCCGCGGCCGCGATCGTCGTCGCCGCACTGGTGCTGTGTGGGGCGGCACTGGGTGCGCTGTGGTCACTGATCGCCCCGCCGATCCACACCATCACCGCGCTGACCAAGGCCGGTGAGCGGGTGGATGCGTTCCTGGGAAGGGACGCCGATAACCTGTTCGTCGCCGCCGCCATGATGATCGGGATGCTGAGCATGCTCGCCGTCATCTCCACCGTGGCGGTGTGGCAGTGGCGTGCGCATCGCGGCCCGACCCTGGTGACCACACTGTGGATCGGTCAGGTCCTGGCGGCAGGCGCCGCTACCGGCACGGGCGCGGCCCTGGCGCACTGGAGGTACGGCACACCCGATCATCAGGGTGTACCGCTGAGCCCGGAGAACCGGGTGCATTACTTCACCGAGGCGCCACCGATATTCCTCGGGCACAACAGCTTTCAGATCGCCCTGACACTGCTGCTACCGGCGGCGCTGGCAGCGTTGGGCTACGCACTGCTGACGGTGGCCACCCCCCGCGACGATCTCGGCAGTTGGCCCCCGGAGGATTATCGGCACCCAGTCGCTCTGCCCGCTACAGCGGACGGAAGGGCACCCGGCCACCCAGCATGACCCGGCCGACGATGCCACTCAGGCGCCACATACCGGCGTAGGTGATCGGGTTGAACAGGGTGGGCCACGTGGTTCGGACGATATGGGCGTCGAGGGGCCGTTCGGCGAAGCGGTCGATCAGCCAACGCAACGTCATCGGTGCGGACATCGGGTGCAGCAACATGTGCTCGCTGAACAGGTCGCGGTGGTAGGTCACCCGGGCGCCGCCGTCGATGTAGAGATGGGTGAGTTCGTCGATATCGTCCACCGCGATCACCGAGTCGTGCACGGCCTGCACGATCAGGACCGGCAGGGCCGGCATGGTGCGGCCTAACCGGATCTCATCGAAAACCTCCATGACGGCCGGCATGGCCAGCACATCTTCGAGGGGTGGGTGCACCCAGGTGTCCATATCGGCCCGGAAGAACCGAAGGATCGCCTCCAGGGTGGTCATCCGCTCCAGTCGCGCCAGTTTGGCGCGGCCTTCCTCGGTGGCGTGCTCCTCGATGACCTCGTGCAGCCCCGGATAGGTCTTGGCCAACGCCGAGACCACCAGTGCGGGCAGGCCCGCGAAGCGTGATCCGTTGAGCCGGCGGAAGGTGTTGCCGAGGTTGCCGACCGGCGAACCCAGCACAGCGCCAACGACATTGAGCTCAGGCGCATAGCCGGCGTGCATCTCGGCGGCCCAGGCGCTGGCCAGTCCGCCGCCGGAGTACCCCCAGATGCCGACCTTGCTGTCGGCGGCCAGTCCGAAGCGCTCGAAGTTCAGGGTGGCGCGGAGCCCGTCGAGAACCCGGTAGCCGGGCTCATGGGGGGAGCCCCACATGCCGTCGGGACCCTCGTGGTCGGGTACCGAGACCACCCAGCCTTCGGCCAGCGCCGCAGCCATCAGCAGGTACTCGAACTGAGACAGTGACCCGACAGCGCGGGCCCGACGCCGGAGCGCGTAGGACGGAAAGCACCGCGAGGTCACCGCGTCGATGGCGCACTGATAGGACACGACATGCCGGGGCTGATGGCGGGCGTGGGCGGCCGGCACCAGCACCGTGGTGACGGCGGCCTGCGGTTCGCCGTGCCGGTCGGTGCTGCGGTAGAGCAACTGGGTGGCCCTGACCCGCTGGGGGATCAGGCCGAGGAAGCCGAGTTCGACGTCGCGAGAGCGCAGGACGGTGCCGGGTTCGGCGTGCTGGAACCCTGCCGGGGGCTGGTGGAACGGGTCCTTCGAGGGCAGGACCGGCCGTTGGCCGCGCTGCAGGTCCTCATGCGGCGCACGACCGATCCACTCGGGACTGAGCGCCCCACTAGGCCTTGTCATCGCACCATTCTTACCTTAAGAAGGCTCTAAGAATCCAGTCGGTGTTCGGGTGGGCTCAGCGTGGCGAACTCGTCGGTGACCCGATAGCGGGAGTCGTTGAACCGGTAGAGCTTGGCCGGTCGGCCGCCGCTGCGGCCCGGATGCGTGGTGGTCCCGGTCGGGGTGATGACACCACGGCGGGCCAACACCCGTTGCAGGTTGGTGGCATCCACCGGGTAGCCGAGGGCGGCGCTGTAGATGTCTCGCAGGGTCGACAGCGCGAACTCGTCCGGCGCCAGGGCGAATCCGATATTGGTGTAGGACAGCTTGGCAACCAGTCTGGTGTGGGCGTAGGCCACCATCGGCGCGTGGTCGAAGGCCATCGGCGGCAAATCGCTGACCGGGTGCCACCGGGTGTCGAGTGGCAGGGCCGGGGTGGCGGGGGAGGGCACCAGGCCCAGGAAACTCGATGCAATGACCCGGGCGCCGGGCACCCGGTCCGGTTCGGAGAACACCGCGAGCTGTTCGAGGTGCGCGACCTCACGGAGGTCGACCTTCTCGGCCAACTGGCGGCGCGCCGATCTCATCAGATCCTCGTCATCGGCGAGCCGGCCGCCCGGCAGTGACCATTTGCCCCGCTCAGGCGCCAAGGCCCGTTGCCATAACAACACGTTGAGCCGGGGTTTGCCGGAGTCGCCGGGGCCGGCGGGGGGGCCGACCTGGAATACGACGGCCAGTACCTCGTGTTCGGTGCTAGGATGGGGCATGTTTTCGATCATAGATCGAAAACCTCGGAAACGACAGGAGTCGGCGGCTATGACGATCACGGAAGAGACCATCACGGGACAGATGGACCTCACCGGCGCGGGCGAGGGGCTGGCCGCCCACATCGTCGACGGGCCCGGCGGGTTCACCGGCGTGGCCGGCGACGCACGGTGGGCCGAGGAGATCCGCCGGCTGGCCCGGCTGCGCGGGGCGACGATCCTGGCGCACAACTATCAGCTGCCGGAGATTCAGGACGTCGCCGACCACGTCGGTGACTCGCTGGCGCTGTCCCGCATCGCCGCCGAAGCGCCTGAGGACACCATCGTGTTCTGCGGTGTGCACTTCATGGCCGAGACCGCCAAGATCCTCAGTCCGGACAAGACCGTGCTGATCCCCGACCAGCGGGCGGGCTGCTCGCTGGCCGATTCCATCAGTGCCGAGGAGTTGCAGGCCTGGAAGGACGAGTACCCGGGGGCGGTGGTGGTGTCCTACGTCAACACCACCGCGGCGGTGAAGGCGCTGACCGATGTCTGCTGCACCTCCTCGAACGCCGTCGAGGTGGTGGCGTCCATCCCCGCCGACCGCGACGTGCTGTTCTGCCCGGACCAGTTCCTCGGAGCCCACGTCAAGCGGATGACCGGGCGGGAGAACCTGCACATCTGGGCCGGTGAATGTCACGTCCACGCCGGCATCAACGGTGACGAACTCGCCGCCCAGGCGCGCAGTCACCCCGATGCAGAGTTGTACGTGCATCCCGAATGCGGCTGCGCCACCTCGGCGCTCTATCTCGCCGGAGAGGGTGCCGTCCCGGCCGACCGGGTGAAAATCCTGTCGACCGGCGGCATGCTCGACGCCGCGAGGGCTTCGCACGCCAAGCAGGTCCTGGTGGCTACCGAGGTCGGCATGCTGCACCAGTTGCGCCGGGCCGCACCGGATGTCGATTTTCAGGCCGTCAACGACCGGGCGTCCTGCCGGTACATGAAGATGATCACCCCGGC
>JAUPLT010000305.1 GCA_030836785.1 Actinomycetota bacterium
CCTCGACGCCCGACTCGACGCTTTGGCCGCCGCGATCACCGACGCCCTGCCCGCTCGGCTGCCCGCGGAGCTCACCGGCCCGCTGATCGCACCGGCAGCGCTGTCGGTGATCGAGGGGCGGTGGAACGCCGTGCAAGCCCACTTCCTGGCCGCCGACTCCCCCACCTACAAGGCGTTCACCGGTGCGCTGCGGTTGCTGCGCTGGCTGGCCGAGCCGATGGGTCAGGTCGCCGGGCTGGCCGCCGCCGTCGAGGACTACTTGCGCAACACCTCCTGGGTGGATACCGCGTTGGTGACCGCCCGCCGCGGAACGGAGAAGCCGGTTCCGGGCGCCGCGTTGCGCACCGTCATCGAGGCGGCCACCGCCCGGCGCGCCCTGGGTGACCGGTCCTTCGCCGCGGCCCTGGCCGACTCCCCCAAACCGGCCGTGCCGACCATCGAGAACGTGTTGCCCGACATGGTGATTCCGTTGGCCAAGACGGTCCCGACGCTGCTGATCGTGGCCGACGGCCTGTCGGTCGCCGCCGCCAACGACCTGGTGGCCGCGCTGCAACGCGACGGCTGGATCGAGGTGTCCGCCCGTCCCGCTTCTACTGGTGCCCAGCCCCTGCGCGGGGCGGCGCTGGCGGTGCTGCCGACCCTGACCCGCCGCAGCCGCTGCTCGCTGCTGTGCGGGGAGTTGCGGGAGGGCCCCGACACCGCCGAACGGTCCGGCTTCGTGTCCCTGATCCGGCGATCGCAGTTGCAACCCGCCGGCAACGTGCCCGACCCGATCTTCCACAAGGCCGCACTGGATGCCGTGCCCTCCGGGCTGTCGCTGGCCACCGACGTCAACAACGCGATCGCCGACGTGTCCCACCAGCGGCTGGTCGCCGTCGTCCTGAACTACGTCGACGACACCCTGCACCACACCGACCCCGGCGGGACCGACTGGAACCTCGACACCATCACCCACCTGCGGCCGCTGCTGCACGCCGCCCGCAACGCGGGCCGCACCGTGGTGATCACCTCCGATCACGGGCATCTCATCGAGTACGGCACCAGCGCCAGAGCGGACCGCGCCAACACCTACGCCCAACGCGCCCACGGCGACTTCGCCCACGTCGACCCCGAACGGGAGATCGTCGTCGAAGGCCCGCGGGTGCTCACCGCCGACCATCGGGTGGTGCTCGCCGTGGATGCGACCATCCGCTACGGCGCCCGCAACGCCGGCTATCACGGCGGCGGGTCGCCGGCCGAGGCCGTCGTCCCAGTGGTGGTGCTCACCACCGGCCAACTGCCGGCGAACCTGGTCCCGGTCACCGGTGCCGAGCCGCCGTGGTGGCATCCCGGCGTGCGGCCCGCCGAACCGGTTGCGCCGCCCCGCAAAGGAAAGGCTGCCCAGCAGGAGAGCCTGTTCGACGACGGCGCGCCGGACACCGGGTTGCCCGACAAGGTCATCGCCACCGCGGTGTTCGCCCAACAGTTCACCCTGGCCGGGCGCATCGTGTTGCACCCCGACCAGATCCGAAACCTTCTGCACGTCCTGCTGACCGCGGGGGGCCACGAGATCACCGTCGGCCAGGCCGCCGCCGCACTGCGGGTCGCCGAAGCCAGCGTCAACGGCGCCCTGATGCAAACCAAGAAGGTCCTCGACGTGGAGGGCTACGAGGTGCTGCGGGTGGAACGCGGTGTGGTGCGACTGGACTTGGCCGCGTTGTGCGAGCAGTTCGGGGTGAGCCCGTGAGCGCGCCGGTGTCGGCGCGGCGGCGCCGCGAGATTCTCGACGCCCTGCGCCGCGGCACCGTGCCCGCCAACGGGCTCGACCAGTTGGCCGTCGGGCTGGGCCGTTTCGAAACCGAGTTGGACGCCGAACTCGACGTCGTCGCCGGCGGCGGCGCGATCTTCAAAGCCGTCCGCGGCGAATACGGTTCGGGGAAAACGTTTTTCGCCCGCTGGCTGGGTGACCGGGCGATGAAGAAGGGTTTCGCCGTCGCCGAGGTGCAGATCAACGAGATCGACACCCCGCTGCACAAACTCGAGACCGTCTACCGGCGCAGCATCGAATCACTGCGCACCGCCTCCATCCAGCCCAGTGCCCTGCGGCCCATCCTGGACGCCTGGCTGTTCACCATCGAGGACGACGCCCGCCACCAGGGCGTCGAGGTGGACGTTCTGCTGGAGCGGCGCCTCGGCGACGTGGCCGCTCGCGCACCGGTCTTCCCGATGGCGATCCGCGCCTACCGGCGCTTCGTCGCCGACGGTGACCACGACGCGGCCGACGCCCTGGTGGCCTGGCTGGGCGGGCAACCCCACGTCGCCGCCGCCGTGAAACGCAAAGCCGGCATCAGGGGCGACCTCGACCACTTCCTGGCACTGGGCTTCCTGCGCGGTCTGCTGGCGATCCTCGCCGATGCCGGCAACCCCGGGCTGCTGCTGGTCCTCGACGAAGTCGAAACCCTGCAGCGGGTGCGCAGCGACGCCCGCGCGAAGGCCCTGAACGCGCTGCGTCAGTTGATCGACGAGGTGCACGACGGGCACTTCCCCGGCCTGTACCTGCTGATCACCGGAACCCCGGCGTTCTTCGACGGCCGCCAGGGCATCGCGCTGCTGCCCCCGCTGGCCGACCGGCTGCACACCGAGTTCGCCAAGGACCCGCGCTTCGACAACCCCCGCGCACCGCAGCTGCGGCTGACCGGCTTCGACCAGACCCGCCTGGTCGAACTCGGCGCGCGGGTCCGCGACCTGTACGTCTCCGGGGTCGAGGAGTCCGACCGGGTGCGATCGGTGGCCGACGACGAGTTCCTGGGGCGTTTCGCGGCGGCGGTGGCCGGTGAGTTGGGCGGACGAGTGGGGATCGCCCCGCGGCTGTTCCTGCGCAAACTGGTCGATGTGCTCGACAAGATCGAGCAGTTCGGAGACTTCGACCCGTACACCGACTACGAGGTCAGAATCGCCCCGTCGGAGCTCTCCGACGCCGAACGCGCCGAGCTGACCGCCGGCGACGTCGTCCTCGACCTGTGATGGACGCCTTCGAGCGGCTGCACCCCGGGCTGCAATACCACCTGGCGAACACGTTGCGCTGGAACGGACTTCGCCCCACCCAGGCCGATGCGGTCGGCCCGATCCTGGACGGGCAGGACACCCTCGTGCTGGCCCCGACCGCCGGCGGGAAGACCGAAGCCGCGGTGTTCCCCCTGCTGTCGCGGATGGCCGCCGAGGACTGGCAGGGCGTGTCGGTGCTCTACGTCTGCCCGCTGCGGGCCCTGCTCAACAACTTGACCCCCCGCATCGACGGCTACTGCCAATGGCTCGGCCGTACCGCCGCGGTCTGGCACGGCGACGTCTCCCAGAGCCAGCGCCAACGCATCCTCGCCGCCCGCCCCGACATCCTGCTGACCACACCGGAATCCCTGGAGGCGATGCTGGTCTCCACCAAGGTCGACCCGCGGGTGCTGTTCTCCGGACTGCAGGCGATCGTCGTCGACGAGATCCACGCCTTCGCCGGCGACGACCGTGGCTGGCATCTGCTGGCCGTGCTGGAACGACTGTCCCGCATCGCCGGGCGGGACCTGCAACGCATCGGCCTGTCCGCCACCGTCGGCAACCCCGACGAACTGTCCGCCTGGCTCCAAGGCGGCTTCCACACCCGCCCGCGCACCGTCGTCGCGCCCGCCGCCGCCACCTCGGTCACCCCCGATGTCACCGTGGACTTCGTGGGGTCGGTGGCCAACGCCGCCACCGTCATCTCCTCGCTGCACCGCGGCGAGAAGCGTCTGGTGTTCGTCGAAAGCCGCCGCCAAGCCGAAGAACTCGGCTCGGCGCTGCGGGAAGCCGGGATCGAGACCTACCTGTCTCACTCGTCGCTGTCCGCCGCGGAGCGTCGCCGATCCGAGGCCGCGTTCGCCGAGGCCCGCGACACCGTCATCGTCGCCACCTCCACGCTGGAACTGGGTATCGACGTCGGCGACCTCGACCGGGTCATCCAGATCGGCTCCACCCGCACCGTCGCGTCCTTCCTGCAACGCCTCGGCCGCACCGGCCGGCGTGCAGACACCACCCGCAACTGCCTGTTCCTGTGCATCGACGACGAGAGCCTGCTGCTGGCCGCGGGCATGCTCAACCGCTGGTCGGACGGCTGGGTGGAACCGATCGAGCCGCCCGCCCATCCGCGCCACATCGCGGCGCAACAACTGATGGCGCTGTGCCTGCAGGAACATCGCATCACCGCCGCGGCCCGCGACCAGTGGTGGGGTGACCTGCCGGTGTTCGACGACACCGCCGACGCGATCATGGCGCACCTCATCAACGAGGGCTTCTTCGAGGCTGACGGGCCGTTCCTGCACATCGGACCCGAGGCCGAACGGCGCTTCGGCCGCCGCTACTTCTCCGACCTCACCGCCGTCTTCACCGCGCCACCGGAGTTCCTGGTCCTCGCCGGACGCAACGAGGTCGGCACCATCGGCACCGACCTGCTCACCCAGGAGGTCGCCGGACCCCGGGTGCTGCTGCTCGGCGGACGCTCATGGCAGGTCACCCACGTCGACTGGGAACGCCGCCGCTGCTTCGTCGAACCCGTCGACAGCGGCGGCCAAGCCAAGTGGTCCGGGTTCAGCGGCGGACTGTCCTTCGACATCACCCGCGGGATGCGCGACGTCGTGCTCGGCCGGCTCCCGGCCGGCGTCTCGTTCACCGAGCGCGCAACCAGAACTCTTGCGGCCCTTCGCAACACCTATAGCGAGAACGCCGACCCCGACCGGCTCGTCGTGCGGTTGCCCGACGATGCCGCGGGCCGCTGGTGGACGTGGGCCGGCACCGCCGCGAACCGGACACTGCAAGCATCGCTGCCCAAGCTGGTTGACCCCAGGCAGAGGCTTGACGAGAAGTCAGTCCGACTGCTGCCCGGGGTGAGTGTCGCGGAGTTCGGTGATGCAGTGGCCGCCGTTGACTGGTGTGACCCGCTCGTGGATGCGAATGCTGTTCGGGGGCTGAAGTTCTCGGCCGCGCTACCCCTGGAGTTAGCGGTAGCGACACTGGCAGCCCGGATCGGTGATCGCCGCCACGCTCAAGACGTGTTCGACGAGAGACGGGTGATCGCCAGGTGAGTTTGCGCCGGTCGACGTCCCTACGCTCTGGCCCCTACTGCCCGAACGGCCCCAGCGTTCCGCTGCCGCTGAACTCCGACACCCCCGGCGCCGGGACGTTGATCGGGGTCTCAGGCAGCACGGCGATGGGGCCGTTCTCCCCGCTCGCGTTGACCCCGATCAGGGGCACGGTGACTATTGCCACGGTGTTGTCGGGCGGGAATGGTCCGCGGGGGTAGCCGCGGTAGGTGCGATCGAGCGGCGGAGTCAGCGTGTCGGAGTTGGTGCCCCAGACGAAGTAGGTGATGTGGCAGTCGGCGGCGGGGCTGTTGGAGCCGCAGGTGCCGCCGTTGCCCGGGGAGCTGCTTTGCAGATACGGGCCCGTCTTGGTGTTGTCCGTCGGGTCGGGCCCGTTCGGGGAACACAGGCTCGCGGCGATCGCGACTACGCAGTAGCCG
>JAUPLT010000306.1 GCA_030836785.1 Actinomycetota bacterium
CCTCCTTGACGTCGCCGGTGAGGTGTCCGGTGGTGAGCAGCGCCAGGGCGATCACGCCCATCGTCTTCTGCGCATCGTTGGTGCCGTGGGACAGCGCCACCAGCGAGGCGGTGGCGATCTGGCCCCACCGGAAGCCGGCGTCGCGTTGGCGGTGCAGAACGCGGCGGGTGATCCGGAAGACCAGCCAGGTGCCGCATCCGGCGACCACGCCGGCGATCACCGGCGCGGCGATGGCGGGAATCAGCACCTTCTCGGTCACCCCCAGCCAGTTCACGCCCGCGGTTCCCACCGCCGCCAAACCGGCCCCGATCAGCCCGCCGAACAGGGCATGCGAGGAACTCGACGGGATGCCGAACAGCCAGGTGAGCAGGTTCCACAGGATTCCGCCGACCAGTCCGGCGAAGATGATGGTCAGTCCCAGGTTGGCGTCGATGTTCGGGAGCAGGGCACCGGTCCTGGTGTCCTGGATTCGCAGTACGTCCTTGGTGACGGTCGCCGCGACCTCCACCGACAGGAACGCGCCGACCAGGTTCAGCACACCGGCCAGGGCTACCGCGACTTTCGGGGGCAGGGCTCCGGTGGCGATCGATGTCGCCATGGCATTGCCGGTGTCGTGGAAGCCGTTGGTGAAATCGAAGGCCAGGGCGGTGACGACCAGCAGCCCGAGGATGATCAGCTCGGTACTCACTGCGCAGATTCTGCTGCCCGAATGGGCTGTGCGCCAAACCAAGTCGGTGTTCTCGACAAGTGTTCATCTACCGTTCGTCTCGGCGACAGTCGAGCCGGTAGCGGAGCACGGGGTCGTACCGCCTGTTCACACCGAGTCGCCAGTTCGCGCCGGCAGCCGTCGGGCAGTTGCAGCGGCAATACGGCGATCTCCGCGATCGTCGACCGCGTCCGGGTGACCCGTTTCAGCGATGCCCACAATGAGTCGGCACCGAGAAATGCGGTGGCGGTGGAGGGGGTGCCGTCGCGGTAGCGATAACGCAGGTGCAGCGGCTGCACCGGCCGGCCGGTGTCGACCGCGGACTGGAACACCGCCGGGTGGAACCGCCCGCGGTCCGGACCGCAATGGGTGGTCCCCTCCGGGAACGCGATCACGGTCCGCCCATCCCGCAGTCGCTGCGCAACGGCGGCCACCACCTCGGGCAGCGACCGCAGCCGGGCCCGGTCGATGCTGATGACGTTCATCAGTCGGGCGGCCCAGCCGATCAGCGGCCAGTCCACCAGATCGGCACGGGCGACGAAGGTGCCCGGCAGGACAGCGCCGATCACCAGCACATCGGACCAGGACATGTGGTTGCTGACCACCAGCACCCCCGGCAGATTGCGGACCGGGTCGCCGGTAACGGTGAGCCGGACCCCGAGGCTGCGCAGGAGCAGTCGGCAGTAGGACTTTCGCACCGCGCGGTTACCCGGTACTGGAATCGTCAGGACTGGGAGGACGATCAGCAGCAGCACGGCAGCCGGCAGCCGCCACAGGGGGCGGAGCCAGCCCAGCGCGTTCGGCAGCGGGGCCACCACGCACCGGGCGTCACAGGAGGTGACGGGGAACCAGGCGTGCCCGGATGTCACTGTCTCAGTTGACATCAGCTTCAGTTGACATCAGCGTGGGACGAACCGGAAGCCCGGCCGGCCTGTGCCGCAGCTGAGCGCAGTCGGTTCAGATAGCGGATGTCGGCGCGACGCTTATCCAGCAGGGCGGGGAAGTCGGCCACCCCGAAGTCGGGGTCGTGAGCTGGTTCGCCGCAGATTTGGGCCCCCAGCCGCAGATAGCCGCGCATCAGTGGCGGCATGCTCAACCGCTCGGGCGCTGGAATCGCCTCCAGGGCAATGCCATCCACGCACACCGGCCGGTAGGGGTAGACCGTCAGTTCCGGTGCGGCGGCGTGCCGGGCGGCCACCACGTCACGAACCCCGCGAACCTGGCTGCCGGGTGCACCCACACCGCGCACCGGCACCGAGACGCAGCCGGTGACGTAGTCGTACCCACAGTGGTCGAGGTAGGCGAGGATGCCGGTCCACATCATCAGCACCACCGCTCCGTTGCGGTGGTCGGCGCGCACCACGGCGCGTCCCATCTCGACCAGGGACGGCCGCAGCGGATCCAGGGCGCTGATGTCGAATTCGGTTGCGGTGTAGAGGCCACCGGCGGCGATTGCCCCCGGTGGGGGAAGCATCCGGTAGCAGCCGACCAGTTCGCCGGTGTGGTCTTCGCGGACCAGCAGATGGTCGCAGTGTTCGTCGAAGCGGTCCATGTCCAGGGATCCGGTGGGGTCGACGGCGAATCCCGGTTCGGTGCAGAACACTTCCTGCCGTAACCGCTGCGCGGCCTCGATCTGGTCCGGGTCGGTGGTCAACAGCAGGGTGTAGCGCGGTTCGTCGGCGCGGGCGGTGTCGGAGTGGTCGGGGGCGATGAGGACGGCTGAGGTGCTCACGTTCGCAACGATGACCACCCCGTCTGTACGGACGCCTACAGAACGGTGATGTGTCGGTGTATAACGGGCGACGTGCTGGCGGTGCCCGGCGAGGTCAGGGGGTCGGCTCGATGACCAGGACAGGCACCGGGGAATGCTCGACGAGATACGTCGTCACACTGCCCAGCAGACCAGCGGATTTTCCCTTGCCGCGGCGTCCGGCAACGAGCAGATCCATGTCTTGTTGCTCGGCGAACCGGGCCAGCGCAGGACCCGGCGGGCCGGTCAGGACCTCCGTGTGCACGGCACCCCCGAAGGTGAGGCCGGCCGCGATGCCGGTAAGACGCCGGGCGGCCTCGTCGACCGCCTCGGTGGTGACACCTTCGGTGGCATCGAAGGAGACGACCTCGGCCAGCACCAGCAGGCCGCACTGCGTACCGACCAGTCTGAGGACCGTCGCCAATGCTCGGTCGGAATGCTCTGACCCGTCAAGCCCGACCAGCACCCGGGTTCCGCCGGCCTGGTTGTTCCGGGGCGGCGGCTCACCTGTCGCCCCGAATGCGGCGACCGTCGGGCGTCGCCGAATCCGCTCCAGGGCGAGATCG
>JAUPLT010000307.1 GCA_030836785.1 Actinomycetota bacterium
GATGCCATTGAACGACTCCCCGGCGGCAAGGCCCGACGCATGGCACAATCCGGCAATGGCGGAAGACGAGAAGCTCGATCCCCCGATGCACGACCTGCAGTCCAAGGGCCTCAAGAAGGGCTCGGTGTCGTTGATCGGGGCTGTGTCGATCGGACTCGCGGCCACCGCGCCGGCCTACTCACTGACCGGTGCGTTAGGCCACGGTGCCGCCGAAGCGGGCTACCAGTTGCCGGTGATCTTCATCATCGCCGTCGTCCCGATGTACTTCGTGGCGCTGGCCTACAAGCACCTGACCGACGCGGCACCCGATGCGGGCACCGTGTTCACCTGGGGATCCAAGGCAATCGCCCCACACATCGGCTGGATCGGCGGGTACGCACTGCTGCTCTCCAGTGTCCTGGCCGGGGTCGGGGCCGCCGGCATCACCGTCAACGCCGTCACCGTCGCACTGGGCCTTGAGGACACCTCGACCTGGTTGAAACTGTTGATTGCGGCGACGTTCATCCTGATCACCACCTGGCTCGTCGCCCGCGGCGCGGAGGAGTCATCGCGAACCACCTTGCTGCTCACGATCATCCAGTACGGCGGGCTGATCCTGTTCGCCGCCATCCTGCTGATCAACGTGATCCGCAGGGATAAGAACCCGACGGCCGAACCGTTCTCCTGGGACTGGTTCAATCCGTTCGCGATCGACAGTTTCGCCGCCCTGCTCGGCGGGTTTCTCGTCGCGGTCTTCATCTTCTGGGGTTTCGACGCCTCACTGTCGATGTCGGAGGAGACCTCCGGGGCGCCCGGTCAGTCCGGCAAGAGCGGTGTCACTGCGATCGTCATCACCGTCATCACCTACGTGGTGATCGGGGTGGCGGCCTTGGCCTTCGCAGGGACCGATCCCACCAACGAGGGCAGCCTGACCCATGCAGCCAATATCGACGATGTGTTCGCCTCGCTGGCCAGAGATGCCGTCGGTCCGCAGGGTGCGGTGGCCGCCGCGCTGATCATCGGCCTGTCAGCATTTTCGGCGACGCTGTCGACGGTGATGGCGACGGTGCGAGGGGTGCTGGCGATGGCCACCTACAAGGCACTGCCGGACCGGTTCGCCTCAGTGGACCAGGTTGTTCAGACCCCGAAGTTCGGCACCTGGTTCATCGGCCTGACCACGCTGGCGATCTACGGCGGGTTGAGCTTCGTGAGCGACAGCATCGTCGAAGATTGTGTCTACAGCGTCGGTATCGCGATCATCACCTACTACAGCGTGGTTGCGGTGTCCTCGGTGCTGTACTTCTGGGACACCGCATTCCGGTCGTGGCGGACCGCCTTCGGGCAGGTGATCCTGCCAGGCATCGCCGCGCTGATTCTCATCCCGGTCGGGATCATCGAGGCCTATCAGATGGCGCAACCGGATAACAACGCCACCAGCGCATCGCTGGCCGGGATCGGGGTGGTGTTCATCATCGGTGTCGCCAGCCTCGGGTTCGGCGTGCTGCTCATGATTCTGTGGAATATGAAGTCGCCGCAGTTCTTCCGAGGGGAGACACTGCGGCGCGAACGGACCCAACGCGAGAAGAAGACTCTCCCGCCCGGCTGACCCGCCGGGCGGGTCGACCGTGATGGAAGACCGGCGGCCGGGGCGTCAGCGTCCTCCCACCACGGCCGCTCGGCACCCGCGTGCGCGTCTGAGGCTAAGCGCGGTCGAGTTGCTCGGCCTGCCGCTCCGCATCGTCGACCGCGTGCTGAAGCTGCTTCTCGACCGCCTCCAGTGCCAGTCGGGCATAGACCATCTGGCTGGTGGTCGCCAACTGCCCGCGGCCGCGCGAGTTGAAGGTGAGGACCCAGCTGAGCAGTGTCGACACCCGGTTCTTGAAACCGACCAGGTACACCAGGTGCAGCACGAGCCACGACAGCCAGGCCAGGTATCCGCCGAACTCCAACTTGCCGATCTTGGCGACCGCATGGTTTCGCGAGATCGTCGCCATGCTGCCCTTGTCCCAGTACTTGAACGGCTGGCGGGTCGCGGGGTCGTCAGCGCCCTTGACCATCCGGCCGATGATCTTGGCCGCGTACTGGGCGCCCTGAATCGCCCCCTGGGCCACCCCGGGAACCCCGGGCACCGCGGCCATGTCGCCGACGACGAACACATTCGGACGGCCCTTGACGGTGAGATCGGGTTCGACCACCACCCGCCCCGAACGGTCCACCTCGACGCCCTCGCACTGCCGCGCGATCATCTCCCCCAGCGGGCTGGCCTGAACTCCCGCCGACCACACCTTGCAGGCGCATTCGATACGGCGGGACGCCCCAGTCGCCTTGTCCTTCACCGTGATTCCCATGTAGTCGACGTCGGTGACGACTGAGTTGGGGTGGACCTCAACCCCCATCTTCTCCAGCCGCCGCTGCGCCTTGCGGCCGAGATTTTCCCCCATCGGCGACAACACGAACGGCGCGCCGTCGAACAGCAGCACTCGGCATTCGGCCGGGTCGATGGTGCGAAATGCGCCCGGCAGGGTACGCCGGGCGAGTTCGGCGATCTGACCCGCCAACTCCACCCCGGTCGGGCCACCGCCGACGACGACGAAGGTCAGCCGCCGGGCCCGCTCGGCCGGGTCGGTGGTCACCTCGGCCGCCTCGAAGGCACCCATGATGCGGCCCCGCAATTCCAGTGCGTCATCGATGGTCTTCATCCCGGGAGCGAACGTGGCGAACCGGTCATTGCCGAAGTAGTTCTGCTGCGCGCCGGCGGCCACGACCAGGCTGTCGTACTTCAGTACGGTCCGCATCGCCATCAGCCGGGAGGTGACCGTCTGTTCCTGCAGGTCGATGTCCTCGACCTCGCCGAGCAGCACTTTGCAGTTCTTGTTCCGCTTCAGGATCAGCCGCGTGGTGGGCGCGATGTCGCCGGCCGAGAGGATCCCGGTGGCCAACTGGTACAGCAGCGGCTGGAACAGGTGGCTGGTGGTCTTGGCCACCAGGGTGATGTCGACGTCGGCCCGCTTGAGCGCTTTGGCGGCGTTGAGCCCGCCGAAACCGGAACCGATGACGACGACGCGGTGCCTTGTGGGACTGGCCATGGTGATTCCTTCCCCGCGGGGGTGCGGGAGCGTTGGGTGCTGAAGCGCTGGGTCGCTGGAGTGCTGGATCTTGCAGGTGGACATTATCCGCGGGCAGCCGACCGCGCCCATCGAATCGGGCAGTCGTTCGGCCCGACCGGGCACCCCGCCGGACGTTAATGCCGAACCGGCCATGCCGGAGCGCCGAGTGGGCCATGATTCGCAGTCATGCAGACCACCGAACTCAGCCGCGAACTGGCTACTCGTGAGGCCGCGGGCGACTACATGAGCGTCATCGCCGGCGTACGGGAACGGCTGTCGGCCGACCCGGCAGCCTTCAAAGATCCCTGGATCAAGGGCTGGGTCGGCCGGCGCTGGCGCGATCTGTTTCTGCAGCAGGCTGTCCAGGACCCCGACGCGGTCGAGTACGCCTCGAAGCCCCCACTGCTGGCGCCGGTGCCGCTGCCGTCGTTCCTGAAGAGCTCCGACCCGCGCAAGGCGATCGCCGAGCGCTTCCTCAAGGACGCCCCCGCCAGCGAGTGGCAGGCGCAGATGCCGGTCGCCCAGTTCGACTCGATCGACAACACCACCCTCATCCTGTGTGGCGGACTGCTCACCGGCCTGCTGCACGCTGACGCGCACTCGTTTCCGGTGGAAGCCGAGAAGCTCTATCGAGAGCGGGGCTGGCGCACCCTGCGCGCCGATGTCCACCCGATGCGGTCCTGCGAGGCCAACGAGGCCGACATCGAGGCGGCCTTCCGCGGCGAGGGCCTCGACGCCCAGATGAAGCCGGTCGACGATCCGGTACCGCCGGACAAGGTGTTCATGCTGGGATACAGCAAGGGCGCCCCGGACATCCTGTCGTTCCTGATCCACCATCCCGAGTACCACGAACAGATCAAGGGTGTCTTCACCTGGGGTGGGGCCATGGGCGGGTCGTATACCGCCGACGGGGTGTACGAGCAGATCAAGAATCTGCCCACCGAGGGATCCTTCGAGTACGTCAGCACGCTACTGGCGGTGATCACCGGCACCATGCTGAGCAAGGTGGGCTTGCGCCGCTTCGACGAGTACGACGTCAAGGGCGCGATGAACGACCTGCGCACCACGGTCCGGGAGGCTTTCAATGCCGAACACGCCGAATGCCTCGACAGCTTGGGAATTCCGTTCCTCGCGCTCACCGGCGCCACCACCCCGCTGGAAGTGCCCAGCATCCAGTTCATGGATGCGGTACGACTCAGTGCCTATGACGCCAACAACGACATGCAGCTGACGCAGAAGCAGGCCATCCTGCCGATCGGGATGAATGCCCACGTCGCCATGGCGCACGCCCATCACTGGGATATCGCCTACGCGCCGTTCCCGGTCGCGATGCGGGTGGCGATCCCCAACCTCGAGCACCGCTGGCCGCGTTACGCCGCGCTGGTGGCCAGTTGGGAACTGTTGGCCGAGCTGGGCCTGATCGACTGAGCCAACCCCAGTGGAGCGGTTAGCATCTCCCGCAATGAGAGGGAAACCGAGGATGCGCGCAGTAGTGACGGCTGGCTGCGGAGTGCTGGCACTGATGACAGCCCCGGCCTCCGTGGCCGACCCGACACCCGCTCCGGACCCCACGGCCGAGCCGATCGCGTACGTCATCGGCCGCTGCTACACCCCCGCTCAGCCGGTGGTCGAGGAGCCCACCAGGGTGGTCTACAACTGCGATTCCACCTCGATCATGCAGGACATGCAATGGTCGTCGTGGGGACCTGACGGCGCCGCCGGCACCGGTAACGACAACTCGGTGCAGTGCAAGCCGAACTGCGCCGAGGGCCCGCACCTGATCAACCCGATCGTCGTGCGGGCGTGGAATCCGAAGCCGGCCAACACCCCCGGCTGCCCGGAGGGTGTCCAGTTCTACACCGATCTGACGGTGGCCTATCCGCAGGGCGTTCCGCCATGGATCGTTCCGGGAACCCGGTGGACCGACGGTGTCGAGTACGTCTACGTCGACGAGATGCCCGCCGTGCACTTCACCGACCCGGGGCCGTACAGCTGCACGCCCCTTCCCATTCCGTGAGCTCGCATCTGGCGGCGGTGGCCACCCTCGCGCTGGCCATCTTCTTCAGCCCGGAGACTCTGGTTCTGGGGCTCATCGTCGCCGGGAACAAGCAGAACCCCCGGCTCGCGGCGTTCGCTTTCGCCCTCGGCGGTATCACCGGCATCGCCTTCGCCACCGGAATCGGGTTGATGATCGCGCACGCCTCCGGGACGGACACCAGCGCGGCGCACCACGACTCCTGGGCGGGGTTCTCCGTACGGGTGGCCATCGCCGGTGTGCTGCTGACCATCGGGCTCACCCGTGCGGTCAACGCGCTGCGGCACAAGCCGATTCCCGATGTCACCAAAACCGAGCAGAAGCCCGGCAGGGTGCGCGCCGAACTCAACCGGCGCTTCCCCGGCGTGATGAAGCAATTCCAGCCCGGTGCCGACCTGAGCACCCGCCAGCGGTTGGTCCGCGCCCTGCTGGCCGGCTTCGCCATGTGCGGACTGCACCCGAAGGTATTCCCCATCGCGATCGCCGCCGGCCACCAGATCAGTGAGATCACCGCACCCGACCAGCGCACGCTGGCGGTCGTGCTGTTCGCGGTGATCGCGGTGGTTCCCGCCGTACTGCCGGCCGTCATCGAAATGGTCCGTCCCGACGCGGCGATCCGGATCAAGGACGGCTACGAGCGGGTGATGAAGGTGCACGGCCGCTGGATCACCGCGGCACTGCTGCTGTCCGCCGCGCTCATCGTCGGCCACAGCGCGTGGGAGAAGTTCCCCGGGCGGGCCGACTAGGGACCGTCCGGCGCGAGTTCACTCATCGGCCCGAACAGCGCGCGCACCGGACCGACCCACTGGGCAACCCGCTCGGCGGCATCTGAGTTGACCCCGCCGCACTCTGATCCGTGCAGCCGGAAACTGGTGGCGCCGCCGTCGGCAACGCTGACCATGAAGGACGTCCCGCCGGTACACCCCTGCTCGGGCTCGACGACGGTGGTATCGCGGATCCCCCCGAACGCCTGCGCCACCTGATTCCAGGCTTCGGCCGGCACCGCCGTGGCGCGGTCGGCCAGCACCTCGCCGTAGCTGTCCACGACGATGCGCGCGCCGGTGCGGTCGAAGGTCAGCACATAGCTGCGGTGATAGGGCGGCGGGACCGAGGAGTCGTGGAACTCGTATGTGACGGTGGCTGCCGGAGAAAGGTCGGCGGGCGGCAGGTCGGAGGGCGGCAGGTCAACCATCGGGCCATTGTCTCCCCGACGGATAGTCTCGGCACATGGCCGGTCTCGACACCCTGCCGCCGGGACCACCACTCCCCGCCTTCATCCAGACCGCCCTGATGCTGCGGTGGTGGTCGGCGGCCGCGTTCGCCTGCCGCCGGCGTTACGGCGACGTGTTCACGGTGCGACTGGCCGGCTTCGGCACCGGGGTCTACCTCGCCAATCCCGACGACATCAAGGCCGTATTCGCCGGTGATCCCCGGATCTTCCACGCCGGCGAAGCGAACTCCGTGCTCAGCGGTGTGCTGGGACGCAGTTCGGTGCTGGTGCTCGACGAGGATCTGCACCGCGACCGGCGCCGGCTCATGCTCGCGCCGTTCCACCGCGAGGCGGTGGCCCGCCAGGAACCGCTGATCGCCGAGATCACCGCGGCCAACATCGCCGGCTGGCCGGTCGGCACCGAGTTCGCGGTTTCGGAGCGGATGTCCCAGATCACCCTGGAGGTGATCCTGCGCACCGCGATAGGAGCCACCGATGCCCACCGGCTGGCCGCACTGCGTTCGGTGATGCCTCGGCTGCTGCGACTCGGGTCGTGGGACACCCTGGCGGTCGCCCGGCCGCGGCTACAGCGCCGATGGCCGTGGCGCTCGCTGCGGCGTCGGATCGCCGAGGCCGACGCTCTGCTCTACGCAGAGATCGCCGACCGGCGCTCCGACCCGAACCTCGCGGATCGCACCGACGCCCTGGCCATGCTGGTGCGTGCCGCCGACGCGGACGGCCGGCGGATGACCGACCTTGAGTTGCGCGATCAGTTGATGACCCTGCTCTTGGCCGGGCATGACACCACCGCCACGGCGCTGTCCTGGGCGCTGGAGCGGCTGACCCGGCATCCGGAGGTACTGGCGGTGGCGGTGGCGGCCGCCCGCGCAGCCGCAGATGGCGACCCGGCCGGCGACGAGTACCTCGACGCTGTGGCACGGGAGACGCTGCGCCTTCGACCGGTGGTGTTCGATGTCGGCCGACTGCTCAAGGAGCCGGTCGAGGTCGCCGGCTACCGGCTCCCGGCGGGAGTGACCGTCATACCGGCGATCGGGCTGGTGCACACCGACGCAAACCACTACGACGATCCTGACGAGTTCCGCCCCGAGCGAATGCTGGCAACGAACCCGACTGAGGCAACCACTCCCCCCGGGCGCGCCGCTCCTGCCCACCGGTGGCTGCCGTTCGGGGGCGGCAATCGACGGTGCCTGGGCGCGAACCTGGCCCTGACCGAAATGCGGGTGGTGCTGCGGGAGGTGCTGCGCCGGGTCGAACTGGTCCCGACCAGCGCATCCGGGGAGCGCCCGCGGCCACGTGGCGTAATCCAGCACCCGCATCGCGGTGCCCTGATCCGGGTACGCTCGATTTAACCGTCACGTGCGGTAACGCACCGGGCCCGGCCCGCGACAGAACAGACGACGTCACAGCAAGCATCACCCCGGCTGAGCACAATGCGCACAACCGCGCCTTATGCGTACTTCGCGAGTAGCGCGCACAAGCACGACAGGCATCGGCAGCAGCACTTAATTTCATCGGTGTCAGTAGCGACCGCATCGTCAGTGAGGAGTTCCCCAGAATGGTGGCCATTGGTTCCATC
>JAUPLT010000308.1 GCA_030836785.1 Actinomycetota bacterium
AGCACGAACTGGAGACGCTCGAGCGCCGGCAGGCTGACCTGGAGGACATCCTGCTGGGTGTGATGGAGCGCCGCGAGGAGATCGTCGGCAACCACGCCGCCCAGCGGACCGCCGCTGAGGCACTGGGCCGTGATGTCGAGGTGGCGAGGCAGGCCAGGGACGAGGCGTCCGCGGGGCTCGACCAGGCCCGTGCCGAGCAGGACGCCCGCCGGGCCGAGTTGGCCGCTGAACTCGACGCCGACCTGCTCGCCCTGTACGACGGGCAGCGGGTGTCGGGCGGAATCGGTGCCGGGCTGCTGCAGGCCGGCCGGTGCGGGGCCTGCCGGATCGAACTCGACCGCGGCGAGATCGGCCGGATCACAGCCGCATCCGACGACGAGGTGCTGCGCTGCCCGGAATGTCGCGCGATTCTGGTGCGTCCCCTCAAGACGGCCGGCGGGCATTGAGAGTCGAGCCATTGAGAGTCGAGCCATTGAGAGTCCAGCCATTGAAGGTCATCGTCGAGGCCGACGGCGGCTCCCGCGGGAATCCCGGTCCGGCCGGATTCGGATGTGTGGTGTTTTCGGCGGACCGCCGCGAGGTGCTGGCCGAGCACAAGCAGGCCATCGGGATCACCACCAACAACGTCGCGGAGTACCGGGGTCTGATCGCCGGGCTGGAGCAGGCCCGCCGGCTGGGTGCTGATCGGGTCGAGGTCGCGATGGACTCCAAGCTTGTCGTGGAGCAGATGCGCGGCCGCTGGAAGGTCAAACACCCCGGGCTCGCCGAACTGCATCAGCAGGCCCGCGCGCTGGCGTCGACCTTCGATTCGGTGAGCTACGACTGGATTCCGCGGGCGCGCAACTCGCACGCCGACCGGCTGGCCAACGAGGCGATGGACGCCCAGGCGGCAGCGGGGGACACGCCGGTCCGCGCTGCCGAACCGCCCGCGGATGCGGTGGCCGTCCCGCCCGCCGTGTGGACCGGGAACCGGGGTGGACCGACCCGGTTGCTGCTGCTGCGGCACGGTCAGACCGAGCTGTCCCGCGAGCGCCGCTACTCCGGGCGCGGCAATCCCGAACTGACCGATACCGGCCGGCGCCAGGCCGCCGACGCCGCCCGCTACCTGGCGCGCAAGGGCGGCATCGCGGCGGTGATCAGTTCGCCGCTGCGCCGGTCCTACGACACCGCGGCGGCGGCGGCGGACGCGTTGGGCCTGCCGGTGCGGGTCGATGACGACCTGATCGAGACCGATTTCGGACAGTGGGAGGGCCTGACCTTCGCCGAAGCCGCCGACCGGCATCCGGACCTACACCGCCAATGGCTTCGGGACACCGGACTGCGTCCGCCTGGCGGGGAGAGTTTCGACGACGTTTCCGAGCGGGTGCAGCGCGCCCGGGACCGGATCGTGGCCGATCACCCCTCCGCGACCGTGCTGGTGGTATCCCATGTCACCCCGATCAAGACGCTGCTGCGGCTGGCGCTGGCCGCCGGGCCGACGATTCTGCACCGGCTGCACCTCGACCTGGCGTCACTGAGCATCGCCGAGTTCTATCCGGACAGCGGTGCCTCGGTGCGGCTCGTCAACGACACGTCCTACCTCAGATGACGAGCCGGCTGCGATGACCGGTTGGCCCGCCATAACGATGTGGTGTAGAGAGACCTGGTGGAAAGAGACGGGGTGGATTCAGACGTGGATTCGGATGTGAATGTGAGTCCGGCTGATCCGTCGCATCGGCAGGCGCTGGCCCGTCGGCTGCGGCGCCGGACGCTGACCAGCGGTCAGTTCACCGTGCCGGCCGTGCCGGGGATGGTCGACGAGTGCGTGCTGATGTGCACCGACAGCTTCGCCGCGGTCGGGGTGTACTTCAGCGAGGACGAGGTGACCCACCTCCGGGCCTCGATCGAGGGGCAGCTGAAGGAGGCCTTCGCCGCCTCGCCACGCTCCAATATCGTCGTGAGCTGGGAATCGCCGGTCGGGTCGTCGGGCGCGTCCTACCAGATCAGGCCGCAGTGGTTCAGCCTGGGCGAGGCCTACGACAACTGGGTGTCGACCCGCACGCCGCCCTTCTTCGGCACCCTGCCCGACGCCCGGGTGTCCGCGCTGGCCGCCCAGGCGGCCGACCCCGCGGCCTTTCCGGTGCTGGACATCGGGGCCGGAACGGGCCGCAATGCGCTGGGCCTTGCCCGCCGTGGGCATCCGGTCGATGCGGTGGAGATGACCCCGAAATTCGCTGAGATCATCCGGGCCGACGCGGCGCGGGACGCCCTTGACGTGCGGGTGCTGGAGCGCAACGTCTTCACCACGATGTCCGACCTGCGGCACGACTACCAGCTCATCGTGCTCTCCGAGGTGGTCTCGGATTTCCGATCGACCGCTCAGCTCACTGCGGTTTTCGAGTTGGCCGCGAACTGCCTGGCTCCCGGCGGCCGGCTGGTGTTCAACATCTTCCTGGCCAGGGGGAGCTACATCCCGGACGCGGGTGCGCGCCAACTCGGCGAACAGTGCTACACGTCGATGTTCACCTACCCCGAGCTTGCCCAGTCCGCGGCGCTGATGCCGCTGGAACTGGAATCCGACGACTCGGTGTACGAGTACGAGAAGGACAACCTGCCCGACGGGACCTGGCCGCCCACGGGCTGGTATCCCGAATGGGTCAGCGGACTGGACGTCTTCGACGGACCCCGGGAGCAGAGCCCGATCGAGATGAGGTGGCTGGTCTACCGCAAGGCGGACTGGATCGTGGCGCGCAGCAGTGGCAGCACGTCGCCCGCGGCGTGGTGAACGGGGCCCGCGGCATGGTGAACGGGGCGGCACGCGCTAGGTTGTCTCTGCGGACGAGTCGGCCGGGCGACCGCGGCACGCACGGTTCATCCGGGCGGGTCGAGGAAAGTCCGGACTTCACAGAGCAGGGTGATTGCTAACGGCAATCCGGGGTGACCCGCGGGACAGTGCCACAGAAAGCAGACCGCCTCCGGACCTTCGGGACCGGCGGTAAGGGTGAAACGGTGCGGTAAGAGCGCACCAGCACCCCGGGTGACCGGGGTGGCTCGGTAAACCCCACCCGAAGCAAGGCCAAGAGGTCGTCGGCGACGACTGCGCAGGCGTTTGAGGGCTGCTCGCCCGAGCCTGCGGGTAGGCCGCTCGAGGCACCCGGCGACGGTGTGCCCAGATGGATGGTCGCCGCCACACCGAACCGGTGTGGAACAGAATCCGGCTTACAGGCCGGCTCGTCCGCCCCTATCGCGCCGCACGCACGCTGCGGCGCAGCGACTTCAGGGCCGCCGGAAGCTGCTCCTCGCAGCGCGCCGCGAGGTCCGCCTCCCGCTGGTGGAGCACCCCGTAGGTGAAGGTGTCCTCGCCGGCCGCCTGTGCGACATCGGCCTGCTCCAGCAGGTGCTCCCGGCTCACGACGCTGTCCTGGTGGTCCCCGAGCAGCGTCTGAATGAGCTTCGCCTGCTTGCCGACCGCCTTATCGCCGGTGGCCTCGGCGACGTAGCGAAGCCGCTTGGCGGCCTTGCGAATCCGATGCAGGGCATGGTCCCGTTCGATCGCGAGTTCGGGTGCCGTTTCGGCGCCGTCGGCCGCTGCGGCCATCGCCGCCTCGTCGGCGCGTCGCGCCGTCTTCACGGTCTTGCGGACCTTGCGATAGCTCGCGGCGATCGTGACGTGCTCGATGCCGCTGTCCGGCGCTGCCGGCGGGGCCGCGGACACCTGCTCGAGGGCGTCGAGCAGCCGGAAGTATCGGGTGGAGCGCATCGCGCCCCACGACCGTCGCAACCCGGCCTGGTAACGCCGGCGGGCACCGTCGACGAGGCGTTCGGCCACCGGCCCGCGGACCAGGTCGGCCGGCAGCGCGGCCAAGGCGTCCCGGTAGCGCTCCCCGAGCACCTCGGCATCGCGGGCGACCCCCAGCACCGCGGCCAGCTCACGCAGCTCATCCAGAATCCATGCATCGCCGGTCAGACCGAAATCGTCCCCGGAGGCTTGCAGCAGGCTGCGAATCTGCCGGGTGGCGACCCGCATCTGATGTATGGAGTCGGGGGCGTCCTCCCGGACCGCGCGGTCGCACTCCAGCAGCCGGTCGATCTGTTCGGCCACGGCCTGGTGCACCGGGTCACCGCGATCCGCTGACTCGACCGTTGCGGTGTCGCCGAGGACCTTCGCCAGTTTCGAGCCGTGCCCGGAGGGCACCGCCCCGGCGTCGAGGACCCGGTTGGTCAGGCGATTCAGCAAGGCGCCGGCATCGGCCGCCGCGGAGTCGCTGACCTCCAGCTCCCACTCCCGCCAGGTCTGCTCATCGGCCGCGCTGCCGTCCGGATTGAGCCGGCAGGCGTGCACCCGGTCGTCACAGAACTCGGCCGCGACCGCTCCGTCGGGACCGACGAGGGCGGTCACCTCGCGGGTGTTGTTGATCCTTGCCACCGGCAGCAACGGACGATCCCGGACGATCGCGAGCACCAGATCGCGCAGTTCCTCGGGCACATCCGGCTGTAGTGGTGACTGAACCTCGGTGCGGGCCTCCGGGTGCACGGCGTTGCCGGGCAGTTTGACGTGCCACCCGGCGTCGTCACCCCCGGTGCGCCGGCGCAGGGTGACCTTGCGCGCGGAGAGGTCGTGGCCGGGGGTGTCGAAATACACCGCCTCCAGGCATTGGATCTGCACCGTCTCAACGCGGGAGATCGCCGCCAGCCCACCGAAGGACGGGGTCACCGCGCCATCGGGAACGTCGAACTTCCGCTCCAACTCCACGTGTGTCGACGACGTGCGCGACTTGCCCATAACGAAGTCTAGAAGCTGTGTTCGTCCGCGGGGAAGGCACCGGTGGCGACTTCCGCGGCGTACTGCCGGGCGGCCCGGCCGAGTTCGGCGCCGACCTCCCCGAAACGCTTGACGAACTTGGCGGTGCGCCCACTGGTGAGCCCGGCCATGTCCTGCCACACCAGCACCTGGGCGTCGCAGTTGGGGCCGGCACCGATGCCGACGGTCGGGATGGTGAGCTTGCCGGTGATCTGGGTGGCCAGTTCGGCCGGCACCATTTCCATCACCACGGCGAACGC
Organism: Actinomycetota bacterium; assembly: GCA_030836785.1. Lineage (GTDB taxonomy): Bacteria > Actinomycetota > Actinomycetes > Mycobacteriales > Mycobacteriaceae > Mycobacterium. Next base: position 5,041 of record JAUPLT010000308.1, read on the forward strand.
GCCGGCTTCCTGAACGGCGATCGCGTCGTGGATGGTCTGCTCCGCGGCGTCGCCGCGGCCCTGAACCCGGAATCCACCGAGGCCGTTCACGCTCTGCGGTGTGAAGCCGATGTGCGCCATCACCGGGATACCGGCCATGGTCAGCGCGGCGATCTGGTCGGCGACCCGCTCACCGCCCTCGAGTTTGACCGCATGCGCGCCGGCTTCCTTCATGAAGCGGGTAGCCGTCGCCAAGGCCTGCGCCGGGCCGGCCTCGTACGTCCCGAACGGAAGGTCGGCCACCACGAGGGCGTGCTCGGCGCCCCGAACGACCCCGCGTACCAGTGGAATCAACTCGTCGACGGTGATCGGCACGGTGGTGTCGTAGCCGTAGACCACATTGGCCGCCGAGTCGCCGACGAGCAGAACCGGAATGCCGGCCTCGTCGAAGATCCGGGCGGAGGAGAAGTCGTAGGCGGTGAGCATCGCCCACTTGTGCCCTTCGGACTTCATCCGCTGCAGGTGGTGGGTGCGGATCTTCGTCCGGGTCGGTGCGGGCGCACCATCGGACCCAGCGGTGCGTGAGGCACCGTAGAGGGCCTGCTCGGGCGTGGTTGTGCAAGTGGGTGTTGACATCGTTGTCCCCAGTGCTCGCCGGATCGAATCCTCGTGGCCTGTGGTCAGGTCCCCGGGTTCGCGTGACCCCCTCAGTCTGCCACCGCACACCCGGCGGGGGAATCTGTCCGCAAGTGCGGTTCCTCACAGCGGCCACGGGCCTACCATCGCCGTTATGCAGCATCTTCAACGGCTCAGCGGTCTCGACGCCAGCTTCCTCTATCTGGAAACCTCAACCCAGCCGTTGCACGTGTGCTCGGTTCTGGAACTGGACACCAGCACCATCCCCGGCGGATACAGCTTCAGCAGGATGCGCGACGAACTCGCCGTCCGGATTCAGGCGATTCCCACCTTCCGGGAGAAGCTGGCCAACAGCTTCCTCAACCTCGACCACCCGGTGTGGGTGGAGGACGAGGAGTTCGACCTTGAACGTCATGTGCACCGGATCGGGCTGCCCGCCCCGGGCGGACGGGTGGAACTGGCCGAGATCTGCGGGCATCTGGCCTCGCTACCGCTGGACCGGCGGCGTCCGCTGTGGGAGATGTGGGCGATCGAGGGTCTGGATGGGCAGGATCCGCGCAAGGGGGGCCGGCTCGCGGTGCTGACCAAGGTCCACCACGCCGCCGTCGACGGTGTCACCGGGGCCAACATCATGTCCCAGCTGTGCACCGTCGAACCCGACGCGCCACCGCCGGTCCCGGTGCCGGCCAGCCAGGGCACCAACCCGCTGCGGATCGCCCTCGGCGGCCTGGGCCGGTTCGCCACCCGGCCGTTGCACCTGGCGACCAATGTGTTGCCGTCCACCGTCAACACCGTGGTGGACACCGTCAAGCGGGTGGCCGGTGGCGGCCTGGCGATGGCGGCGCCGTTCGCCGCGCCGCAGACCCCGTTCAACGCCAGTATCAACGCCCAGCGCAATGTCGCGTTCGCGCAGTTGGACCTCGCCGACATCAAAGTCGTCAAGGACCACTTCGGGGTGAAGGTCAACGACGTGGTGATGGCCCTGGTGTCGGGGGTGTTGCGGAAGTACCTGCTCGATCGCGCGGAACTACCGGAGGCCAGCCTGGTGGCGATGGTGCCGGTGTCGGTGCACGACCGTTCCGACCGCCCGGGCCGCAATCAGGTGTCGGGGATGTTCTCCAGCCTGCAGACCCAGATCGCCGACCCCGCCGAGCGGCTGCAGGCGATCGCCGGCGCCAACGTCGCGGCCAAGGAGCACAGTTCGGCGATCGGCGCCACCCTGCTGCAGGACTGGAGTCAGTTCGCCGGCCCGGCGGTGTTCGGGATCGCGATGCGGGTTTACGCCCGCAGTTGGCTCACCGAAGCCAGGCCGGTGCACAACCTGGTGATCTCCAACGTTCCCGGTCCGCAGATCCCGCTGTACTTCCTCGGCGCGGAGGTGACGGCGCTGTACCCGCTGGGGCCGATCTTCCACGGTGCAGGGCTCAACATCACCGTCATGTCCCTCAACGGGAAACTCAACGTCGGCCTGATCTCGTGCCCCGACCTGCTCCCGGACCTGTGGGATATGGCGGACGGTTTCGGCACCGGGATCAAGGAGTTGGTTGCCGCCTGCGGTTGAGCGGCCAGCGCCCACCAGCCCGGGGGCGTGCTCATGGCAGCATGGTCGCCATGAGTCATCCACGACCCGGCGCCGGGCGCGTCGCCTTGGTGATCACCTCCGCCGCGGCGGTACTCGCCGCCAGTGCGGGTTGCAGCAGTGTGGTGGCCGGGCGGGCGATGCTGGCCGAACCCCAGATCGGCCAACCCGCGCAATGGGGTCCGTGCCGGCCCGGCGGCGGCGGCGGCGGTAACGCGCTGCCGATTCCGTCCGGAGCCCAGTGCGGCAAGATCGCGGTGCCGGTGAACTATGACGACGCCGAAGCCGGGACGGCGACACTGGCGCTGATCCGGTTCCCCGCGACCGGCGACCGGATCGGCTCGCTGATCATCAACCCGGGCGGACCGGGGGAGTCCGGAATCGAGGCGGCCGCCGGGATCGTCGAAGGCATGCCGGCATCGGTCCGGCAACGTTTCGACCTGGTCGGGTTCGATCCGCGCGGGGTGGCCGCGTCCACCCCGGCGCTGTGGTGCAACTCCGACGCCGACAATGACCGGATCCGGGCCGAACCTCAGGTGGACTACAGCCCCGCCGGTATCGAGAAGATCGAGAACGAGACCAAGCAGTTCATCCAGCGCTGCGTGGACAAGATGGGCACCGAATTCCTGGCCAACGTCGGCACCGCCAGCGTGGCCAAGGACCTCGACATGCTGCGGGCCGCCGTCGGCGACGACAAGCTGAACTATCTGGGCTATTCCTACGGCACCCGGATCGGTTCGGCGTATGCCGAGGCGTACCCGGACAAGGTGCGCGCGATGATCCTCGACGGAGCCGTCGACCCCAACGCCGACCCGATCCAGGCCGATATCGACCAGGCCAGGGCGTTCCAGGAGGCGTTCAACGACTTCGCCGCCGACTGCGCCAAGGATGTCGGCTGCCCGCTGGGCTCCGACCCGGCCAAGGCCGTCGCCAAGTACCGCGATCTGGTGGACCCCCTGGTGGACACGCCGATGCCCACCCGGGACCCGCGCGGACTGAGCTACAACGACGCCATCGTCGGAACCATCATGGCGCTGTACTCACCGAACCTGTGGCGGCACCTCAAACAGGGGCTGACCGAGATGACCCGGGACCGCGGCGACACCATGCTGGCCCTGGCCGACATGTATATGCGCCGGGACGAGCAGGGCCACTACACCAACGCCACCGACGCGCGGATCGCCGTCAACTGTGTCGACCAGCCGGCGATCACCGACCGCGCCAAGGTTGTCGATGAGGACCGCCAGTTGCGCGAGGTGGCCCCGTTCATGAGCTACGGCGAGTTCACCGGGAATGCGCCGATGAGCACCTGCGCGTTCTGGCCGGTGCCGCCGACCAGCACCCCGCACGCGGTTTCCGCCGACGGTCTGCCCCCGGTCCTGGTGGTGTCCAGCACCGGCGATCCGGCAACGCCGTACCAGGCCGGGGTGGATCTGGCCAAGCAGTTGGGCGGTGCGCTGCTGACGTTCAACGGGACTCAGCACACCGTGGTTTTCCAGGGCGAGCAGTGTGTGGACGACTATGCCGCCGCCTACCTCGTCGACCTGAAACTGCCCCCGCCGGGCGCCACCTGCTGACCGGGACCGGGTGGTGCCGCGGGGTCGGTTCCGCGCCGGTCACACCTCGGTATCGGATCCGCAGCGCGGCACGGCACGGCGCGCGCACCGTGCCACGATGACGGCCATGAATCCCACGGGTCGGCTCGGCTCGGCACTGCGCTCCGGGATGGCGGGATTCATGTGTGCCGCGCTGGCGGTCGGGGTGGCGGCCGGACCCGCCTCCGCCGCGCCGGGCGCGGGCCAGTCGACGACGTCGGCACCGCAGTGGGGCGGTTGTGACGAGCTGATCGACGACGTGTACCTGCCCAGAGCGTTGTGCACCACCGTCGCGGTGCCGATCGACGACGCCGACCCCGCCGGTCCGCAGGCGCACCTTGCGGTGATCAAGATCCCGGCCACCGGGCGCCGGATCGGGTCGCTGCTGATGAACCCCGGCGGTCCCGGAGCCTCGGCGGTCGACGCCGTGGTGAACATCTCCGACGGCCTGTCCGACAGCCCGATCGCCGAGCACTTCGACCTGGTCGGGTTCGACCCGCGTGGGGTCGGCTACTCGACACCGCAGTTGCGGTGCCGCACCGACGCCGAGTTCGACGCCTGGCGGCGCGAGCCGATGGTGGACTACAGCAAGGCCGGCGTTGCCGAGATCGAGCAGATGTACCGCGACCTCGCCGCGCAGTGCGCCCAGCGGATGGGCAAGGCGTTCCTCGCCGGAGTCGGAACCGCTTCGGCCGCAAAGGATATGGACGTCGTGCGCCAGGCGCTCGGCGACGAGAAGATCAACTACCTCGGGTTCAGCTACGGCACCGAACTGGGCACCGCCTACCTGCAGCGCTTCCCCGACCGGGTGCGGGCCATGGTGCTCGACGGGGCCATCGACCCCGAGGCGGATCCGGTGGCCTCGCTGGTGGATCAGATGGCGGGCTTCCAGGTGGCCTTCGAGGACTACGCCTCCGACTGTGCCCAGTACACGGCCTGTCCGTTGGGCACCGACCCGGCCACCGCGGTCGAGAAGTTCCATCAGTTGGTGAATCCGCTGGTGGACAAGCCCGGCCCCACCTCCGACCCGCGTGGGCTGAGCTACGCCGACGCGATCACCGGAACCGTCAACGCGCTCTACACGCCGAACTACTGGAAGTACCTGACCAGCGGCCTGCTGGGACTGCAGCGCGGCACCGACGCCGGCGATCTGCTGCTGCTGGCCGACGACTATCAGGGCCGGGACTCCGACGGTCACTACGACAACGGCCAGGATGCATTCAACGGGATCCGCTGCGTCGACGCGCCGACACCGACCGACCCGGCGGTGTGGGCGGGCGCCGATCGTCAGATCCGGCAGCGGGCGCCGTTCCTGGCCTACGGGGAGTACACCGGGTACGCCCCCCGCGATCTGTGCGCGTTCTGGTCCGTCCCACCCACGTCGGCGCCGAAAACGGCCTCGCCGGCCCCGGCCGGCAGCGCGGTGGTGGTTTCGACCACCCGCGACCCGGCGACCCCGTACCAGGCCGGTGTCGATCTGGCCCGCCAGCTGCGCGCCCCGCTGATCTCCTACGACGGCACTCAGCACACGGTGGTGTTCGACGGTGACGCCTGTGTGGACGACGCGGTGACCAGCTATTTCGTCGACCGGATCGTGCCCGGCAACCTTCAGTGCTAGCCGGCCGGCACCCGATTTGGGTGGCGTCCGAAGCGGTTTCTGTGCTAAACAGGGCAGCGGCTCCTAGGTTGTGGGGAGTAGGCCGCTGCCCTGCTGCGTTTCTTTATACCCCGTTCAGGGGCTGACGTAAGCCCGGAGGCAGCGGTTTCTTTCACTTGAGATCCTGGTCAGCCGGCCGCCACCGCGTGCGGCCGGCCCCCGGTTCCGTCGGCGTGCGGTGCCCGCAACCACGTATGCGCACGTCAGGGGCCATGTGCAGTCGAGGTCGACGGGTCGGTGTAACACAGAGTTAACAGCGGCTGCCTAGGCTCGCGGAATGGACCGCCAGAAGGAATTCGTGCTGCGCACGCTGGAGGAGCGTGACATCCGCTTCGTTCGGCTGTGGTTCACCGACGTGCTCGGATTCCTCAAAACGGTGGCGATCGCGCCCGCCGAACTCGAGGGTGCCTTCGAGGAGGGCATCGGCTTCGACGGATCCTCGATCGAAGGCTTCGCGCGGGTGTCCGAAGCGGACATGGTGGTGCGGCCGGACCCGTCGACGTTCCAGGTGCTGCCCTGGACCACCAGTGCCGGACAGCACCATTCGGCGCGAATGTTCTGCGACATCACCATGCCCGACGGGTCGCCGTCATGGGCCGACAGCCGCCATGTGCTGCGCCGTCAACTGGCCAAGGCCGGTGACCTCGGGTTCTCCTGTTACGTGCACCCCGAGATCGAGTTCTTCCTGCTCGAACCCGGACCGTACGACGGGTCGGTGCCGGTGCCGGCGGACAACGGCGGCTACTTCGACCAGGCGGTGCACGACTCGGCACCCAACTTCCGCCGGCACGCGATCGACGCACTGGAACAGATGGGTATCTCGGTCGAGTTCAGCCACCACGAGGGCGCACCCGGCCAGCAGGAGATCGACCTGCGCTACGCCGACGCCCTGTCGATGGCGGACAACGTGATGACGTTCCGATACGTCATCAAAGAGGTCGCCATCGCCGAGGGCGTTCGCGCGTCGTTCATGCCCAAGCCGTTCGCGGAGTATCCCGGCTCGGCCATGCACACCCACATGAGCCTGTTCGAGGGTGACACCAACGCCTTCCACAGTGCCGAGGACCCGCTGCAGCTGTCCGCCGTCGCGAAGTCCTTCATCGCCGGGATCCTCGAGCACGCCGGCGAGATCAGCGCGGTGACCAACCAGTGGGTGAACTCCTACAAGCGGCTGGTGCACGGCGGTGAGGCGCCCACCGCCGTCTCCTGGGGAGCGGCCAACCGGTCGGCGCTGGTGCGGGTGCCGATGTACACCCCGCGCAAGGCGTCGTCGCGGCGGATCGAGGTGCGCAGCCCGGACTCGGCCTGCAACCCCTACCTGACGTTCGCGGTGCTGCTGGCCGCCGGACTGCGTGGCGTGGAGAACAACTACGAGCTGGCTCCGCAGGCCGAGGATAACGTGTGGACGCTCACCTCCGAGGAGCGCCGCGCGATGGGCTACCGCGAGCTGCCGTCCAGCCTCGGTATGGCGTTATCGGAACTGGAGCGTTCCGAACTGGTCGCCGAGGCTCTCGGCGAGCACGTCTTCGACTACTTCCTGCGCAACAAGCGCGCGGAGTGGGAGCAGTACCGCAGCAACGTCACCCCCTTCGAGCTGAAGCACTACCTCTCGCTGTAGCGTCGCCACGTGGCTACACCGGCGGCTAAACCGGCACCGAAACCGGCAACGGAGCGCCCACGCGTTCCGAGCGCGGGCCGACTCGGCTTGGTGCAGCCGAGCGCCCCCGCGCAGTTGGCGCGGTTGGGCTGGGACTCCGATGCCCACGTCGAACTGTTGTGGTCGCTGTCGCGCGCCCCCGATGCCGATGCCGCCCTGCACACCATGGTGCGGCTCGCCGAGGCGCTCGGCGAGGACTGGCCCCAGTTGGATGCCGCGCTGGCCGAGGACCGCTCCCTGCGCGGACGGTTGTTCTCCGTGCTGGGATCCTCCCTTGCCCTCGGTGACCACGTGGTCGCCAATCCGCAGTCCTGGCATCTGCTCGAGGGCGCGCTGAGCCTGCCCGATCCGGAGCGGCTGCGGTTGACCTTCAGTACCTGTGTCGATGCCGAAAAGCCTTGCAATCCAACAACACTCGCACCGAAGCTGCGTTCGATCTACCGGGATCAGCTGCTTATCCTGGCCGCGCTCGACCTGGCGCCCACCGTCGAGAACGAGCCGGTGCTGGCGTTCCCGACGGTCGGTGCGCACCTGGCCGACCTCGCCGACGCGGCGCTGGACGCCGCACTGCAAGCGGCCGTCGCAATGGTGTGCAAGGACACCCCGCCGCCGCGTCTGGCGGTGATCGCCATGGGCAAATGCGGTGCGCGGGAACTGAACTACGTCAGCGACGTCGATGTCATCTTCGTGGGCGAGGACGCCGACCCGATCACCACGCGGGTGGCGGGAGAGATGATGCGGCTGGCGTCGGAGGCGTTCTTCGAGGTCGATGCGGCGCTGCGGCCGGAGGGTAAGGCCGGTGCCCTGGTGCGCACCTTGGACTCCCATATCGCCTACTACCAGAAGTGGGCGAAAACCTGGGAGTTCCAGGCGCTGCTCAAGGCCCGCCCGGCGGTGGGGGACCTCGAACTGGGCCGGGCCTACGTCGAGGCGCTGATGCCGATGGTGTGGACCGCCTGTGAGCGGGACGACTTCGTCGCCGACGTCCAGGCCATGCGCCGGCGCGTCGAATCGCTGGTGCCCGCGGGGGTGCGCGATCGGGAGATCAAACTCGGCACCGGCGGCCTGCGCGATGTCGAGTTCGCCGTCCAGTTGCTGCAACTCGTGCACGGGCGTACCGACGGTTCGCTGCACGTCGCCTCGACCGTCGACGCGCTGGCCGCTCTCGGTGTGGGTGGCTACATCGGCCGCGACGACTCCGCCAACCTCACCGCCTCGTACGAGTTCCTCCGGCTACTCGAACACCGGCTGCAATTGCAGCGGCTGCGACGTACCCACCTGTTGCCCGCCGACGATGACGACGAGGCGCTGCGCTGGCTGGCCCGGGCCGCACACGTTCGCCCGGACGGCACGCGCGACGCTCTCGGGGTGCTGCGTGAGGAAATCAAGCGGCAGAACGTCCGGGTGTCCAAGCTGCACGCGAAGCTCTTCTACCAGCCACTGCTGGAGTCGGTCGGCTCTCCGCTGGGCTTCGCGTCGGGGATGTCGGCCGAGTCCGCCGAACGGCAGTTGGCCGCGCTCGGCTACGAGGGTCCGCAGAGCGCGCTGACCCACCTGAGCGCGCTGGTCAATGTCGGGGGACGGCGCGGCCGCGTCCAAGCCGTGCTGCTGCCGCGGCTGCTGGACTGGCTGTCCGACACCCCGGATCCGGATGGCGGCCTGCTCGCCTACCGACGGATCAGCGAGGCGCTCGCCGACCAGCGCTGGTATCTGGCGACGTTGCGCGACGAGAGTGCGGTGGCGAAGCGGTTGATGCGGGTGCTGGGCACCAGCGCCTACGTTCCCGAACTGCTGATGCGCGCGCCGGAGGTGATCGCGAGCTATGCCGACGGCCCGACCGGCGCCAAACTGCTCGACGTCGATCCCGACGGTGTGTCCCGGGCGCTGATCGCGTCGGCCGGCCGGCATAACGAGCCGACCCGGGCCATCGCCGCCGCGCGCACCCTGCGCCGTCGCGAACTGGCGCGGGTGGCCTCGGCCGATCTGCTCGGCATGCTCGAAGTCGAGCAGGTGTGTACCGCGTTGAGTTCGGTGTGGGTGGCGGTGCTGCAGTGTGCGCTGGAAGCCGTGATCCGCGGCAGCACCGGCAACGCGCCGGCGCCGGCACGGATCGCGGTGATCGGGATGGGCCGACTCGGTGGCAGCGAACTGGGCTACGGATCAGATGCCGACGTCATGTTCGTCTGCGACCCGTTGCCCGGCGCCGACGAGACGCACGCCGTCAAGTGGTCGGTCTCGGTTGCCGAGCAACTACGCACCCTGCTCGGCACCCCCAGCGACGATCCGCCACTGGAGGTCGATGCCAACCTGCGCCCCGAGGGGCGCAGCGGTCCGCTGGTCCGGACGCTGGCCTCCTACACGGCCTACTACGGGCAGTGGGCACAACCCTGGGAGGTTCAGGCGCTGCTGCGTGCCACGCCGGTGGCCGGCGACCCGGACCTGGGCCGCGAGTTCCTCGCGATGGCCGACCGGATTCGCTATCCCGCCGGCGGGCTACCCCCGGCGGCGGTGCAGGAGATCCGCAGGATCAAAGCCCGCGTCGACGCCGAGCGGTTGCCCCGCGGTGCGGACCCGAACACCCATACCAAGCTGGGCCGGGGCGGGCTGGCCGATGTGGAGTGGACTGTCCAGCTGTTGCAGTTGCTGCACGCCGATGATGTTCCGGCGCTGAGGAATCCGTCGACCTGTGCGGCGCTGGACGCGATCGCGGCCGCCGAGTTGATCCCGCCGGCCGACGCCGAGTTGTTGCGGGACGCGTGGCTGACCGCCACCCGGGCCCGTAACGCGCTGGTACTGGTCCGCGGTAAGCCGACCGACCAACTGCCCGGCCCCGGCCGTCAGTTGAACGCGGTCGCGGTTGCCGCGGGCTGGCGCAGCGACGACGGCGGGGAGTTTCTGGACAACTATCTTCGGGTCACCCGGCGGGCGAAAGCCGTGGTGAGCAAGGTGTTCGGTGGCCAGTGACGGCCAGTGACGGGTAGCGCGGGCCGGCGGCAGGGGTAGCGACCGCCGTCAGGGGTTGCACACCGGACAGTGCGCCGGGTCGGCGCCGGCCGACACCGCCGGACGGGTTTCGGTGAACTCGCACCGGCAACAGGCGTGAATCTCGTGATGTACCAGCGGTGTCGGTGTTGCGCACCATCCACACGGCAGGCCCGGGGCGGTGCCCACCTGGCCGAACCCGGGGCAGGAACACACCGGGCACAGGGTGGCGAGCCGGTGTGCCATGGTGGTGGCGAGACGCCGCAGCACCCGCCGGCGACTGGGGTTGACGTGGGCCCGCAGGTCGGGTTCGACCACGGCGAGGCCGTCGGTTGAACCCGCCGCCGCCGCTTCGACCGCGGCCCGCAGATCGCCGACCTCGATGACACCTTTCACGACGACGCTGCCGGGCCCGGGCCGGGCTGAGCGGACGATCAGCGCCTGGCCGGGTAGGCCCTCGAGCAGGGTCGGCGGGATCTCGCGGTAGTGGGCCACCCGATGGGCGGCGCCGGGAGTCTCGCCGCTGCGGTGGCCTTCGAGGATCTCGATCCCCCGGAGGGTGTCGCAGAAAACCAGGATCTCCTCGTGGCCGGTCCAGCCGGTATCCGGCAGCGGGCCGTAGCTGGCCTCGCTGGCCAGCGCGAAGGGCACGCCGGTACTGCTGATCGCCAGGTGTGCCTTCGCGCGAGCCGCGTCCACCGCGGTTCCCTGGCGGGGGCGCTCACCGGTGAACGTTCCGAATCTGTCGGTGTCGAGGTCGGGTGGGGTGACCAGACGGGCTCCGAGGATGGCGGAGAACGGGCCGGCGAGCTGGCGTTCCTTGCCGTGCCGGGTTCCGACGGCGACCACAGAGCCGCGATAGCAGCCGACCGCAGCGGTGTCCCGAGGTTCGGATCGAGGCATCTCAGGAGATTATCAATTCCCGAACATTGACAGGCGTATCAAAACATACGTAATCTAACTCGCATGTTGACGATCACGAATCTAGCGTTGTTGGGAATGGTGGCGGCTCCGCTCGTGACGGGCGTGGCGGCGTTCTTCCTCGGCGGGCGGGCGCCACGGCGCACCGGCCGGATCGGCGCTTCGGTGGCCGGACTCGGCTTCGTGCTGGCGGGAGTGTTCGCCGTCAAGGCCGGCGCCGGGCAGGTGATCGCGGTGACCGGTCCGATGGAACTGGTGGTGGACCGCCTCGCCGCGGTGCTGTTGCTCCTGGTCTTCGGTGTCAGCGCCATCGTCCAGTCCTACGCGGTGCGCTACCTCGCCGGCGACCCGCGCGCATCCTGGTTCGCCGGGGGCGCGGGTCTGCTGACCGGAGCCTCCGCCGGGCTGATGACCGCCGCCACATTGGTCGGGATGGCGGTGTTCTGGACGTTGGCCGGCGTGGCGCTGTGCCTGCTGCTCGGCACCTACTGGCACCTGCCGGCGGCACGCGACGGCGTCCGCCGCACTGTCACCGCCTTCGTCATCGGTGACCTGGCGCTGTGGGTCGCGGTGGTGCTGGCGACCGCGACCTGGGGCCGCATCGAACTCCGGGCGGTCGACCCCACCCAGTTCAGCGGACCGGTACTGGCAGTGGTGGCCATCCTGGTCGTCATCGCCGCACTGTCCCGGTCGGCGCAGATTCCGTTCCACCGCTGGTTGCCCGCCACACTGGCCGCCCCCACTCCGGTCTCGGCACTGCTGCACGCCGGAGTGGTCAACGCCGGCGGCATCCTGCTGATCCGATTGGCGCCGCTGACCGCTGATGACGCGGCACGGGCGCTGACGATCCTTGCCGGCGCGGTGACCATGGCCTACGGGGCGGTGATCATGCTGGTGAAGCCGGATGTGAAGGGCGCGCTCGTCAACTCGACGACGGCGCAGATGGGCTTCATGGTCATGACCTGCGGTCTGGGGCTGTGGGCGGCCGCGGTCATCCACCTGGTCGCGCACGGGTTCTACAAGTCCACGCTGTTCCTGTCCTCCGGCTCGGCAGTCGCGGCCCGGCGCCGCGCCGAACTGTTGCCGCCGGTGGCGCGGATCCGCAGGGCGCAGACCGTCGTCAACGCCGTCGTTTCGGTCCTGCTGCCGGCCGCGGCACTGGCCGCAGCGGTGCTGGTGGTGCCGTCCACGGGCACGCATGCGGCCGAGCACGCGCTGCTGATCTTCGCCTTCGTCACCGGCGCGGCGGCGACCTGGGGCTGGCTCAAGCGCCGGCCAGGTGTGACCGGGGCGCTGCCGGCCGCCGCCGTGCTGGTGCCCGCCGCCATCGCCTACGTCGCGGTGATCAGCGGGGTGAGCGGTTACCTGGAGCCGGACATCCCGGCGTCAACCCTGCCGGTGCTCGCGGTCTGGCTCATTGCGGCAGCCGCACTGATCGGCCTGGGCGCCCTCGGCGCGATCCGGTCGGCGCCCGGGGCGGACCGCCTGCGGCATCTGATCTACACCAATGCACTCACCGCCGGGACCATCCCGGTGCCCTCCGCACAACTGACAGGAGCCCGTTCGTGACAACCGCAACCGACCTCAGCCCGAACCGCGCCCGGCTGCGCACCCAGATCACCCTCGCCGCCCGGGTGCTGCCCACCCACTATCCGCTGGAGACCTTCATCGCGGTGAATCCGATCGCGGGCCTGGAGGGAATGCCGTTCGAGCAGGCGATCCGGCGGGCCGGAGACCTGTACGGGATGCCCGGCACCCTGGGTGAGCAGGCCTTCCGCGACCTGCACGCCGACGGCCGGATCACCGACGCCGATCTGGACCGGGCGTTGATCCGGCGGTACCCCAACCTCTCCGCCGAGCCGAACCTGTATCTGGGTGGCCGGGAGGTAAGCCCGCTGGAGGTGCTACGGGCGGATCTGCTGCACGGGACCGCAACTCCGACCCCGGTCCGCCGCTTCGTCACCCGGGCGGAGGAGCGGTCCACCGCGGTCGCTGCGACGGTGGACGCCCAGACCGCCAAGTGGTGCGGCGCCTTCTTCGGCGGCGGGGCCTGGCCGATGCCCGGCCGGGAGAACGGCTTCTACCCTGCCTGGCGGGCGCTGGCTGCCGCGGACCGAAGCCTCCCGCGCGCGGCCCGGGCCGACCTGCGGCGCGCCCCGGAGCGGGCCGATGACGCGATCCTCGATGCGCTGGTTCGGCTGGAGGTGCGCGAGGACGCGCGGATCGCCTACCTGCAGGCGCACCTGACCCGGATGCCGGGTTGGGCTGCGCACATCCACTGGTGCGCCGGCCGGGACATCCGGATCGACCTGGTCGACTATCTGGCGATGCGGCTGAGCTACGAGGCGGCGCTGCTGGCCGATGGTGGAAAGCAGCAGGCCGGCGAGCGTGCATCCGAGTCGGCCCGGGAGGTTCCGTCGGCCCGGCAGCGCGCCGCGGAAGTGGTCACGGCGATGAACGTGGGACCGGTCGCCGATGAGGACCTGGCTGCCGTCGCCCGGCTGCTCACGGCGCTGCCGGTGGCGGCGCGGGAAGTGTTGTGGCAGAACGCTTTGGAAGCGCACTACCGCGACGGGCTGCTGGCTCAGCTGAGTTCGGCGGAGCCGGCTCCGATGCGGGGCCCGGTGCACACCCAGGTGGTCACCTGCATCGACACCCGTTCGGAGGGGTTGCGCAGGCACCTGGAGGCGATCGGTGGCTACGACACTCTCGGCTTCGCCGGGTTCTTCGCCGTGGCCATCCGCTACACCGACATCCTCGGCGGTGACTCCAGTGATCTGTGCCCGGTACTCATCGCGCCGAATCACGACATCTCCGAGGTGCCCGCATCGGATGCCGAGGGTGCGGTCCGGCGGCGGCTCGCCGGGGTGAACCGGCTCGCCGGCGCGGAATCGGCTTTTCACGTCGCCAAGGAATCGCTGGCCGCGCCGTTCGCCCTGGCCGAGGCGGCCGGTGTGGCGGCAGGTCCGCTGTCGGCGGTCAAGACACTGGCGCCGGCGGCGAGCGCGGCGGTGCGGCGGAAACTGCGGGACACGCTGGCCCCGGTCGCTCCGACGGTGATCGACCTGACCGCGATGCCGCACAACGAGCAGGTGCTGTTCGCCCAGGTGGCGCTCACCACCATGGGCCTGACCCGGGGATTCGGACGGCTGGTGGTGCTGTGCGCGCACGGCAGCACCACCGAGAACAACCCGTATCAGGCAGCGCTGGACTGCGGCGCCTGCGGTGGCCAGGCCGGCGGCCCCAACGCCCGCACCGCGGTCGCGATCCTCAATCGTCCCGAGGTTCGCGCCGGGCTGCGCAGCATGGGTATCGAGATCCCCGCGGACACCCTGTTCGTCGCCGCCCAGCACGACACCGCGGTGGACCGGGTCGAACTGCTTGACCCGCATCTGATTCCCGTGGAGTACCAGGCCGATCTGGACCAGCTCGAACGCGATCTCGATCGGGCCGGGGCGGCGCTGGCCGCGGAGCGCTGCGCGGTGCTGCCCGGCGCCGTGCCGGCGTCGCGGGGCGCACTGACCCCCGACCGCGCGGTTCGGCACGTCAGCAACCGGTCCTCGGACTGGGCCCAGGTCTATCCGGAATGGGGGCTGGCCGGCAACGCCGCCTTCATCGTCGCGCCGCGATCGGTGACCCGGGGTCTCGATCTGCAGCGCCGGACATTCCTGCACTCCTACGAGGCCGAGGTGGACACCGATGGTTCGGCGCTGGAGACGATCCTGACCGCACCGCTGGTGGTCGCGCAGTGGATCAACTGCCAGTACTACTTCTCCACCGTCGCGCCGCAGGTCTTCGGGGCGGGCACCAAGACGATCCACAACGTCGTCGGCACGGTCGGCGTCCTCGCCGGCCACACCAGCGACTTGCAACTGGGTCTGCCCTGGCAGTCGGTGTCCGACGGCGAGCGGTTGTTGCACGAGCCGGTGCGGCTGCTGGCAGTGGTCCAGGCCCCGCTGGCGCGGATCGACGAGATCGTCGAGCGCAACCCGATTCTGCAGCAGTTGTTCGGCAACGACTGGGTGGCCTTGGCGACCCGGGAGCGGCCCGGACAACCCTGGCAACGCTGGACCCGCGCGGGCTGGCGGGACTGGACAGACGCGACCAACGAGCAGGCCCTGTCGAACAACAACACCAACAACACCATCAACAACAACAACGAGGAGATACTGCGATGACCGCACCTGGACTGACCAAGATGATCAAGATCGAGGTCGTCGTCTCCGGTGGTAACGCCCCCGCCGTGCGGGAGCTGATCACCAGCGTCGGCGCGA
>JAUPLT010000309.1 GCA_030836785.1 Actinomycetota bacterium
CCCAGGCCAGCGTCGCGCCGGTGGTGGTCGCCGCCCCGCGCACCGCCACCGCGCGCCACAACGCGGCCTCGTCGCGGTCGGCCGCCCCGTTTCCCTCCTGGCTGCTGACCGCCAGCGCGGCCGCGGGCAGCGCGTCGGTCAGCATGTTCACCAGGAGCATCTGGCGGGCGCTGAGCACCGACCGGCCGGTGATCAGGGTGGTGAGCAGGGCGAACGCCACTTCACCCGCATTGCCGCCGAGCAGCACCGACACTGCGGAGTGCACCCGGCGCCACAGCTGCTGGGCCTCGTCGAGGGCGCCGATGAGCGCTTCGATGTGGCCGTCGAGGAGCAGCATGTCGGCTGCGGTCCGGGCCGGATCGCTGCCGGGTGCGGCCACTCCGATACCCACGCTCGCCGCGCGTATCGCGGCCGCGTCGTTGGCGCCGTCACCAACCATCGCGGTGACCATCCCGATGCCCTCCAGGGTTTGGATCACCTCGATCTTGTGCTCCGGCGACATCCGCGCGAAGACCATCCGGGTGCGCACGACCTCGGCGCGTTCGTCCGCCGACAGCGATTCCCATTCGGTTCCGGTGATGACCCCTTCCGCCGTGAGTTCCATCCCGAGCTCGCCCGCGATGACCGCGGCCGTCACCGGGTGGTCGCCGGTGATCAGCCGCACTCCGATACCGCGTGCGGTGAGTTCAGCCAGGAGTCCGGGTGCCGCGTCCCGGGGGGTGTCGGCCAGGCCGAGCAAGCCGATCGGCGTCAGTCCCGCGGAGCACAGCCGCTCCATCGCGGCCGGTTCGGCGGCCGCCCGGGCGGCCTGTCGGGGGGTCACTGTTCGCTCTGCGACGGCCAGCACCCGGAGACCGTCGGCCGCCAGTTCGGCGATCAGCGGTGTCAGGTCGACCGAGTTGCGGGCCATTGCGGCTGCGATCACCTCGGGTGCGCCCTTGATGGTCAGTCGGGTACCGCTGAGCGCGGCGGCGAACGGGCGTCCGGACTGGAAGGGCAGGTAGGCCTGCCGATCGACGGATGCGCCGGCCGCGGCCAGTCGAACCGCCTCGTCGGTGGCGTGGTCCGCCCGGCCGTTGCGCTGGATCACCGTGCTCAAGGCAGCCTGCAGGACCGCGTCGCGGGTGTTGTCACCGACCGTCCGCACCCGCTTGACCCGCAGCCGGTTCTCGCTGAGGGTGCCGGTCTTGTCGAAGCACACCACGTCGAGCCGGGCCAGCGCCTCCACCGAACTCGCGTTGCGGATCAGCACGTGCTCACCACTGAGCTTGCGGGCCGCCGCGAGCTGAGCCAGCGTCGCCACCAGTGGCAGCCCCTCCGGCACCGCAGCGACACTGACTGCCACCGCGCCGCCGATCGCCTCCCGCAACGGCGTACCCCGGAGCACGCTCAGCAGGCCGACCAGTGCTCCGCCGCCCAGCGTCCACGGGAGTGCCCGGTTGGTGATCCTGGCGAGCTGGTGATGCAGGCCGATAGTCCGGGTTGTCCTGGGGGCCAACGCAAGTGCGCGGCGCACCTCGGTTCCGCGCCCGGTCGCGGTGACGATCGCCAGCGCGCTGCCGGCGACCACCGTGGTGCCGGCGTAGATCATGCAGGACCGTTCGGCCAGTGGAACTCCCGGAGTGGGATCGGTCTGCTTGGGCACCGGTAGCGACTCGCCGGTGAGCGGGGATTCGTCCACCTCGACGTTGTCGGCGTCGATCAGCCGGGCATCAGCCGGGACGACCTCGCCGGAGTGGACCTCGATGATGTCGCCGGGCCGCAGGGCGTCGGCGGGCACGTCCTCGGTGATCCCGTCCTCGATCGGTCCCACCCGTCGGCGCGCGGGCGGGTCCTGCACGGCCAGCAGCCGGGTCAGGACCCGCTGCGCGTGAAGTTGCTGCTGAGCCGACAAGGCCGCGTTGGTCAACAGCACACTGCCGACCAGGGCGGCGTCCAGCGGTGAGCCGAGCAGGGCGCTGGCTACCGCACCGGTCGCCAGGATAGGGGTGATCGGATCGGCGAGGTTCGCCTTCATCTCCGCGGCCAGGTCCGTGGTCAGCGACCATGCCGAATGGCCTGTGCGCCAGGCGAATCGGACCGGGGCCAACAGGGCCGACGGTTCGGGGGGCGGCACGGCCGCGGGTGGACGGGGTAGCAGGCGGGCGACCTCAGCGGACTGGAGGCTGTGCCACTCGTGGCCGGGCTCGGGGACCGGCAGTGGGTCGAGAAAGACCTTGTCCGCGGCTCTGGCGCCGGTCCACAGCCCGGCGAAGACGCCGGCGTTCACCGCATCCGGGCCGTATCCCGGCACCCCCGGCACCAGCATCAACGCGCCGATCGCCGAACCGGACAGCGACAGCCCCACCCCTCGGCCGGTGGCGGCGCGCGCCGCTGGGACCGCACGCAGGATTCGCCACACTGCGGTCAGATCCGGGACGAAAACGTCTGCGCCCCAGGGCGGGTGCTCTGCCCGGGTGACGCCGACGGTGATGTCGGCCTCGTGCTGGGCGGCCATCTCCGAAGTGGTCAGCAGTGCGACCGTCGCGCCGTCGAGGCGAAGCCGGGAGACCGCACCGGCCAGCGCGTCGTCGGTCGACCCGTGGCACGGATAGAGGGTGTCGAAGCCCTGCCCCAGGGAACGGAGTCCGTCGTCGCGAACCGCGACCACCCGCGCCCCGGTGCGCCGGGCCTCGCTGACGACGGCGGTGGCGAGAGGGTCGCGGACCGGGCTGACCAGTGCCTGGCCGGTCTCGATGCCGGAACCCGGGATCTCGGCCAGGCGATGCCACCCCGGGCCGAGCAGACCGGCGTCGAGTGCCTCGCGGGCGGCCTGCCAGGCGGGTGCGCTCCCGGACCGGCCGACCCCGCGCACCCGAGTGACCGTCAGTTCGTCGGTGTAAAGCACACGCGGGTCGATCACGATGACGTCGATGCGGTCCAGTGCCCGAAGAGCGCGCGGTCTGATGACGACGGTGTCGTGCCGAGCCGTCAGGCCGCGGGTCATGGCGCAACCGAAGGCTTCCCGCGCGGCACGGGTCGGTTTGGGAGCCGACACCAGCGCCGCGGCACCGGCGATGGTGGGGTTGTGGGAGACCGCGCCGATCACCGCTGCGGCGGTCAGGCCGATCCATCCCGCCCGGTTGGCGTATTCCTCGCCCGGACCGTCGGAGAAGACGGTTCGGCCCGGTGCCGGTGCGCGTCCCTCCGGGCACCGCTGGGCCAGCGTGGGTTCGTGACGGCGCCAGGCCTGACGTGCCCGCCAGGCCTCCTCGGCGAGCAGTGCCCGGGTGGCCGCGTCGGCGGCTGCTGCCGTCGGTGACACCGTCAGGATGTTGCCGGTCGCGTTGAGCAGTGCGAACAGCAGATCGGTTCCCTCATGTCCGAGCCGGCGAACGAGGGTGTGGCGCACGGCGGGGATCTGGTCGGCGAGGGTGGGCGCCACCGAAATGAATGCCGGCAGCCCTGGCATCTTCATCGCCGTGCCGGCCACCGACAGTCCCAATCCGGTCGCAGCGGCCAGGGCGGCGGCGACCCGTGTCGCGACCACGGCATCATCGGCAGGCAAGGTGAGCGGACGGTGCCGTGCAGCGGTCTGCGACCGGACCCGTCGTTCGGCGTCGGCGACCACGGCGTGCAGATCGTGCGGGGGAGCGGTGGGATCGACCGTGACGATGACCCGGGCGACCGAGCGGTTGACCACGGCGTCGAGGACCCCCGGAACGGCGCGCACCGCCTCGAGCACCTCGTCGGCGATGGCGTCGGCGTCCGGCCCGGCCAGCCCGCGGACCTCGATCCAGTGCCGTTGTCCGTGTCGGCTGCCGCGACGCGCCGGTTCGCCGCCGACCGCTTCCACGGCGACACCAGCGACACCGGCGACGGCGCGGGCGGCGGTCCGTGCGCCCGGCACCGCGGCGATCACCGTCTCGCCGGCGAGTGCCGCGGCCGAACCTCCCAGCAGCGCCGCCGATCCGGCGAGCCCGGCCACCGCGCCGGCCGTGGCGCCGGCGGCCTGAATTCCCGCCGACGCGGCCCGTACCGGGACGCCCAGAACGGCGCCGAGTCCGCGTGCCACGCCCTGTCCAAACACCGCGCCACCCTACCTGGAGGAAGTGACGCTTACCTGGACAAGCGCTGGGCGTTCCACCGCATCAGGCGTTCGCCCGGTAGTCACGTTCCGTTAACCCTCCGGCGGTATCGTCCGGCTCCTCATGGACCGAGATCTGGCATCGTTGGAAAAGACTCCGGAGTTCAGCTGGCCGCGGCTGGCCGGAACCGTGCTGGTGGCTGTGGTGATCCTGGCCGGCGGGTCCTATCTCGTCCGGGCCTATCCCTACTCCGGGTACGACGCCGGCTACGCCGCGGTGATGGAGCAGGGGCTCGAAGCGGTTCGAGCGCAGGTCGATTCAGCCGGCGGCAGCGCGCTGCCGTTGTGCAAGGGTTTGCACGATCGGATCGATCGGCAGGCCGATGAGCCGCACTATGACTACGACAGCTTCCTCCAGGGGTGCGCAAGCGCGGTTGAGGAGATGTTCGGTGCCTCGGTACCGCTCACCGGCGGGCCCGGCTGAGCCATCTCAGCGGTGGTCGGCTTCTCAACAGTGGTCAGCGAGCGGCCATCCGACCATCGCCAGGCGTCCCGCAACCTGGTTGATCTCTTCGACATTGGGCTCTTTCTCGATGACCTCGCGGACGACGCGCCGGATCTGGCTGTCGCTCACCGGGTTGGGGGTTGTGCTCTCCCGCAGCAGGGTTGAGGCCGCCTGGATCAGCTCATCCTCGGTCAGCGTCCGCTTGAGCAATGCCAGCAGCGGGTAGTAGTCCGTCGGGGGGATGCCCTCGGGATAGCCCTTGCGGAGCCAGCCCAGGACCGACTGGAAGAAGCTGGGGTTGGGTTCGGTGACGGTCATTGCTTGCTCATTTCTGGGGCCCACTCACTTCCGAGGGATGAAGGGGTACGGGTCCACGCCGAAGTGATGAATGATCGTGCCCCGGGTGATCCACAGGATCGCCATGACGATCACCACCAGAACGAAGGTGAACAGCAGCAGACCGACCGGCTTGAGCGCGGGGCGCGGCGGATGCTGCACACCGTCGGCGTCGATGCCGCCGGCCCCGGCGGAATAGGCGCGCAGGCCGAAGGCGAATACCGCCGGCAGGCCGGCGCCCAGCAGCAGTCCGATCAGCAGCACCCGCAGGATGCTCTCCAGGTAGTGCATATCGCGTCTCCTCCTGCGCCTCAGGCGGCCTGGTTGGTCGTGCCGGCCCCGGTGCGGGCGGCACGGACATCGGCCGGAACAACGGAGTTC
>JAUPLT010000310.1 GCA_030836785.1 Actinomycetota bacterium
GATCGAGAGGATGCGCGGGTAGTTCTGCGGCGCATCGGGGTCCTCGCCGGCGAAGTCCAGTTCGCCGGACTTGAGCTGCTCGACGACGTACTCACCCACCGGCTTGCCCGCAGCGGCAGCGGCGTCGCTGAGGTCGAGCGGATTGCGGTCGAACGTGGGATACGAAGGCATCCAGCCCATACGGGCGCTCTTGGCGATCACGTCGGCGGTGGACAAGCCCGCCAGCTGTCCGGTGCCGGTGGTGGCGGACAGGGTATCGGCGCCGAAGTGATCGTAACGGAACTGATTAGTGTGCAGATACCAGAAGGCGGTCTGAATCATGTTGCGGGGCGGTCGGTTCCAGTCGAGCGCGTTAGCGATCTGGGTGTAGCCCGTGATGGGGCGGACCTTCTCCTGCCCGACGTAATGTGCCCAGCCGCCGCCGTTGACTCCCTGGCAACCGGTGAGGTTGGTCAGGGTGAGAAACGCGCGGTAGATCGTGTCGGAGTGGAACCAATGGTTGGTGCCCGCGCCCATCACGATCATCGAACGGCCGCGCGACTCCTCCGCGTTCGCGGCGAACTCGCGCCCGATCCGGGCCGCGGTCGCGGATGGGACGCCGGTGATGAGTTCTTGCCACGCGGGTGTGTACGGCGACTCCGCGTCGTCGTATCCGCTGGCCCACTGCCCCGGAAGCCCGTCGCGACCGACGCCGTACTGCGCGAGCAACAGGTCAAAGACAGTGGTGACCAGATGCCCGTCGACCCGACGGATCGGGACCCCCCTCGGCAGGTCGACGGCCGCCCCGTCCGGTGTGTCGAAGCGCGGCATCCGCACCATGGCGGTCTCTGCCGCGCCGTCGATCAGTGAGAGCAGCGGGTCGACGTCACCGAGCTCAAGGTTCCACCGGCCGACATCGGTGTCACCGAACCGGTGCCCGAGCGAGCCTTTCGGGACGACGGGTTCGCCGGTGCGCGAGTCGATGAGGACGGTCTTGAAGGCGGCGTTCGCCTCGGCCGCGGCGGGCGGCGCCAGGTCGGCGGCCGTCAGGAACTTGCCGGCTGTGTAGGTCCCGCCACCGGCTTCGTCGAGCTTCACCAGGTACGGCAGGTCGGTGTAGGTCTTGACGTACTCGGTGAAGTACGGGGTCTCTCGGTCGACGAAGAATTCCTTCAGCACGACGTGCCCCATCGCCATGGCCAGCGCGGCGTCGGTACCCGGTTTGGCGGGCAGCCATTCGTCGGCGAACTTCACGTTGTCGGCGTAATCGGGGGCGACCGCAACGACCTTCTGACCGCGATAGCGGGCCTCGGTCATCCAATGCGCATCCGGGGTGCGCGTGACGGGGAGGTTGGAACCCCACATGATCAAATAGCCGGCGTTCCACCAATCCCCGGACTCCGGGACGTCGGTCTGGTCGCCGAAGACCTGCGGTGAAGCGACAGGCAGATCGGCATACCAGTCGTAGAAGCTCAGCATCGAGCCGCCGATCAGGTTCACGAACCGGGCGCCGGAGGCGTGCGACACCATCGACATGGCCGGGATGGGCGAGAACCCGGCGACCCGATCGGGGCCGTACTTCTGGATAGTGTGCACGTGCGCGGCAGCAACGATCTCAGCGGCCTCGTCCCAGGTGGCGCGGACGAGACCACCCTTACCGCGGGCGGATTTGTAGGCCATGGCGCGCCGCGGATTTTCTACGATGTGCGCCCAAGCCTTGACCGGATCGCCGTCGTGTTGGCTCTTGGCCTCGCGGTACATCTGCAGGAGCACGCCCCGGACATAGGGGTAGCGGACCCGGGTCGGTGAGTAGGTGTACCAGGAGAAGGCAGCGCCCCGGGGGCAGCCCCGCGGCTCGTACTCCGGGGAGTCCGGGCCGACCGAGGGGTAGTCGGTTTGCTGGGTCTCCCAGGTGATGATCCCGTCCTTGACATAGACCTTCCACGAGCACGACCCGGTGCAGTTCACGCCATGCGTCGAGCGGACCACCTTGTCGTGGCTCCAGCGGTCACGGTAGAAGTCGTCGGCCTGGCGTCCCCCCACCTTGCTGAGCGTTCGGAGGTCATCGGAGATCTTCGCCTTCGTGAAAAAGCGGCGACTGCGCACCAGTGCGTCACTGATAGATCCGTCCATGCCCGACTGCTGGGTCACGAGCTGGTCCTCTCGTCATCGATCGGTGATGGTCGGGCCGACTTTTGTGGTGAGCGTGCGGTGGCGCGGACGACGGTGAGCGTGAACGCGAGTGCGAGTGCCGCCGTGATGGAGAGCAACCACAGTCCGATCGCGTAGGACTCGGTGCGGCCGTAGACGTAGCCCATGATCAGCGGCGGCACGAAGCCCCCCAGTCCGCCGGCCGCGCCCACCAATCCGGTCACCCCACCTACCCGCGATGGCTCGGTGACCTTGGCGATCAGCGCGAACGTAGCGCCGCTGCCGGACCCGAGGGCGGCGGCCATGGCCAAGAACGCGGCCGTGCCGACCCCACCTAACGGCGGACTGCCTGCTGAGATCGCGGCACACACAACCACGACGGCGTATCCGCTGGCGAGCACCGGGATCGGGCCGAACCGGTCCGAGAGCCACCCGCCGATCGGGCGCATGATCACCGCAACCAGTACGAAGCCGGCCATCCGGTTCGCTGCGTCAGCGGCGGTCAGGCCGTGGGCGGTCTTCAGATAGGCCGGTAGGTACACCGAGAACGCCACGTAGCCGCCGAAGGCCACCGCGTAGAGGATGCCGGCTTGAATGGTGATTGGGAGTTTGACGTTGGCCATGAGGCGGGACATCAGCGGCGTGGTCGGCGGGGTGCGGCCCGGCGCATCACGCAGGAGCAGCCACGACACCACGGCGTACACGGCGAGCACGACCGCTGTGATGACGAAGGGCGCCTTCTCGCCCACATTCGCGTAGAGCTTGACCGTGGTGAGCGCGCTGATCGCGGTGCCCCCCATGCCGGCACCGAAGATTCCGACGGCGAGCCCACGCCGCTCGGGCGGGAACCACGCGTTCACGAACGGAACGCCGACTGCGAACGCGGTGCCGCCGATACCGAGGAAGAACCCGCCAATCAGGATCAAGACGTAGGAGTTCAGGGCAAAGAACGCCAGGAACAGGATCGGCACGATCGTGGCCGCGGAGACCACCGGAAACATCACCCGGCCACCGAGTTTGTCGGTCAGCGCGCCGACCGGGATCCGACCCAGTGAGCCCACGACCACCGGGACTGCGACCATCAAGGCAACGTCGGAATCGCTCAGAGCGCCGAGCGTCCCCTGATTGCGAAACAACGGGCCCAAGGGGCTGAGCAGCGCCCACGCCCAGAAGTTGATGACGAACCCGGTAGTGGCCAGCGCCAGCATCAGCCACGGCGACCTCACTACATCGGTCGTCTTCGCTGGGACTGATCCTGCAGTCGTCATGACCTAGGTCTCCGATCGAGGCGCTCGATTACCAACACGCCGGGTATGTGGACAGGGAGCGGCAGCGGGTCGTGTCGAGCAACACGGATCGTCGCGTGGCGGAAGGCGGGTGGCATCAGGGTCACTACCTCAGTCCGCAAACGCGCCTGCGAACTAGGCGTGGGTTCCGATGTCCCCGCAGCGCGGGCATCAGCTTCGTCCGACGCGACGACTAAGGCGTCCATGACCTCGACTTCCCCACGCTCGCGCTCGCCACCAATTGGTGGCCAGTACCGCAATGGTTACCACAATGACGTTGACAGAAGGTGATACCGGAAAATCACAGAGCGACCGGATCGCGTGTCGACCCGGCCTCCGCCGCGGCGGCACACCGTGACACCGGTGAGGATGAACCGCCCCGGCAGGTCCGGAGACTGCCGTCCCGCCCGGATCAGCCGTCGTCGATCATGCCCCGGCCGGGGTGGGCCGCTCGCCATGCGGCCATCGCCGCATCCCACTCAACACCGTCGAGAGCCGTCAACGCAGCGGGAAAAAGCCCGTCCTCCTCCTTGGCGATGTGCTCGTGGAGGTCGATGACCGCCTTGCGGACCCGGTCCTGGTCGTGCGAATCCGATAAGTCGACCGCCTCCAGCAGTGCCTCCAGCTCGCGGTGTTCCCGCACGAGTGGGTCAATGTGCTCGGCGAACAAGTCCTCGCTACGCATCACCGCGAAGAGCCCGTTCTCCTCGCCTCGCCAGTGGGACCGAAGTTCGTCCGCCATGGCAGTCAACAGTTCGCGGGCTCGCTCGTGCTCGCCCCGGTCCAGCGCCCGCACCGCTTCGCCGCCATGGTCCATCGCCCGCTCGTGCTCCGCGATATAATCACGCAGCAGCGGCAGCTCCCGGCACCCGCAGTAGTGACACACGGAAACCTCCCACCACGAACTCGACTGCTTTCACACTAGGCCTGCCAGCGGCGTGACGCAGGGCACCCCACCGCTCAGGGAAGTCCACGCGAGCGGAAAGTCGCCGATCTGCGGGGCGGTGTGGTGGCAGTGGATCGCGGTGTGGTTCGCCGTGGCAATCATCGCCCACGATCTCATCGTGTTCCCGCTGTATGCCCTGGCCGACCGGCTCCTACCGCGGGCACGCCGAAACACCCACAGCGACAACTCATTTGGCGGCCGGACTGCTGCTACTGCTGTTCTTCCCCGGCATCATCGAACAAGGCGGCGCGACGTTCACCGCCGCGACCGGGCTGACCCAAACCCCCTACCTGACCCGGTGGCTGCTGCTCACCGCCGCCTTCTACCTGATCAGCGCACTTTGCTACGCAACGAAAACTGCTATGCGACAACGACATGACTCGGAATAACCCACATCCGGCGCGTCGGCGGTGACGACGGATCCACGTCCTGTGCCGGGGCTGTGAGCACCTTCGTCCTAGTTAGAACACCGAGTTCCCAGGCTGCCTTAGCTATTTGGACGACTCCTCAGGACTGTGCGAGATATCGATAGGCGGTTGCTCGCCCTATCCCGAATGCCGCAGCGAGCTCCCGCACGGGTTCACCAGTCGCGGCCAGTCGGCGAAGCTGCTCTTGCCGACCCGCAGTGAGCTTATGCGGTTTGGTCGGCGGCAACTGCCGTATACGGCGAGATTCGCGTGAGGCAGCGCGCCGTTCCCGCCCCAGCTCAAGTTCGAGTTCGGCCAGGGTAGCCATGATGGCGGCGACTGCCCGTCCAGTTGGTGTGGCTGTGTCGATACCTTCACGCAAGGCGCGCAACACGATTCGATGCTCACCAAGTTCGGCGATGGTGCGGGTGACTTCGGCGACCGAACGTCCAAGCCGGTCGATGGCAGTGACGACCACGGTGTCACCGGCGCGGGCGTAGTCGAGCATCGCCGCCAGTCCCGGTCGGGTCGTGTTGGCCGCTCCGGAAAGTTTGTCGGTGAACACCCGGCTCCCCTCGACGCCGGCAGCGGTAAGGGCAGCAAGTTGCGCTTCAAGGTCCTGGCCCACGGTGCTCACTCGTGCGTAACCAAGAATTGCGGTCATACCGAAGACTGTCTCACTGCCTGCCGACATCGAGGATCTGAGACACGCGGTGTGAGACAAGACCTCCGATCACGCTAAGAGTCAATGGGTGGCGACGATTCTGGCGTGCGCTATCGCGAAGGGTTTCGGGACAGCAGACGCTCACCGTGCACCTGGCCACAGCCGTGCACCTGGCCACAACGCGATCCGTTGCCCCTAATACGAGCCCACAGACCGGCTGGCGCACTACGGTCGAAGCCGGGCGAACGGCATACCTTGCCGCGATTAACTCGTTCTGTCTCACTCGCAGCACGGAAGGAAGTTGCATGCTGGCAGCGCGTATCGGCAGCATGGAGTGCGGATGATCGAGTTCACCCTCACTCGGACCTCGACGGCGCCGATCCAGACCGTATTCGACGCCATGACCGACCACCGCGGGATCGCGGCCTCCGTGTGGGCATGCCGGCGTAGCACGCTCGATCGCGAGGGAACCCCTGCACCCAACGGTGTCGGCGCGATCAGACGTCTAGTAGCGATCGGACCCCCATTCGTCGAAGAGATCATCGAGTATGAGCGACCCACCCGTTACGCCTACAAGATGCTCTCAGGCGCTCCGACCCGAAATCACGTCGGCACGATCCAGCTGCGTGAAGCAGACACCGGGACCGAGGTCAGCTGGCATCTACGGTCGACGCTGAAGATCCCCGGTGTTGACCGGCTGATGCTGCCGGTGTTCAAGAAGGTCATCGACGAGCTCCTCAAAGGCGGCATCACGGCCGCCGAACGCCGCGCCTGAATACGATCGTGCTCGTTGGGCTGTGGCTTTCATGCACAAGGAACCGCCGATCAGCTCGGGTTACCGAACCGAAATCGTTGAGCAACAGCGATGAATACTGTTGCGGCGGAGTTCCTGGACCCCTATCGCAAAGGAACGGTTGCGATAGACCCCATGACGGCGGGACACTGCGCAGAATCTTTGCAGGTTCCTGGGCTATCGAAACTCATCACAAAAACACGTTCACACAACACGTCGCGTGGGACGGGATTCGATAAAGTCCGGCGATGGCCAAGATCGGGTACGCGCGGGTGTCGACGGCAGACCAGAACCCGCAGCTGCAACTCGACGCCCTCGACAGCGCCGGCTGCCTCAAGGTCTACACCGACCATGCCAGTGGGACCAAGGCTGACCGACCACAATGGAACGCGTGCCTGGCCGATCTGCGCGCCGGCGACACCCTGACCATCTGGCGCATCGACCGCCTCGGACGCAACCTGCGCGACCTCATCGACATCGTCACCACCCTGCAGACCCGCGGCGTCGGGGTTCAATCGCTGTGCAACGGGCTGGTCGACACCACCACCGCCCACGGCGCCCTGGTGTTCGGCATGTTCGCCCTGATGGCCGAGTACGAGGCAGCACTGATCCGGGAACGTACCCAGGCCGGTCTCGCTGCCGCCCGCGCCCGCGGCCGGCGAGGGGGACGTACACCCAAGATGACACCGGCTCTGATCGGCAAGGCGCAACGAATGTATGACTCCCGCCAATTCACCATGGCCGAGATCGCCGCATCCTGCTCGGTCACGCCGATGACGATCTACCGTCACGTCCGCACCGATCAACATAAGAAAACGAAAACAATTGACATATAGTCGATTTCGCCTCTTCTAGGCTGCCGCGTCGACCGTCTGCGCGAACGCCTTGGCCTCGTCGAAGGCACTCCCTTGTTGCAGGCAATGGTAGAGCTGACCCAGGAGCTTGTTGAACAGGTGCCGGTTGGCCGCGGCATGACGGTCACCATGTTCTCGGCGACGCCGGTAATGCAGGCGGGCGGGTTCGCAATGCGTGGCGGCGGCGAACGCCCAGACCCACCCCGTGTTGGCCAACCGATCGTTCTTGATGCGGCGGTGACTAATCGAGATGGAGCGCCCGGATGCCCGGGTGACCGGTGCCGATCCGGCGTAGGCCTTCAACGCCCGGGCGTCGGAGAACCGGCTGCGGTCATCGCCGATCTCAGCGAGCACCCGGGCGCCGGTCGAATCGGCCAGACCGGGAAAGCTTGTGATCACGGCGTAATCGGGATGCTGCTGAAAGGCCTCGGCCGCGGCCTGGCCGAGATCGACGACACTCGCGCACGCGGTGTCCAGTGCCGCCAGTAGCGCCAGCGTCTGGCGTCCCATCGCGGTCTCCACCAGAACGGGTTGGCGTAGTTGAGATTCGCGCAACGCTGCCTTGAGCTCGACGGCGGTCGGGTCGATGTTGCGGCTGCGACCAGCCCGGCGCAGCGCCGCCGCGATCCGACTCACCGAAAGCTTGGCAGCGGCCGCCGGTGTCGGCGCGATCCCCAGCACGGCGCGAGCCTCCGGGCTGCTGATCCCCAGAGCGAACCGCCCGGTGAACACCGCCAGGAAGGTGGGATAGAACTCCCGCAGCACTGACCGTAATTGGTTGTGCGCCTTAGTCCGTGCCCAGATCGCATCCTGATGGGCGCGGGCCAGGACCGCGATGGCCTGGCACAGTTCACTGTCCTTGGGCAGCTGACGGTGCAGGTGGGCGTCGACACGCAAGATGTGGGCCAGGGTCATGGCATCGGCGTGATCGGACTTCGTCCGTGCCACCGAGTGGCGCTCCCGGTAGCGGGCGACTGCGAGCGGGTTGATCGCGTACACCGCCCGACCGGTCGCGCGTAGCGCACTGACCAGCAGCCCGCGTGGGGTTTCGATCGCCACCGGAATCGGGTCCTCGGATTCGTCGCCGGCGGCGGTGAGTATTTCGATGAGCTCGGCGAACCCCGCCGGGTCATCGGTGATGCGTTTCTTGGCGACCAGGTGACCGTCGCCGTCGATGATGGCGACGTCGTGGTGGGCCTCGGCCCAGTCGATGCCGCAGAAGAGTTTCACGTTGGTATTACCTCCGACCGATAGCGGGTGTTGGTGCTGGTCAAAACCCCAGCAGGATGCGCAGCGCTCTACTTACGAGGCTCGATGGCCTTCCCTCCGATGAGCTGTTCGCGATCCCAGCGACCCGCACGGCGTCGGTCTTCGTTGAGGGCTTCAACGCCCGAAACAAACTGGGACGTTGCCTCCGTGCGAGGGGCTTGAACCACGACGCCAATCCCACCCAAAGACGACCTCGCGACCCCGCCACGACACGCTCGGTCTTGTCTGAGGACTCAGCACGGTCCCGAAATGAGAAAGGCGTCGCCAACGGCAAGGCCGCGAGGGATGAACACCCGACGGTCCACGGCGTCTATCAAGATCGGCGGCTGTTCGTTTCTAAGTAGATATGAGACACCGCGACCTGGGACTTCGCAACGGGGGAGTGGCACCTTGACGGGTGTCTCGTTTCTTTAGATGTGAGACAGCAGCCGCATTTAGATCAGGCGTGGGTCGCCATCTTCGTCGAGCACGATGTGCCGATCGCCGCGCTGGAGCGCGTCGAGTGCAAGGTCTATCTCATGGACGGCGAGATCGGCTATACGGCTGGGTCCGAGGACGACGATCTGATCAGCCTGATCAGCGCCGCCGCCGGCCACTAGGCCGACGAACTCGGGGTTGCCCGCGACGACGAACTGCAGATCCCAGCCGATGTGGCGTCCGACCTCACGGGCTCGACGGTCCAGTGCCAGCACGTCGTCGTCGGTCAGCACGCGATGCCCTCCTTCTTCAGGTGTTGGAGTTGTTGCGGCGCAGCGTGTTCAGCTCATCGAGCAGCTGCTGATAGCGCTGGATGGACATGACGACGGCCGCGGGTGTACCCGCGGTGTCGGTCAAGACGACGTTGCCGCCGCTGGTGGCCACCTGATTGACCAGGTGTTGGTGAAGTTCGCGGGCCGGGATCAGCTCGCTGGGGACGGCTTGTGCGCCGCCGAGCGCTTCGACGGTGGTGCGGATCATCAGAAAATGGCCTTTCAAACGATGGTGGTTCTCGGTTTCCCCTCGACTCGACGAGTCGAGGGGAAACCGTCGAATTCGGTTGGTGCTCAACCGCGTTCGGTGACCGTGGTGTTGGGGTGGCGTGCGGCAGTGGAGCCTGTCACGAACTTGCCGGTGATGGCGCTGCGGTGATGAGTTCCGCTGCTGTGGTTGCCGCCCCGTTCGGTGACCGTGGTCTTGGGGTTGCGTGCCGCGGTGGACGCCTTGACGTAGCGACCGGTAGCCGCACTGCGGTGATGTCCCTTGGCCATTGTTTTGTCCTTTCGTTTTTTCCGGCCCGGTATTGAGCCGGATACCGGTCTATAAGTGCGCTTCTCGGCTCGACCCCTGAATTCCTCGGAGTCGTCGTGCCCGTGCCCACCCGCAGCTGCGCGGCGGGCCAGTGCGTCGCCTTCGGCGGCGGTCACCGATGTGCGTGCGGCCCGCGCGGTGCGGGTGCCCAGCGAGCTGGCGTCGATGAGTGCGGTGATGTGCTTGATGGTGGTCACGACGTCCTCTTTCGGAGTTGGCGGAGTTGGTAGCCGATGAGGTTTTCCACGCTCTTGGCGTCGGGTAGACCGAGCTCGTCGGCGATCTCCCGCTGGGAGAAGCCGTGCTCCTGCATGAACAGTGCTCGGCGTGCCCGGTCGGTGCTCAGCAGCGCCATCGCCTCGCGAACCGTGTCGTTGGCAACGATGGTCTCTTCGATGCCCTTGATGATGTCGAACCGGTCTTCGGGTAGCTCGGCCATCGGCGTGGTGGCCTGGTCGATGCGTTCGAGTTCGGCTCGCAGGGCGCTGCGGTAGATGTTGGCGAACTGGTAGAGGCACTGGCCGATGAAGAAGGTGCCCAGCGACGCACCTCCCGAGGCTTGCCAGCGGCGGTTCATGAGCACCTTGTCGCGGAAGTAGATCAGCGCGGCGACGACGGTGTCGGTAGCGATGTCGTCGATGGTCTGGTCGTCGGGCCAGCCTTCGATGCGGCCCAGGCCATAGCCGGTCAGCGCTTTGGCCTTGCCGTAGATGGTGCCGTGGCGAATCCAAGCACGCAGCACACCAAGGCCGTAGCGGGACAACTCGCGGGAGAATCGCTCCCACAGCCGGCCGGTGAACTGGTACAGCTGCAGGGCCAGGAGCAGCTCTTCGTCTGCTTGAAGACGCTGGAGTCGTTCTCGTTCCTGTGCGAGATCAGGATCGTCGAGCCAGGCACTGACCAGGCCGTTGTCGATGTGCCGGGTGTCGGCCTGGTTGTCCGGTTGTAAGCGCGCGGCATCGACGGGCGGGCCGGGCTGACGGTCCGGTCGATCCATGGCTACATCTCCAGGAGGCGAGAAAGAGACAACCGATCCCTACGGTTGTCGCTTCCTCTTAAGTCCGCACGTACCGGGAACCCCTGAATGCGGGGAAAAGTTTTTTTCTGCGGGAGATCCCATGTTCCTCAGTATGGAGCAACTTCCCACGAACACGTGTTCGACATGCCCATATTTTGTGTTCTAGCTCCCATCAATGGCTAGATGTTGTGTTTATTTGTCTTGAAATGGCGGCAGGGGCAGAACGCCATAGACCGAAACGGGGGCATCGAGGCCATCGGCTAGCAGCCTCAGTCACCCCGGCCGCCTTCGCCGATTCGCCTTGCGCGCCGGCTTACCGGCGGGGAGGGCGTGAGGCTGCCCTCGCTGTTTGGGTCCGCCACCGCGGATGGCGTGCACGAGTGCGGTGAGGCGCTGTGCCGGAGCGTCCCACGGGCTGAACACCACCGCGGTGATCAGTAGCAGCAGCCCGCAGAGAGGGCCGCTGAAATTCCCGGCGTGCGCCGCGAGTTGGGCGAGCAGATCCGTCATGCCAGGCACCGTATGAAACGAGGGTGCAGAGCCCAGGTCCCCGCGGGCCGCACTCTCTCCAGGACGCACATCAGCCATTGATCGGACCCAACCCGACCCGCCCCGGCGGTTCCACTGGGCGACGGCCGCGCCAGCGGCATGTCCCACAACGCGGCGCAGACACCAGCGACCGGAGATGGTCGGAGCCCGCCGATAGGATTTCTCCCACAGACGCGCCCCGCTGCCCGGCGGTGGAGTTCGGGCTGAGCGGGGGAGAGTATGACGACGGTCGCGAATCGGACTTCTAGCCTCAATGCGGCAAAGGCGGCGAAGAACGACGAGTTCTACACCCAGTGGGCCGACATCGAACGCGAGGTCAACGCCTACCTCGAATTCGACCCTGATGTCTTCCGGGACAAGATCGTCCTGCTGCCCTGCGACGACCCGGAGTGGAGCAACTTCGCGAAATTCTTCGCCCTCCACTTCGTCGACCTCGGCTTGAAGAAGCTCATCTCGACCTCATACGCCCCCGACAGCAACCCGGCAACCTTCTCCTACGAGCCGACGCTCTTCGAGCTCGACGACCCGAAGTTCGACGCGACGAAGACCCACACCAACGGCAAAAAGTTCATCCTCGAGATGAAGGACGTCAACGACGACGGCGTCATCAACATCGACGACCTCCAGTGGGAGTACCTCGATGGCGACGGTGACTTTCGGAGCGCCGAGGTGACCGCTCTGCGCGACGAGGCCGACATTGTCATCACCAACCCGCCGTTCAGCCTGTTCCGCGCCTTCATCGGTTGGCTCGTGGAGGGAGGCAAGACCTTCTCGGTGATCGGCAACAGCAACGCCACAACCTACGTGGAGATCTTCCCCCTGATCCAGCAGAACAGACTATGGAAAGGCGCCACCGCCAACAGCACCGACATGGTCTTCGGCGTGCCCAAGGGCGCGCCGGTCAAGGAAGCCGATCGCCTCAAGGCCGAGCGGCTCGGCTACCCGTCGACAGACAAGCATGACTTCACCAGGCTCGGTAACGCGTGCTGGTTCACCAACATCGACCACGGCCGGCGGCATGAGCCGCTGCAGCTGATGACGATGAGCGACAACATCAAGTACTCCAAGCACAAGGACGTCCGCGGCGTTGGGTACCAGCGCTACTACAACTTCCCCGAGGCCATCGAGGTCCCGTGGATCGACTCCATCCCCAGCGACTTCGACGGGATCATGGGAGTGCCGATCACGTTCCTGGACAAGTACAACCCCGACCAGTTCGAGATCCTCGCGCACGGCGACGACATGGACGCGCTGCGCCGGATCGGCGTTCAAACCTTGGGAGGCGAATTCGTGGAGACCTACTACGCGCAGGGCGGCACCGGCGGCAACAGTTCCGGGCACCGACGTCTCGGACTCACTGAGCCCACCTATCACACGGCGTACAAGCGCATCATGATCCGCCGGAAGGGCGCCTCGTGAAGACGGAGCTGAAGCACTACACGGTCGATGAGATTCTTGAGGGTTTCGTATACAACGAGCTCGAAGGAAAAGGCCTGTTCGGGCTCGACGGCAAGCTCGTCATCCAGCCGGAGTACCAGCGCAACTACATCTACAACGACGGAAAGCGTGATGTCGCGGTCATCGATTCCCTACTCAAGGGATATCCGCTCGGGCTCATCTACTTCAACGTCGAGGCGGACACGCTTGAGGTCCTCGACGGCCAGCAGCGCGTTACCAGCGTCGGCCGCTTCGTCACCGGCAAGTTCGCCATCAAGGTGGACGGTCGGGAGCAGACCTTCTCCTCGCTGACTAAGGACCAGCAGCGCACGATCCTGGATACCAAGCTCGACATCTACGAGTGCGACGGGACAGAAGACGAGATCAAAGCCTGGTTCCAGACAATCAATATCGCCGGTGTCCCGCTCAACAAGCAGGAGCTGCTCAACGCGATTTACTCCGGACCGTTCATCACCAAGGCCAAGGCGGAGTACAGCAACTCGAACAACGCGAACATGCAGAAGTGGCAGTCGTACGTCAATGGAGACCCTAAGCGTCAGCAGGTCCTCGCGGAAGCGCTGGACTGGGTCGCGTCCTCGCAGGGACTGACCATCGACGCCTACCTCGCTCAGCACCGCCTGGACCAGGACATCGCCCAGCTGAAGACCTACTTCAACTCGGTCATCGACTGGGTCGGAAGCGTCTTCATCCGGCCCCCGGACAAAGAGATGCGCGGTCTTGAGTGGGGGCGGCTCTACGAAGCGCACCATGGGACTTCCTACAGCGCGACAAAAATCGAGGCCCGCATCAACGGGCTGCGCAGCGACCCGGCGGTGCATAACAGCAGGGGCATCTACGAATATCTCCTCGGCGGTGAGAACCAGCCCCAACTGCTCAATATTCGCCTGTTCGATGACAAGGACAAGCGCGTCGCCTACGAGCAACAGACGACGAAAGCCGAGGCCAACGGTGAGTCGAACTGCCCGCTGTGCGCGCTCGGCGGAGACAACAACAAGGCCCGGATCTACAAGCAAAACGAGATGGACGCCGATCACGTAACCGCCTGGTCCAAGGGCGGCTCGACGAGCCTTTCCAACTTGACCATGCTCTGCGTGCCCCACAACCGCGCCAAGGGCAACAGGTAGCTGGCCGAGCAATCCGCTCGGCTCGGGGAGCCCCACCGCGGTCGCCCTGGACCACGATGCTGCCTGCTCTTACAGGCTGAGGTCGTGACCGGTGTCGCGGCTGCGGTGCTGGTTGCGGGCGCGTTCCTGGCGGCGGTAGCGCTCTTCGCGTCTGGCGATTTCCTGTTCGGCGTGGCGGCGGGTCTCGGTGATGCGGGTGTGGGCGGTGACGAGTGCGCTGATGGTGTCGGCGGCGGCGGAGGGGGTGCGGTGGAAGTGGTGGGCGGCCCAGGGGGCGGTGGCGGCGAGGGTGTCGGTCAGGGCGCGGCTGGGCCCGGGGTTGGCCCGGTCGGTGATCAGGACCAGGGTGAGGTCGTGGCGGGTTGCGGTGCGCAGCCACCAGCTCAGGGTGTCAGTGGTTAGGTGGTCGGCGCCGTCGAGGACGATCCTGCTGCCCGCCGGGGGTGTCGAGGCCGGTCGGCTCAGGATCTGGCTGGCGGTGGCCGCGGCCCGGAGATAGCGCTGGTAGGGCTGGTCGGCGGCCTGGGCGGCGGTGCCGGGGCCGATCGGGACGACCATCATCTGGGTGCCTGGGCGGCCGCCGGTGCGGCTCAGCGCGGTGATGACCGCTGCTTTGTCCCCACCACCGTCGGCGGTGGTGTCGAGGTCCAGGGTTTGCACGGTGGTGGGGCTGGCGGCGATGCGCCGCACGGCGCGGCGGGCCGGTGGGCTCAGATCGGCCAGCACCTCGGCCGAGGGCGGGCGGCCGATCGTTGCGGTGCTGCGGTGCTGCGCGGCGTCGGTCAGGGTGTGGCGCAGCCAGTCGGGCAGGTCCCGGCCAGGATCAGCGGCGTCGACACCGACACCGGTGGTGGCGGTGGGTTGGGTGGTTGCCCAGGCGGCGGCGCGGGCCACGATGGTGGCGGACCGGCCCGGCTGGTCGCCGAGGTGCTGGGACCAGGACAAGTCCCCGGCCAGCGCGCCGGTGATCTCGCGGCTGGGCCCGCCGGCGGCGGGGTCGCTGACCAGGACCAGTTTGGTGTTGGTGGCGCTGGCGTCCACGCACAACGCGGTGAGCTGCTCGACAGCCAGCTGGTCGGCGCCGTCGACGATGAGTAGCCCCCCAACCGGTAGCCGGCGCTGCGGGTCGGCCATCGCGGCGATCACCTCGCCCGGGTCGATCACGCTGACCCCGGCCACCCCCCGGACCGCCTCGACGACCGCAGCGGATTCGGGGCCGGCCGGGACCAGCCACACCCGGTGGTGGTGCTCGCGCGGCCAGTTCGCGGCGGCTGCGGCGGCCGCGGTCCGGGCCAGCGCGTCGATGACTGCCCCGCGCTGCCCGGGATCAGTGATGCTGACCGGCTGGACCGACATCATGCTGGCGGCGACCGCGGAGACCACCTGACGGCCCCGCTCATCAAGGTCAAGGCCAGCGGACTGCTGGGCGGGCAGCCGCGGATAGATGGCGGCCGCGCTGCGCCCCCCGGACGCGGCGACGACCTCGACCGCGGCTTGCAGATCCCCGACCCGCTCAACCAACACCGCGCCGGCGCGGGCGGTCCCGGCGCGGGCGGTGTCGGCGGCGCGGCTGGGGTCGGCGGCGGACTGGGCGCGGGCCTCCCGTACCCGGTCGATG
Source organism: Actinomycetota bacterium (assembly GCA_030836785.1). Classification (GTDB taxonomy): domain Bacteria; phylum Actinomycetota; class Actinomycetes; order Mycobacteriales; family Mycobacteriaceae; genus Mycobacterium. Next base: position 15,404 of record JAUPLT010000310.1, read on the forward strand.
GGGGTGCCGATATCGGTGCCGATGGCGCTGCGGTGCTCGCGGCGCAGCCGGGCGACCACCCCGCGGTGGTGCCGGTGTAGCGCGGCGACCGGTTCGGGCAGCCGGCTTTCGGCGTCCAGGTCGCGTTCCGCGGTGGCCGCGGTGATGGTGGCGGCCCGGTCGTCGCGGCCCAGGACCTGTCGCAGCAGGGCGGCGGCTTCGGCGGCGGGGCCGCGGCGGGCGGTGTGCCGGCCGGCGGTGGTCTCGGCGTGTTCGTGGTCGCCCTCGCCGGCCGCCGCGGTGTAGAGCCGCACGGTGTTGCTGTGGCGGCCGCGGGTGAGCGCGACGTAGCCCAGGGAGCGGGTGGCGGTGTCGGCGGCCAGCAGGGCGTGGCAGGTGTCGGCGGTGACCCCTTGGGCGGCGTGGGTGGTGACGGCGTAGCCCAGGTGGGTGTGCTGGCGCAGATAGTCGCCGGCCAGGGCTGCGATCGCGCCGTCGCTCAGGCGGCGCAGCGCGATCCGGTCGCGCTCCGGGTCGATCCGCAGGACGTCCCAGCGTTGGCCGTTACGCACCGGATCGGCGGGGGTGGTCATTGTGCGATCGGTCCAGACCGGGATGGCGGCGTCGTTGTGGCGGGTGATGACGATGTCGCCGGCGGCGATGCGGTGACCGCGGGCCGCGGCCACCGTTGGGGTGTCCTCGTCGATCCGGTCGCGGTGGATGCGGGTGTTGATCGCATCGGCCATCGTCCATCGGTCGGCGATCAGCAGGGCGTCGTGGCCGGCGTCGCGTTCGGCTTGCCACGCGGTGAGCGCGTCAGCGGCCATGGTGACCGCATCCCCGGTGTGCACACGGCCGTGGTGGCGGTACCAGCCCACGGCGCGGCGCAGCGCCGCCGGCCCGCCGTCACGCACCGCCAACGACGCCTGCCGCTCGTCGGGGTCGCGCATCCGCCACACCTCCGACAGGCGTTGCGCCCACGGCAGATCGGCGACCAGAGCGGCGAAGGTGCCGGCCCGCCCGCCAACTGGGGCGAGCTGGTGCTCATCCCCCACGAGCACCGTTTTGCAGCCCGCGGCGGCGGCCGCGGCCAGCAGGGCGCGCAGGTGCGCGGTGCCCACCATGCCGGCTTCATCCACCACCACCACGGTGCCCGGGTCCAGAACCGTTTGGCCGCGCTCGATCTGCCCGAGCAGCGCATCGATCGTCGCCCCGGTGTTCCCGGCGCCCTCGCGCACCGCCACATCGACCGCCCGCCCGGTCGGGGCGGCCACCACCACCCGCCGACCCGCGGCCTCCGCCGCGGCCCGCAACGCCCGCAACGAATGGGTCTTGCCCGCCCCCGCCGGGGCGGACAACGGCGCCACCAACCGATCCGAGGTGGCGATCGCGGTGATCGCGCGCCCCTGATCCGCCGAGAGCCCCGCGGTGTCCACCACCGGCAGTGCGGCGCGGCGGTCACGTCCCCCCATCAGCTCCAGGATCGCGGCCTCTTCGGCGATCAGATCGGCCGCGGTGTAGCGCACCGACCCTTCCCGCTGATGGGGCTGACGCTCGTCGTCGACGCGCAGCGCGATGAGGTCGACCAGGCCCTCGATCACCGTGCGCGGATCACGGGCATCAGCCTCATCGACGGGCAGCCGGGCCCCGATCGCCTCGACCAGATCAGCGCGGGTGAACGTCGCCGCTTTCAGCCCGGCCCGCACCGCCTGCCCCACCGCGGCCGGGTAGTCCACGACCGCACTGCGGCGGGCCGCACGCACAACCTGCTGGGCCTGCCGGTCGACCCGAAAGCCGCGCTCATCGGCGGCCCACTGCGCCCGCAACTGCCCCCACGACAAGCCTTCCGGCTTACGTGGCCGCGTCGCTTTCTGCGCCGCGGCCAGCTGCGCCGGCGTCGCCGGGTGGCCGTCGATGACCAGGTTTCCCTGGGCCCATTCGTGCAATTGGGTGGCCCGCTGCGACCACGCACCGATGTCGGCGCGGCTCACCCCGGCGATCTCCGCCATCCCGGTGTGCGCATCAACCGCACCCCACTCGATACCCATCGAGCGTGTCATCTCACGCCGCAACGTGGCCTGATAGATCATCCCGGCGGCCCGCGCCTCGTGATACAAACTCGTCCCGTCGATCGACACCAACGAGCCGTCCGCACGCGCCTGCCGATTCGGCACCAGCACATGGGTATGCAGATGCGGATCGCCCGCCCGCGACGTTTCGTGCTGAAAAGATGCGGCCACAATCGCCGGCAACCGCACCAAATCCTTGGCCCCGGTGACCGGATTATGCGTACGGGTGTAGCCCGCGTGCTGCGCGAGATACTCCATCGCCGCCGCGATCGCGTGGGCGTGCGCATCCGCCACCGCTTTGCCGATCACATCATCACCGCGCGCACGCACCACCGACACCGACTTCGGCGCGCAAAACGTCAAATCGAAACCATGCACCGACCGCGCCCCGAACCCCCGCCCCGACGCCCCACACGGCGCCACCCCACCATCAAGCCAGCGCGTCACCACATCCAAATCCGCGGCCGAACCCGACCCACCGACACCGGTCAGCTCCAGCGCCGCCGAAGCGTCGCGGCCGGCCACCAACCACGTCGGCAACCGCGTCTCCGACTCCGAGTAGTACTCCCCCAAACCACCACCCGCAGCACGCGAATCCAACCCCGCAGCAACCGCCGACCGGGCCGTCTCGGTGTAGTAACGCGAGCTCCAGGCCGACAGCTTCGACAACGTCAACACCGCGCGACGTCACCTCCCAACCCGACCACCCACACACCCGCGGGAGCGCGCCCGGCGCGCTACCGCCCAGCTTCGCACACCTTGTGCAAATGTGCCAAAGTAGAATTAGGCGATTGAATAGGTAACCTTGAGATGGCGAACAAAGACGAGGTGGGAAGCAGCCGAAGGCTGCTAGAGACGGCAGCGAAGCTGCTGAGAGAA
>JAUPLT010000311.1 GCA_030836785.1 Actinomycetota bacterium
GGCCTCCGTTCGGGCGTCGGCAACGTCGCGGCGCGCCTGGTCCACCTCGGCGTCACGCTCAGCCAGTCCGGACGTGATCTCAGCGGCCTGGGCGGCAAGTTGTTCGTGCGCGCGGGCGACCTCGGTCTGTGCCTGCTGCTTGACCCGCTCCATCTCGGCGGTGAACTCGGCGGCCTGGGCGGCAAGTTGTTCGTGCGCGCGGGCGACCTCGGTCTGTGCCTGCTGCCTGACCCGCTCCATCTCGGCGGTGGCCTCCTCAGTGAGGGCATCGGCCTCGGCCCGGTCCTGCTGGGCGGCTTGCGCGATCGCGTGGGCGCTACGCGCGGCACGCTCGGCGGCCGCCGCGCGGCCCTCAGCCGCGGTTACCTTTGTCAGCGCCTCCCGATGGGCGTCCTCGACCTCCGACCCGGCGGCCTCGATGTCCCCGGCGGCGCGAAGATCGAGCACCACGGCATCAAGATATTGGCGCAGATCGGCGACCCGGCCGGGCAACTCAGCCAGACGCTGGTCGAGTGTGGCCCGGGCCATGGACACAGGGGCGCTGAGACCACCGCCCTCGTCTTGAGTCGGGGCCGCGTCCTCCCGGTGCGTTCTGCGCGCCTTCCACGCGGTCGCGCGGTTGTGGACGGGACCGCCTTCCTCGTCCGCGCGTTCGCAGTAGCGCGACGGCCGGCCGGTGGCGGGATCAGGGCGGCGGGGGCGGGTGCATCCCGGGTACGTGCACAGCCTGTCGGTTTCGCTCGCCAGGGGTAGGACGTTCTCACTCACGGCGACCAATCTAACACATTACGTCATCTCAACGAAACGTAACGTAACGTAACGTAACGTAACAACGAAACGCAACGAAACAAGTGGATTGGTCTTTTCGTTCAAAGTTGGTTCCATGCAGCGTGCCGACATGGTCATCTCGTCAGCTGAAGGGCCCGCGGCCGGGGCACCGTGGGACGGTGGTGGAATCTCGGGCTACTCCCGCATGGTGGCGGTGCCCCGTCGCGTCCCGCGCACCTTGTGACTCAGGGGTCAAGCCTTCAGGTTGCTGCAATCCGCTGGATGAGCGCACGGGTTGCGCCGTAGTCGGGGTTGCCGTGTTGGTCGGTGCCGGTCTGGATGAGCGCGACCAACGCCCCCGCGGCGCGAAGTTCGTAGCGAGCGGCGAGGGCGCCTGAGCGCTCGGCGGCGGCGAGGGCGTCCTGCGTAGCGGCGAGGAGGGCGGTGACGGCGTCTTCGCGATCGCTGGCGTCGTCCATGACGGTGTCGATCCGATCAAGCGTGGTGACGGTCAGCGACCACGGAACGCTCACGGTGAAGTTCCCCCTTCAGGACGAGAACAGCAAGCTTGTGACGTCCCACCGATTGTGAGGCCGGTCAGGCCGAGACGCCGGGCCTGTCATCCAGCGGTGTGGATAACAGGCCCGGCGGCGGCTGCCCTGTGGATAAACGCTTAGCCTGTCGGCGTGGGGGTGTAGTCGATATCGGTGGGGTCCTGGGCATGGTCGGCGCCGTCGGTGAAGATGTGAATGGCGGTGCGGTGTGCGGTGTGGAGGAGTTCGACCGCGGCTACACATCCCGCCCGATCGAGAATTTGGAAGGTGACCGGTCCCATGTGGAGGTCGAGCCAGCGCAACTGGCGGGCGCGGTCGCGTGAGAGTTCTTGCCGGGGAACCACCGCGTAGGCCGGGCGGCGCATCCAGTCAATGGCCACGGTCGGTAGGGCGAAGGGATCGGATGCCGGCGGGGCGGCGGGTAGGTGGCCGGGGATTAGCGCCATCGCCGAGCGGGCGGCGCTGAAGCCCTCAAGAACGCCTTGGCACGCCTGCGCAGAGAGCATCGTCATAAGGATTCCGCCCCACTGCAGTCGCAACCTGGCGTTGGGGGTGCAGGCGTGGTGGACCGAAAGGTCACCGACCTGTTCGCCCTGAAGGCGGATCATCGTGTGACTGACCAGGGCTGCGGGCGTCAGATGGGTGTCGGTGGATCGAGTTTTCACGGGCCTACCTTCCGGAGCAATGTAGCTTATAGCCTACAGCTTACTGCGAATAGTGTTGTTGCGCAACCGGTTTCATCTAGTCTCTTTCGCCAGGGTGCGTCCTTAGCGCCGGTCGTCCAAAGCCGTTGGGTGTGCCCAGCACATCCGAGTCGGGCAGACTTCGCCGCAGTCGAGGTCGTCGCAGGCGCCGCTAGCAGGCTGCAGATGTCGGGTGGAGCCGGACATGACTTGTCCGACCGCCTGAACGACCGGGTCCGTCACTGTTTCCTGATCCGACAATATGTCACTGTGACGAATTAGTGTGGTCTAGCTGGGAAGCGGGCCGGGCGGAATAGTCCGGCACTTTCAGATGATCGCGGACAACGCGTAACGGCCCTGTTCAGCACTCTCAAGAAGTCGTGGACAAGTAGCGGTCGGAGGTCGTTATTGCAGCGTCTCGGGCCGGCCGCGAGACTGAGACCCGCGCCGATGCGCACTCTCAGATGGTCGTGAAAAACAGACAGACTCACCATATCGGCCTTTCTCACGCATAACAGTCAATATGCCCTATACAGTGGGTGGGTGGCCGACGCCTCGACACCGCCCATTGACGCCGCCCCCGACAGGCAGACACACCCGGTGCCACGGGTGAATACCACTCGCCGGGAACAATGATCGGCGTGAACGTCGACGACGAACGGGCACGCCCTGAGTGGTTCGCGGGGTTCCTCGCCGACCGGGACATCCTGAAGCGCTCAGCGCACACCATGGCGGCCTACCGCAGGGACTTCGACGCGATCGCCGAAATCATCGTCGGGGGAGACGATGTGGCGGCGCTTCGCCTGAGCGACCTCACCAAGGATGCTTTGAAGGCAGCGTTCGGGTTGTTCGCCAAGAACCATTCCGCCGCATCGGTGCGTCGGTGCTGGTCGACATGGAACACCTTGTGCACCTACCTCTACAGCGAGGAGGAGGTGATCGCGGCGAACCCGATGACGAAAGTGGGCCGTCCGAAGGACACCGGACGGCTGGCGAAGGCGTTGCCGCCCAACGCGATTGACGCACTGCTGGCAACGCTGGAGGCCGGCGGGGGTGTTCGGCGGGATGACTGGGTCGAACGGGACCGGGCGATCCTGCTCACCGCTCTCCTGGCGGGGCTGCGCCTGGAGGAACTGGTCGGGATCAACTTCGGTGACATCGGCATGGTGGGTGACGGCGCGGTCGTGCACGTTCGCGGCAAAGGCAAGAAGGATCGTCGGGTGCCGATCGAAGCGCCGCTCGTCGACGCTCTGGAGGTGTATTTGGCCAGCCGGCGAATCCGGTTCCCGGGCGGCCCGCGACGTGGCTCCTCCCCCGCCGGGGGATTGGGCAGCTGGCCCGCCGATGCTCCGCTGTTCGTCAACGCCAAGGACGACACCCGGATCACCCGCCACACTGTGCAGTACAGGGTGCTGCGACTGTTTCGCCGAGCAGGCATCGACGCTGAACGCGAGCGTGGCGCCCTGGTCCACGGCCTTCGGCATACGTTCGCCACCGACCTCGCCAACGCCAACGTCAGCGTCTACGAGTTGAAAACCCTTCTCGGACACGAATCCATCGCTACCTCGCAGCGCTATGTCGACGGCGCCGGGCAGGAGACCCGCGCGGCCGCCGCTCGCAACCCTCTCTACGAGCGGCTACGCGGGACTGAATCGAACCCGACGTAACTCCCTCCCCCTCCCCTGGCACCGAGCCGTGAAGGAGGGCGAGGGGTTCAATGCGCCAATTGGGCAACGAGCTCCACGGTGCTCACACTGACCGTGGTCACCTTCTTGATCAAGTCGACGATGTAGGTGGGATCGTCGTGCTCATCGCACCAATCGTTGGGGTCGTTCACGATGCCGGAGGCTTTGTCTGTCTTGATCTGGTAGCGGTCGATGAGCCATTCCAGTGCGCTGCGCGAGCCGAGCATGTAGTCGTGGGCGGCATCGGGGATATTGGTCACGGTGACGCCGGCGTTGTAGACGATGGCGGTGCGGTCGACCTTTGACTTCCACTTCATCTTGTCCACCCGCCAGGTCTCCCGGTAAGCGGGATCGGCACCAGCCTTGAGTTGTACGTCGAGCAGATATGGTTCGGCGGCGTCGTAATTCACATGCAGATCCGCAAGCTTACGGCCGATGTCGGCGACGGCGCGAAAACGCTCGGCGGTCTCGGGGGTGGGGATGTGCGGCAGCATCTTCTTCAGGTCCGGAGCGAAGCGGGCGCGGTAGTCCGGATCGTGCAGGACCCCGTAGACGTAGTAGAAGATGTCGTCCTTCGTGACCTCACCGCCAATGGCTGATTTGTAGAGGGTAAGAATGGCGTCGGTGATGTTATCGACGCGACGGTAACCCCACTGATCGACGTCATCGGATTCCGAGAAGTCCAGTGCGCCTTCATCGTCAGATTCTTGGTAGGTCCAGCGGGGGAAGAATTGACCATTCGATGATCCCCAAAAGGCGAGGTCCGGCATTGCGGCGGTCATGAAGCTGCTGAAGGGCTTATCCGAACCCATGCCAACGATGTAGACGCCGATATTGGCGTGGTGGGAGGTGGGAAAGATCGACGGCAGCTTGTAGACCATGTCGTTGACATGACGGTCTAGGTAGCCCCACTGCGGGCAGAAAGGCCGGTAGGTGAAACGCCTAACCGAGTCGTCAGACCAATTGATGGGGTAGTTCTTGGCGAGGTCTTGTTTCAAGCCCCGGTTCCAGCTGATTTTCCCGATTCCGGTCAGGGCGGCGTGCTTCGCCAGGTAGTCGGTGACATCTGCTTCACCCGGCTTGTTGATCGACTCGCGCACGCAGTAGCTGGCGAAGTCCCGTTGGGCATCGCCGTACTGGGCGAGGAACGTCCGGACGTTGTTCCCCAACTCCGAGCGGTTGAAGTTATAGCACCAGGCATCGCGGCCGGTCTTAAGTCCTGCCGAGTAGGTTGCGAACACCCTTGGGCCGCCGACCGACTGGTCTTTGTCGCCGATGACGGGCCAGGTGGTGAAGGTCTCGTCGCGCTGGTTGATCCAGTCCCCGGCTGTGCTGGGGGTGAGGGCGGTCCAGGCGGTGTCGTCCAGGGTGGAATCGGAAATGAGGGCAAGTTTTTGTTCGCGGGTGAGGTAGTCGCCGATGTCGCGGTAGCGGATTTGGCACGGCCCGTGGTGGTTGGGGTCTTTGATGCCGATGAAGACCGCGACGGTGTTGCGGCTGCCGGAGCCGAATATCTTGCCGCCTTCTTTGCGGGACAGTTCGCCGGCGGTGCGCTGGTTGCCGCGCAGGTTGTAGACGTAGATGTGGCTGTATTCGTCGGCCAGCGAAAGCCGGATGCCGTCGGCGGTGTTTCCGTCGACCCAGCCACCGTTGGAGACGAAGGCCACAACACCGGAGTCTCCGATGCGATCGGTGGCCCACCGGAAGGCCCTGATGTAGGAGTCGTACAGGCTGTTCTTATTGGTGGCTGTTGAGCGTTTGGCGTAGGTGGCTTCGATTCGGCCGTCCAGCGTCGGGTACTTGGTGTTGGCGTTGAGATCGTTGGCGCTCGCCTGGCCCACGCTGTAGGGCGGGTTGCCCAGCGCGACAAGCGTTTTGGTGGCTAGTTGTCGGGTGATGCGGTCGTTGTTGGCGGCGAAGAATTCGAGATCGAGGGTGTCGCCCTTTTCGCTGATCTGGAAAGTGTCGGCCAGCACGATGCCGGGGAACGGCTGGTAGTCGTCTGCGTCGGCGGTCTTGCCGGCCAAGGCGTGGTAGGTGGTTTCGATGTTGACCGCGGCGATGTAGTAGGCGAGCAGCGTGATCTCGTTGGCGTGCAACTCGTTGGAGTATTTGCGTTCCAGGTCGGCGGCGGTGATCAGACCGGATTGCAGTAGCCGGGTGATGAAGGTGCCGGTGCCGGTGAATCCGTCGAGGAGGTGCACGCCCTCGTCGGTGAGTCCGTGGCCGAGGTGCTCGCGGCAGGCGTGGTCGGCGGCGCGCAGGATGAAGTCGACGACTTCGGTCGGGGTGTAGACGATGCCGAGGGCTTCGGACTGTTTTTTGAAGGCGGTGCGGAAGAACTTTTCGTAGAGCTCGGCGATGAGGTGTTGTTTGCCTTCGGCGGAGACGACTTGTTCGGCCCGCAGGCGCACGGAGTCGTAGAACTTGTCCAGCCGTTGGGTTTCGGCGTCGAGGCCGTGGCCGTCGAGCGTGTCGGTCATGGCTTGCATGACCTTGGATACCGGGTTGTGGGCGGCGAAGTCGTGGCCGGCGAACAGGGCGTCGAAGATGGGTTTGGTGATGAGGTGCTGGGAGAGCATGTTGATCGCGTCGTCGCGGCTGATGGAGTCGTTGAGGTTGTCGCGCAGCCCTTTCCAGAACCGCTCAAACTGTTCGGTGACCGCCCGGGCGGTGTCGGGCGAGGCCAGGATGGCGTTGATGCGGGTGACCTGGGCGGCGGCGATGTCGGCGACATCGGCGGCCCACTGGTCCCAGTAGACGCGGGTGCCGACCTTGTCGACGATGCGGGTGTAGATCGCTTCCTGCCACGCCGAGAGAGAGAACAACGCCATCTGGGTGGCCGAGGCACCCGTCGACACCTCGCTGTCGGTATCGGGATCATCGGTGCTGGGCCCGATGTGGCCGCCGAGAAGCCGGTTGTTGCCTTGCCCGGTTTTGGTGTCGGCCTGGTTGAGCGCCAGGCTGTTGATCATGGCGTCGAAACGTTCGTCGTGGGAGCGCAGCGCGTTGAGCACCTGCCACACGACTTTGAACCGTTGATTGTCGGCCAAGGCTTGGGATGGGTCGATCCCGGCGGGCACGGCGACGGGCAGGATGACGTAGCCGTAGTCCTTGCCCGGCGATAGCCGCATGACCCTGCCCACCGATTGCACGACGTCGACGATCGAGTTGCGGGGGTGCAGGAACAGCACCGCATCCAGGGCCGGGACGTCCACGCCTTCGGACAGGCAGCGGGCGTTGCTCAGGATTCGGCATTCCCCTTCGGCGATTGGGGATTTCAGCCAGGCGAGTTGTTCGTTGCGTTGCAAGGCGTTGAAGGTGCCATCGACATGGTGGACCTCGCACATCAGGTCTCTGTTGGTGCCCTCGACCTGGTGGCCGTCGTTTTCCTGACTGGTCAGCGACTCCTGATATGCCGCTACGACGCGGGGGAACAGGTCGGCGACCTGTTTGGAGGTGGCGATGTCTTTAGCGAAAGCCACCGCACGCTGCATCGCCGGTTCTCCGGGGGAGAAGCTGGGGCTGCCATCAGCGGTGGCACCGGCGCGTTTGGCCAGCCCGTTCCAGCAACCGATGATCTTGGAGGCGTCATCGAGGTTGGGGATCTCCCCGAAGATCGCTTGCTGCTGTTGCAGAGGTGCGGCCATCACGGATTCATCGACGGTCAGGACCAACACTTTGTAGTCGGTGAGCAGGCCGTGCTCCACGGCCTCGCCGAAGGACAGATGGTGAAACTCCGGGCCGTAGCGCAGTTCGTCATCCATCGAGACCAGCTCGGCGGAATGCTGATCGGCTTTGTCTTTGACCGCGTCGGCGTAGATGCGTGGGGTGGCCGTCATGTACAGCCGGCGTGCGGCCCGTAGGTAGGTGTTGTCGTGGATGCGCACGAAGTTCGAGTCGTCTTCACCGGCCAGGGTGAACCCGGTGGTGCGGTGCGCTTCATCGCAAATCACCAGATCGAAGTCATCCACACCGAGCCCCTGGGCGTCAGCGACCGCGGGCAGGGACTGATAGGTGGAGAACACCAC
>JAUPLT010000312.1 GCA_030836785.1 Actinomycetota bacterium
ATGGTGACCGCCAGCCGGCATGCGCACTGGCTCAATCCCGAACCGCGGCACCTGTGGGGGAGCGGCGACTCTGCGGTGCCCCGCTACGAGGACGTCGTCACCATGCACGAATGCCGCTCCGCTAAACAGCTTGCCGCTGTGATCGACCGGCTGTTGCCGGTCTGAGAAGTAAGCTCTCCCACCGTGACGTCTCGGCTGGCTTCCCGGCGCAGGCTGGGCGTGATGGGCGGAACGTTCGACCCGATCCACAACGGCCACCTGGTAGCCGCCAGCGAGGCCGCCGACCTGTTCGGACTCGATGAGGTCGTGTTCGTCCCCACCGGACAGCCCTGGCAGAAGGACCGGCACGTCACCGCAGCCGAGGACCGCTACCTGATGACCGTCATCGCCACCGCGTCCAACCCCCGGTTCTCGGTGAGCCGCGCCGACATCGACCGGGCGGGGCCGACCTACACCACCGACACCCTGCGCGAACTGCACGGCCTGCATCCCGATGCCGACCTGTACTTCATCACCGGCGCCGACGCACTGGGCTCGATCCTGACCTGGCAGGGTGCCGAGGAACTGTTCGGACTGGCCAGGTTCGTCGGGGTGAGCCGGCCGGGCTATGAACTCACCGACGCCCACATCACCGAGGCCTTTCACCGGCTCCCCGACGACGCGCTGCATCTGGTGGAGGTGCCGGCGCTGGCGATCTCCTCGACCGACTGCCGGGAGCGTGCCGCGGTCGGCCGCCCGATCTGGTATCTGGTTCCCGACGGGGTGGTGCAGTACGTCGCCAAACGGGATCTGTACCGGGCCTGTCCCCCTGATGCCAGACCCCCCGATGCCCGACCCCCCGATGCTCGACCTAACGATGGAGGTGCCCCCGCATGACCGCATCCGCCGAGGCCGTTGCGATGGCGGCGGTGGCCGCCCGGGCCGCCGCGTCCAAGCTCGCGCAGGACGTCGTCGTCATCGACGTCTCCGACCAACTGGTGATCACCGACTGCTTCGTCATCGCCTCGGCAGCCAATGAGCGGCAGGTCGGCGCCATCGTCGATGAGGTGGAGGAGCGGATGCGGCAGGCCGGCCAGAAGCCGGCCCGCCGGGAGGGCACCCGTGAGGGGCGTTGGGTGCTGTTGGACTACGTCGACGTCGTCGTGCACATCCAGCACACCGACGAACGGGCCTTCTACGCGCTCGATCGGCTGTGGCGGGACTGCCCGATCATTGCGGTGGACCTCGACGCCGAGCCGGAGGCGTCTTCATGAGCGACGGCGTCATGAGACGGGTCCGCCGGCTGATGATGCTGCGTCACGGCCAGACCGAGTACAACGCGGGTGGCCGCATGCAGGGCCAGCTGGACACACCGCTGTCCGACCTCGGCATCGCCCAGGCGGTGGCCGCTGCCGAGGTGCTCGCGATCCGGCAGCCGCTGGCGATCATTTCCTCGGACCTCAGCCGTGCTCTCGACACCGCGGTCGAGCTCGCCGGGCGCAGTGACCTGCAGGTCAGGCTGGACGAACGGTTGCGTGAAACCCACCTCGGAGACTGGCAGGGCCGCACCCATCAGGAGGTCGACGCGCTGGCACCCGGGGCGCGGCAGGCCTGGCGCGAGGATGCCAGGCTGGCGCCGCATGGCGGCGAAAGCCGGATCGACGTCGCCGCCCGCAGCCGACCGCTGGTCGCCGAATTGGTTGCCGGCGAGCCCGAGTGGGGCGCCGACGACTGTGAGCGACCGGTGGTGCTGGTGGCGCACGGCGGGCTGATCGCCGCGCTCACCGCATGCCTGCTCGATCTGCCGGTGAACAACTGGCCGGCGCTGGGCGGGATGGGCAACGCCAGCTGGACGCAACTCTCCGGTCATGGACCGGCCGAGGCGGCACTCGAGGATCTGCGTTGGCGGCTCGACGTGTGGAACGCCTCGGCCCAGGTCTCCAACGATGTCCTCTGAGCCTGATTCCCCACCGAGCACGCCACGACCGCCGACCCTGTTGGTCTTCGCCGACTCGCTGTCCTACTACGGCCCGCAGGGCGGTCTGCCCGCCGACGATCCCCGGATCTGGCCGAATATCGTTGCCGCCAGGCTTGGTTGGGAGTGCGAGCTGATCGGCCGGATCGGTTGGACATGCCGCGACGTCTGGTGGGCCGCCACCCAGGATCCGCGGGCCTGGGCCGCACTGCCGCGGGCCGGGGCGGTGATCTTCGCGACCTCGGGGATGGATTCGCTGCCGTCGCCGCTGCCGACTGCGCTGCGCGAGTTGATCCGCTACCTGCGGCCGGCCACGCTTCGCCGCTGGGTTCGTGATGCCTACGGATGGGTTCAACCGCGCTTCTCGCCGATGTCGCGGTCCGCGTTGCCGCCCCGGCTGAGCGCCGACTATCTGGAGATGACCAGGGCGGCAATCGACTTCAACCGGCCCGGAATCCCGTTCGTCGCCTGCCTTCCGTCGGTGCATATCGCCCCCAGCTACGGGCATGCCCACCACGGCAGGACGCCGACCGCGGATGCGATCACCGATTGGGCTCAGCGCCACGCGGTTGCACTGGTCGACCTCAAGGAGGCCGTCGGTGGCGAGGTCCTTGCCGGGCGGGGCAACCCGGACGGAATCCACTGGAACTTCGAGGCCCACCGCGCGGTCGCCGCACTGGTGCTCCAGGCGCTCTCCGAAGCCGGTGTCGCCGTCGAGGGGCGCTGACCTGTGCCGGTCGTCACCGTGACCGACTCGGCGGCGCGACTGCCTCGTAATCTCCTGCAGTCCTTGGGAATCCGCGTGGTTCCGCTGCACATCCTGCTGGACGGCCATGATCTGCGCGACGGTGTCGACGAGCTTCCCGCGGACCTCTACCAGCGGGAGGCCGGCACAGCCGGCGCTGCCCCGGCCGAACTCGCGGCCGCTTATGAAGCGGCCCTCACCGACAGCGTGGGGGCCGGCGTGGTGGCCGTGCACCTGTCGGCGGAACTGTCCAGCACGATGGGGTCGGCCAAGCATGCGGCCCGGGCCTTCGACGGCCGGGTCGCGGTGGTGGATTCGCGGTCGGCCGCGATGGGCAGCGGATTCGTCGCGCTGGCCGCCGCGCGGGCCGCATCGGAAGGGGCGGATCTGGAACACGTTGTCGCGCAGGCATCCTCGGCAGTCGACCGGGTGCACGCCTTCATCGTGGTACAGCGGCTTGACAATCTGCGGCGCAGCGGCAGGATCGGAACCGCTGCATCCTGGCTGGGCACCGCGCTGGCCATCAAGCCGTTGCTGCGCATCGACGCGGGCAGGCTGGTGCTGGGGCAGCGGGTCCGCACCACATCCAGGGCCATCGCGGCAATGGTGGAACAGGTGCTGGAAGTGGTGGGGGAGCAGCGGGCCGAGTTGGCGGTCCAGCATGTGGACAACGCCGGCGCGGCGGCGGAGGTGGCGGCCACCCTGGAAAGCGCACTGCCGGCCTGCGGGCCGGCGATCGTGACCGACCTCGGTCCGGTCCTCGGTGTGCACCTGGGTCCGGGCGCGGTCGGCGTGGTGGTCTGCGTCGCGCGCTGACGCGGTCTGACGCGGACTGACGCGGACTGACCGTCAGCGGAGCGGGATCGCGATGACCGGCGGAAGGCCCCCGGTGCGTACGTTCCAATGACGGTTTGTCCACAGCTCACGAATCGTCCACATAGGCAGGTGTTTCCGGGTCGCTCGGTGATCGAGTCGGTCCCCGGACCGCCCTACCGTTCGGCGCATGCGATCTCAGCACCAGTCCCCGTTCGGGCGGCTCAGCCGCCGGTCGGACTCCGGCGCAGACGGCGATCCTGACGGCGCAGGCGGCGATCCTGACGGCGTCGACGACGGTGCCGACCCCGGCGACACCGGATCGGAGGATGCCGATCCGCCCGTCCCGGGCTGGGTACCCGACGGGCGGCCGCCGCGCGGGCGGGAATGGCTGGCGGCGGTGCGCGCCGATCCGGGCCGGGCCGGCGGCCTGGCACTGGCGGCGGTCGCTGTGCTGGCGATTCTGATCACCATCTTCACCCTGGTCCGTTCGCATCCCGCCCCCGTGGTCTCGGCGAAGCTGCCGCCCGTTCAGGCAGCGGCGGGCACCCCGGCTTCGTCCGGCGGCGCCCCGCCGCCACCGCAGCAGCCGGTGGTGGTCAGCGTTGTCGGACTGGTGAACCAGCCCGGTCTGGTGACCGTGGCACCCCACGCCCGGGTGGCCGATGCGGTACAGGCCGCGGGCGGACCGCTGACGGGTGCGGACACTCTGGGGCTGAACCTCGCCCGGCGAGTCGCCGACGGGGAGCAGATCGTGGTCGGTATCGCGACCCCGGCCGGCCACCCGGTTCTGCTGGGAAGTTCGGCCGGAGCCGGACCGGCCGCCGCGGCATCTGATGGCGGTGGGCGTGACGCGGCATCTGATGGCGGCGGGTCCGCCGGGGCAGCCCGCCCGCTGGACCTCAACAGCGCAACAGCGGAGCAACTCGATGCTCTACCGGGTGTGGGCCCGGTGACGGCCGCGGCGATTCTGGGCTGGCGTCAGGCCAACGGGCGCTTTACCAGCGTCGACCAACTGGGTGAGGTCGACGGTATCGGACCGGCGCGGCTGGAGAAGCTCCGTCCGCTGGTCCGGGTGTGACCGACACCGTCGACCTGCGACTGGTGCCGGCCGCACTGACGGCCTGGGCGGTCACCGCCGCCGGGATTGTCTGGGGCATCGGCCCGTTGCTGGCCGCGGCGTGTGTCGCCGCAGTGCTGATCTGGTGGCTACTGGGCAGCTGTCTCGGCGGGCGTCTACCAGTGCTGCGCGCGACGATCGCCGGTGTGGCCGGGGTCGCCGCGGTGGGCGCCGGATTCGGTCTGGCGGCGGGCCTGCGCAGCGATGCGGTGCTGCAGCACCCGCTGGCCCGCCAGGCCGGTGCCACCATGGAGGTGACGGTCAGACCCACCGAGAGCCCCCGCGCGGTGGGCGGCGGCAGGCTCATCTTTCACGCCGATCTCATGGACGCCGGTGAGCACGGATCGGGTGGCCGGATGGTTGTATTCGGGTCCGCCCACGAGTTCGGCGCACTCACCGCCGGCCAGCCGGCCCGGTTCCGGGCCCGCGTCTCCCGGCCGGACCGGCGGGATCTCACCGTGGCCGTGCTGACCGCGACGGGCCGACCGGAATTCGGACGGGCATCGGCGGCCCAGCGGACCGCCGCCGACATCAGGGCCAAGCTCGCATCAGCGGCCCGTGAGGTGCTGTCCACCGAGGCGGCCGGACTCCTGCCGGGACTGGTCCTCGGCGACACCAGCGGCGTCCCGGCCACCATCGTGACGCAGTTCCGCACCGCCGGGCTGACCCACCTCACCGCCGTCTCGGGGGCCAACGTCACCATCGTGTGCGGGGCGGTGCTGCTCACCGCGGCGTTGATCGGCCCGCGTGCCGCAGCGGCGTTGGCGGGCGTGGCGCTGGTCGCCTTCGTCGTGGTGGTGCAGCCCAGTGCCAGCGTCCTGCGGGCCGCGGTGATGGGTGCCGTCGCTCTCGTCGCGGTGATGTCGGCGCGTCGGCGTCAGGCCATCCCGGCGCTGTCCGCCTCGGTGATCGTCCTGATGGTGGCCGCTCCGCAGCTGTCGGTCGACATCGGCTTCGCGCTCTCGGTATCGGCCACCGCAGCCTTGGCGGTGCTGGCGCCGGCCTGGTCCGCCCGGTTGGTGGAACGGGGATGGCCCAAGCCGCTGGCCGACGCGGTCGCCCTCGCGACCGCCGCCCAAGCGGTGACCGCACCGCTGATTGCGGCGATCTCCGGCCGATTCAGCCTCGTCGCCGTGCTCGCCAACATCTGCGTCGCGCCGGTGATTCCCCCGATCACCCTCCTGGGCACCGGCGCGGCGGTGTTGTGCCCGATCTGGCCGGCGGCGGCCGGACTGCTGCTCCGCTTCACCGGGCCGGAGCTGTGGTGGCTGCTGACGGTGGCCGGCACGGCGGGGTCGGTGCCCGGTGCCGCGCTTCCCGTCCCCTCCGGGTGGGCCGGACTGCTGACCGTCGGAGCGGCGACGGTGGCGTCGGCTCTGCTGTGGGGGAAACCGTGGTTCCAGGTGACCCTCGGCGGGGCCGGGCTGTGCGCATTGGCCTGGTCACTGTCGGGTCTCGTCGGGGCGGCGTGACACGATCGTCGGGTGAGCGTGACACGGCCCGGATTGCATCTGGTTCTCGGCGAGGAGGACCTGCTCATCGAACGCGCGGTGGCGGACATCCTGCGGGCCGTCCGTGCCGCGGCGGGTACCGACGATGTTCCGGTGAACCGGTTGCGGGCCGGGGAGGTGTCCAGTTACGAACTCGCCGAACTGCTCAGCCCCTCACTGTTCGCCGATGAGCGGGTGGTCGTGCTGGAAGCCGCCGGTGAGGCGGGAAAGGATGCCGCCGCACTGGTCGCCGCCGCCGCCGAGGACCTTCCGGCCGGCACTGTCCTCGTCGTCGTGCACTCCGGTGGTGGCAGAGCAAAGGCACTGGCCACCCGCCTCAAGGAACTGGGGGCGCAGGCCCACCCGTGCGCCAAGATCGCGAAGGCCGCCGACCGGGCGGACTTCGTGCGCCGGGAGTTCCGTCGCCACAAGGTCGCCGTGGACGACGACACCGTGGCACTGTTGCTCGACGCGGTCGGCTCGGATATCCGCGAACTGGCCGCCGCCTGCTCACAACTGGTGGCAGACACCGGGGGGGCCGTGGACGCTGCGGCGATCCGGCGTTACCACAGTGGACGAGCCGAGGTGACCGGCTTCGACGTCGCCGACAAGGCGGTACAGGGGGACGTGCCCGGGTCTGCGGAGGCGCTGCGCTGGGCGATGGCCCTGGGAGTGCCGCACGTCCTGCTGGCCGATGCGCTGGCCGAGGCGGTGCACACCATTGCGCGGGTCGGCCCGCTTTCGGGAGATCCCTACCGACTGGCCGGCGAACTCGGGATGCCGCCGTGGCGGATTCAGAAAGCGCAGAAGCAGTCCCGGCGCTGGTCGACAGACAAGGTGGGAGTGGCTGTGCGTTTGGTCGCAGCCCTCAACGCCGATGTCAAGGGAGCGGCGGCCGACGCCGATTACGTTCTGGAGAATGCCGTGCGCTCAGTGGCGCAACTGGCGGCGGGTCGCTGACGGTCAGCGCCGGCGACCTGATCGGCGGCGTGCCCGACTGCGACTTACAGCTTGTGCAGGGACTGGGCCAACGCGGACTTCTTGTTCGCGGCCTGGTTCTTGTGAATGACGCCCTTGCTGGCGGCCTTGTCGAGCTTGCGGCTGGTGGAGACCAAAAGCTCGGCGGCCTTGTCCTTGTCACCGTCGGCCGCGGCGGCCCGGAAGGCGCGGATGGCCGTGTGCAGGGACGACTTGATCGACTTGTTACGCAGACGACGCCGCTCGTTGGTGAGGATGCGCTTCTTCTGCGACTTGATATTGGCCACGCGTCAATTCCTTCTCAACATGTCAAGGCTGGTTTTCGGCCGGGGCAGCTGCCCTCGCGGCACCTAGGGACGATACCAGTACGGCGGTCGCACCCCAAAGTGGAGCGTCTATAGCCTGCGCAAACGCCATTACTGCGGCAGCATGTCTCCCGTGACCTCCATCAGCACGCGTAGTAGCGCGCGCGCCGCGGCGGGCAAATCGCCTCGCGCAGCTGCGCAACCCACGGCACGACTCGACGGCGAACCCGGGATCTTCGGTGGCTACGGCGACCTGGGTCCCTACGCCGCCGCGTACGACGAGATGTTCGATCGCCAGACCAGGGTCCGGGCGCCGTATCGGGGCATCTACGCGGAATTGGCTCCGACGGGTGCCGAGGAACTCGCGGCCCGGGCCGACGCACTGGGCCGCGCCTTCGTGGACCAGGGCATCACCTTCGCCTTGTCGGGGCAGGAGGAACGGCCGTTCCCGCTGGATGTGGTCCCACGGGTGATCTCCGCTGCCGAGTGGGCCAAGCTCGAGAGCGGCCTCACCCAGCGGGCGCTCGCCCTGGAGCGGTTCCTCGACGACATCTACGGAGACCAGGAGATCCTGCGCGACGGGGTGCTGCCCCGGCGTCTGGTCACGTCGTGCGAGCACTTCCATCGGGAGGCTGCCGGGATCAGCCCGCCCAACGGGGTGCGTATCCACGTCGCCGGCATCGACATCGTCCGGGACGCACAGGGCACCTTCCGGGTGCTGGAGGACAACCTGCGCTCGCCGTCCGGGGTCTCCTACGTGATGGAGAACCGCCGGGTGATGACCCGGGTATTCCCCGACCTGTTCGGAACCCACCGGGTCCGGCCGGTCGACGACTATCCCTCCCATCTGCTGCGGGCGCTGCGCTCCGCGGCGGCCACCAACGAATCCGACCCCACCGTGGTGGTCCTCACCCCGGGACCGTTCAACTCCGCGTACTTCGAGCACTCACTGCTGGCGCGTCAGATGGGCGTGGAACTGGTCGAGGGTCCGGACCTGTTCTGCCGCGACAACATCGTCTACATGCGCACCACCGAGGGTGAGCGGCAGGTCGACGTGATCTACCGGCGTATCGACGACGAATTCCTCGACCCCATGCATTTCCGGCCAGATTCGGTGCTCGGAGTCGCCGGCGTGCTCAACGCCGCCCGGGCCGGCAACGTGGTGATCTCCAGCGCCGTCGGCAACGGGGTGGGCGACGACAAACTCGTCTATACCTATGTGCCCACGATCATCCAGTACTACCTGGGCGAGAAGCCGCTGCTGGCCAACGTCGACACGCTGCGGTGCTGGCTGGACGAGGAGCGCGAAGAGGTCCTCGACCGGATCGAGGAACTCGTGATCAAGCCGGTCGAGGGTTCCGGCGGGTACGGCATCGTGTTCGGGCCCAATGCATCGGAGAAGGAGCTGGCGAGTGTGCGCCGGAAGATCCTGGCCGATCCGCGTGGCTGGATCGCCCAGCCCGTGGTCCAGTTGTCGACCGTGCCCACCAAGGTCGGCGACAGCCTGGTTCCCCGGCACGTCGATCTTCGTCCGTTCGTGGTCAACGACGGCGAGAAGGTCTGGGTGCTGCCGGGCGGTCTGACCCGGGTGGCGCTGCGGGAGGGGTCGCTGGTGGTCAACTCGAGTCAGGGCGGCGGATCCAAGGACACCTGGGTGCTGGCGTCCCGGTCGTCGGCCGCGGCGCGCGAACTCGGCGCCGCCGAGGTGGTTCGCAACCTTCCGCGTCCGGCAGTGTCCGGTGCCGGCGGGGTGGACATGCACCCGCTGCAACAGCAGTCCAAGGCCG
>JAUPLT010000313.1 GCA_030836785.1 Actinomycetota bacterium
ACACCCACGCGTCGCCGAACACCCGCGCGTTGCCGAACACCCGCGCGTTGCCGTACACCCGCGCGTCGCCGAACACCCGCGCGTTGCCGAACACCCGCGCGTCGCCGAACACCCGCGCGTTGCCGTACACCTGCGCGTTGCCGTACAACTGCGCGTCGCCGAACACCCACGCGTCGCCGAACACCCGCGCGTTGCCGAACACCCGCGCGTCGCCGAACACCTGCGCGTCGCCGGACACCCGCGCATTGCCGAACACCTGCGCATTGCCGAACACCTGCGCATTGCCGGACACCCACGCGCCGCCGGACAGGTTGGATTCCGATTCGATCCAGCCGCCGACATCCCCCACCCGCACATCGAATCGAGGCAGAGGCTTGGTGGCGCGAATGCGGTGCAGCACAACACCAGTAGGTGTGGATTTGGTTTCGCCCGTGAACTCGAAGTGACTCATGCGCTGGCCTTGCGGTAGCGGTAGTCGGAGACCATCCCGGCGATGAGTCCGTAGGCGTCGACGACGCCGGTGTAGCGGTAGGTCAGTCGGGTGTCCAGGTCAGGGTCGTAGTCGCGCTCGCCGACGTTCTCCATGTTGTGGGCCTTCGCTTCGGCGGCGTAGGTGTCGGACAGCGCGTCGAGGGCGTGCATGGCTGCGATCAGCCCCGCCTCGAACTGGTCGTTGTTGTTCACTTCTGTTCCCCTTCGTGGATGTTTTTGGCCGCGGTCCAGAGATCGCGGAGGATGGCTTTGGCGATGAGTCGGATGGCGCGGGCGTGCTGGTGCGCTGCGGAGAGCGGTGAGTCCGGTTGCGCGGGTTTGCCTTTGGGTCCGCAGCGTTTGCACTCTTCGGCGTGGATGGCGTCGGCGTACTTGAGCCGGCCTTCGTCGTAGACCTGGCGGTAGGGTCCGCCGTGGCCGACCATGACCGTCTTGGATGCGATGAGCCACAGTCGCATTCGTGCGTCGGGGTTCCAGGTGACCCGTTCACCGCGCACTTTCGTTGGCGCGGAACCGGCACCGCACGCACTTTGGCTATCGCATGATCGGTTGGTGCCGGTTCCGACGACTGACATCCCGCAGAACGCGTACAGTTCGCGCAGCCTGCGAGGACGACTATGGAGGTCGTTCCAGTACGGGTCGCCGATGGAAGCCAGCAAGCGCGCGGCCTGCTTCTCCCCGACGCCCTTGCTGTTCTTGACCCATTCGCCGAGCGGGTGGTGACGCATCACCCGAGCGAGGTTCAGCGTGGCTTGATGCTCGGCGTCCTCCAACGCTTTGACCAGAGCGGCAAGGCGTTTCACGTCCGGGTGATCCACGCTCATGCCGTGGCCGTACTCGTCCTGGGCGGTGAGGGTGCGCAACCGGTTCTGGTTGGCAATCTTCACCCGCTCCAGGTCGTCGACAACGTCGGCGGCCAGGGCGAGGGTCGGGTCGCGAAGGATGGGGCCACCACCACCGGTCGGATCCTGGCTATCCGTGAGCTGCCTGGGCGGTGGTGGCACGTTGGGACCAACACTGCCGATGCAGCTCTGGCTATCCGCGTCGTCACTGGGCGGTGTTGGTTGATTGAGACCGAACCCGCCGTCGGCTTCCTGGCTTTCGATCCCAAGGTGGGCGGGTTCGGTGGTTTGATCCCCACCGCCGTAACGACACTGGCGGTCGGGCGACGATTGGACGGTGGGGAAGTTGAGTGCCGCAGCCGCGGCTGCATTGGCTGCCGTGTCGGCGGTGGGCTGCGGCGAGTCTGTTCCCCCGACGCCGAAGGTTCCATGGCTGGCGCGACGACCATGGGCGCCGGGGGAAGTTTGATCCTCGACACCGCCGGGGGCAGCGTGGCTGTCGGGGGCGACCTGGGCGGTGTCGAGGAAGTCGTGGAGGGCGGTCATAGTTCCACCGCACCCTCAGGGAGGTCGGCGGCCGTCTCGCAGCCGTGGGTGATCATGGCGTCGCGGATGACCTCGTACTTGCCGATCTGGGTGTGCAGGGCGGCGATCTGCGAGTGCCGCTCCGTGATGCAGAAGTCCAAGTCGTCAACAGTGCACTGGCCCAAGGGCTTCCACGTCGAATCACCCACCGACACCCGCTCGGAGAGCATTCGCGCCCACCAGTTGCGGCGCTGCTCCACCTTCGGCGACCGTCCGGCCTTCGAGTTCATCGTGTGGTTGCGGTCGGCACGGATGATGTCCGCCACCATCCGTTCCAGCGCGGTGACGTAGAAGTCCTGCACGTCATCCGGTTCGGTGCGTTCCGCCACCACCCGGGCGATCTTGTGCGGGTGGGCGTTGGCGTGCTCTGCCGACACCTCCCGTATCAGGGCGGTTAAACTGTTCCTGCTCACTGGGTTCCTTCCGATCTTTCAGTGGGTCGGGCCTCGTCGCGGCGCACACCGCGGCGGGGCCAATTACTTTCTGGGGATCTGGGATGCGCGGCCCGCCCCCGTTGGGGGTTCGGGGCGGGCCGCGCCCTGGCCCGTGGAGTCGAAACTCAACACGGGCAGGCTTCCGGCGGTCAGGTACTCAGCGAGGTCGGCGTCGATGCGGGTGTTGATGTGCGCCATGTGCCAGCCCAGCCACACCCCGATGCCGAACATGCCGGTCATGAACAGGCCGAAGACGAAGATGCTCACAGCGCCGCCACCCCACCGCACGGCATCGACTGCACCGAGCCGTCATCGAGCTTGATGGAGATGAACCGCTGATCTCCCTTGTGGCCCATGACGGTGCCGCGCTTGAACTGGAAACCCTGCCGCCAGCACACGCGCATACCGATGTTGTGGTGGCGCAGGCAGCACGCAGGGTGCGGCGGCGCGGGTGGGCGGGTGAAGGGAGTCATGCGGCCACCTCGCCAACGAGTGCGGAGATGGAGGTACTGAGGAAGCTGGCCGTCGCGGTTACCTCGCCCATGCGGAAGTCGACGCGGCCTAGGAGTCTCTGGGAGAGTGCCTGGCGAGTGATACCGAGGTGGTCAGCGAGGTCGGATTGGGTTTTTCCGTTCCGGGCCAGCTCCGCGCGAATGTTCGCTGCGAGGTTGGTTTGTTGCATGAGTACTACAGATACACGCTCAGCGTGACATGGTCAAGCGTGGCGGTGTCCGATAGGCGTGTCGCGCCGCAACTTGGGTATTGCATCCGTCACGCTCAGCGCGCAAACTGGTGCTCATGGCTACCATTCACAACTTTGAGAGCAATGGTGAATCGCTCACCGATGCCGTAGCGCGCCGGTTGCGCGGCCTCCTGGCCGAGCAGCGCATCAAGAAGACCGAGTTCGCCGAGATGCTCAAGTGGGATCGCGGCTACCTCTACCGCCGACTCAGTGGGGCGACCGCCCTCAACACTGCCGATCTGGACGAGATCGAACACGTCGCCGGCTTTCGGGCCGACTACCTCGTCGGCGAGCATGAGCCGAAGCTTCGTCCCGTGCCGCCGCCGACGCCGACACCCATCGCCCGTAACCGTCGCGGCCCCACCCGGAACAAATCCACCGGTTGGTACCGAGATGCTGCCTAAGCAATTCTCAGGAATCCCCGCCGTGGCTGCCATAAGGGCCGCTATGTTCACCAGTCATGCGACTGGGGAGGCACCGGTGATACCGGACGGCTGGGAAATGCTCATCGGGGACTATGTGGCCTACCTGGCGGCCATCGGTCGGCCCGCCACAACCATCGGGCTGCGGCGCGGGCAACTCGAACACCTGGCCCGGTCTGTGGCCGTCGCCCCGACGCTGGTCACCCTGGAGATCCTCACGGGCTGGTTCTCGGCCCAGCAGTGGAAGCCCGAAACCCGACGCTCCATGCGGGCGGCGGCGCGCGGGTTCTTCTCGTGGGCGCACGAGAACGGCCACGTCGAGGTCGACCCGTCGGCGCGGATGCCGCAGATCCGGGTTCCGAGGGCCTCAGCGCGGCCGTGCCCCGAGCAGACCTACCGGCAGGCGCTGATGAAGGCCACCCCGCGCGAGGCGCTGATGCTGCGGCTGGCCGCAGAGGCGGGGTTGCGGCGCGCGGAGATCGCCCAGGTAGATCGGAAGAGCACA
>JAUPLT010000314.1 GCA_030836785.1 Actinomycetota bacterium
CCGAGGATGGCGTCGGCGATGTCGAGCAGCTTGTCCAGATCCTCCTGACAGGCCCGGCCGGTCTCCAGGCGCTCGTAGATCTGCGCGAGCCAGTAGGTGCCCTCGCGGCACGGTGTGCACTTGCCGCACGACTCGTGGGCGTAGAACTGGGTCCAGCGCCGCACCGCCCGCACCACGCATGTCGTCTCATCGAAGATCTGTAGCGCTTTGGTGCCCAGCATCGACCCGACCGAGGCCATCCCCTCGTAATCCAATGGGACATCGAGGTGTTCGGCGGTCAGCAGCGGCGTCGACGAGCCGCCGGGTGTCCAGAACTTCAGTTCGTGCCCGGCCCGTACCCCGCCGGCGTACCCGAGCAATTCGCGCAGCGTGACACCCAGGGGCGCCTCGTACTGGCCGGGCCGGGTGACGTGGCCGGACAGCGAGTAGAGCGTGAAACCGGGGGACTTCTCGGTGCCCATCGACCGAAACCACTCGACCCCGTTGACCAGGATCGGCGGCACGCTGGCGATTGATTCGACGTTGTTGACCACGGTCGGACAGGCGTAGAGACCCGCGACGGCGGGGAAGGGCGGACGCAGTCGCGGCTGGCCGCGGCGGCCCTCCAGGGAGTCCAGCAGTGCGGTTTCCTCGCCGCAGATGTAGGCACCGGCGCCGGCGTGCACGACCAGGTCCAGGTCATAGCCACTGCCGAGGATGTTCGTGCCCAGGAAGCCGGCCTCGTAGGCCTCCGCGACGGCGTTCCGCAACCGGCGCAGCACACCGACCACCTCGCCGCGCAGGTAGACGAAGGCGTGCCGCGCGCCGATCGCGTAGGCCGCGATGATGGCCCCCTCGACCAGGAAGTGCGGCGCGTTCATCAGCAGTGGCATGTCCTTGCAGGTGCCGGGCTCGGACTCGTCGGCGTTGATGACCAGGTAGCGCGGTTTGGCCGACTTCTGGTCGATGAACGACCATTTCGCGCCGGTGGGGAATCCCGCCCCGCCGCGGCCACGCAGGCCGGAATCCTTGATCGTGTCGATGACGCGTTCGGGTCTCATCGCCAGGGCGCGGCGCAGCCCCCGATAGCCGTCGTGATTGAGATACGTCCGCAGGGTCCACGACTCCGGGGTGTCCCAGAACCGGGTCAGCACCGGGGTCAGCACGGGGATCCCCGGTCAGCACCGTCGCCGACGGGTGGCAGGCCCGCGAGGATCCGGGCGGTCTGCCGGAACGTGCACAGGGGGCTGCCACGGGTGGGTGTCACGGCCTCGCCTGAGCGCAGCGCCGCCACCAATGCGGTTGCGCTGGAGGGTGTTTGGTTGTCGAAGAACTCCCAGTTCACCATCACCACCGGGGCGTAGTCGCAGGCTGCGTTGCACTCGATGTGCTCCAGGGTGACGCGGCCGTCGGGGGTGGTCTGGCCGGCGTGGACGCCAAGCTCAGATTCCAGGGTCTGCAGGATCTCGTCGCCGCCCATCACCGCGCACAGGGTGTTGGTGCAGACCCCGACCAGGTATTCCCCGGTGGGGGAGTGCCGGTACATCGAGTAGAAGGTGGCCACCGCGGTGACCTCGGCATCGGTCAGGCCGAGTTGGGTTGCGCAGAAGCGGATTCCGGCCCGGGTGAGGCAGCCGTCCTGAGACTGGACCAGGTGCAGCAGTGGCAGCAGCGCCGACCGGGGATGCGGATAGCGTTCGATGATCACACCCGCGTCAGCTGCCAGGCGTCCCCCGGTCTCCGGCGGATACGCATCAGGTCCTCCGACGGCGGGGCCGGGCTCATCCGGGCGCGGACCAAGCGTGATGTCGACACTCATCGGTCGACGCCGCCCATCACCGGGTCGATACTCGCCACCGCGGCGATCACATCGGCCACCATTCCCCCTTCGCACATCGCCGCCACCGCCTGCAGGTTGGTGAAGCTGGGGTCACGGTAGTGCACCCGGTAGGGCCGGGTACCGCCATCGGAGACCAGGTGTACGCCAAGTTCCCCGCGTGGTGACTCGACCGCCGAGTAGACCTGGCCGGCCGGCACCCGGATGCCTTCGGTGACGAGTTTGAAATGGTGAATCAAGCCCTCCATCGAGGTTCCCATGATGCGGGCGATGTGGGCGGGCGAGTTGCCCAGGCCGTCCGGCCCCAGCGCAAGGTCGGCAGGCCAGGCCAGCTTGCGGTCGGCGATCATCACCGGGCCGGGCCTCAGTCGATCCAGGCACTGGCCGACGATCTTCAGCGACTCCCGCATCTCCCCGAGTCGGATCAGGTAGCGCCCGTAGCAG
Organism: Actinomycetota bacterium; assembly: GCA_030836785.1. Taxonomy (GTDB): domain Bacteria; phylum Actinomycetota; class Actinomycetes; order Mycobacteriales; family Mycobacteriaceae; genus Mycobacterium. The sequence goes on from JAUPLT010000314.1 coordinate 2,261, forward strand.
TCCGCCGCGTCGTCGGTGATCACCTCGAAGTCATACGTCTCATACCCGCAATACGGTTGCGCGGTCCGCAGGTCGTGCGGCAGTCCGGTGGAGCGCAGCACCGGCCCGGTGATTCCCAGGGCCATGCACCCGGTCAGGTCCAGATATCCGACGTTCTGGGTTCGTGCTTTGAAGATCTGGCTGTCGCTCATCAGGTCTTCGAGTTCGCGCAACTCGCCGGGCAACACCGCCAGTAAGTCGGCGATCCGCTGTGCGCCGTCCTCGGGCAGGTCGACGGCCACACCTCCGGGCCGGATGTAGGCATTGTTCATTCGCAGGCCGGTGATGGCCTCGAACACGCTGAGCAGCATCTCCCGGGCGCGGAACCCTACGAACATGACCGCCATTGCGCCGAGTTCCATCCCGCCGGTGGCCAGGGCCACCAGGTGTGAGGAGATCCGGTTGAGTTCCATCAGCAGGACCCGGATCACAGTGGCGCGCTCCGGGATCTCATCGGTGACGCCCAGCAGGCGTTCCACACCGAGGCAGTACGCGGTCTCGTTGAAGAACGGGGAGAGATAGTCCATCCGGGTCACGAAGGTCACGCCCTGGGTCCAGGTGCGGTACTCGAGGTTCTTTTCAATCCCGGTGTGGAGGTAGCCGATTCCGCACCGGGCTTCGACGACGGTCTCACCCTCGATCTCGAGGATCAGGCGCAGCACTCCGTGGGTGGACGGATGCTGGGGGCCCATGTTGACCACGATCCGCTCACCGGCCTCGCCGTCGCGGGCCGCTGCGACGATATCGTCCCAATCCTGTCCGCCGAGGGTGATCACGGTCTCGGTCATGAGTACGACCGCCGGGTGTCGGGCGGCGGGATCTGCGCGCCGTTGAACTCCACCGGAACCCCACCGAGCGGATAGTCCTTGCGCTGCGGATGGCCGGTCCAGTCGTCGGGCATCGCGATGCGGGTCAGCCCCGGATGGCCGTCGAAGATGATGCCGAAGAAATCGTAGGTCTCCCGCTCATGCCAATCGCAGGTGGGATAGATCCCGAACAGCGAGGGAATGTGCGGGTCTGCGTCCGGGCAGGCGACCTCCATCGCGATACGGCGGTTATGGGTGATCGACATCAGCGGGTAAAAGGCGTGCAGTTCGCGTCCGGTGTCCGCGGGATAGTGCACACCCGATACGCCACAACACAACTCGAAACACAGTGCCGGGTCGTCGCGGAGCGCACTCGCAACGGTGGGCAGGTGCTCACGGGCCACGTCGAGGACCAGTTGGTCGCGATGCACCACCACCCGCCGCACAGCCGCGGTGAACACGCCGGTGCCCAGGACTTCGGCGAGTCGGTCCACCACCGCGTCGAAGTAGCCACCGTAGGGCCGGGGACTGTCACCGGGAAGGGCGACGGTCCGGACGAGTCGGCCGTAACCCGACGTATCGCCGCCGAACATGCCGCGGCGCACACCGATCACCTCGGTGTCGGGGGAAGCCCCACCCTCCGGGCCACTCATCGCAGCAGTCCCTTGAATTCGATGGTGGGCCGGGCGGCGAGCGCCGCCTGCTCGGCGGCGGCAACGGCCTCGGCGCGGTGCACCCCGAGTGGCATCTCCGCGATCTTGGCGTGCAGGGCCAGGATGGCGTGCAGCAGCATCTCCGGACGGGGCGGGCAGCCGGGCAGGTAGATGTCTACGGGCACAACGTGATCCACTCCCTGAACGATGGCGTAGTTGTTGAACATGCCGCCACTGGAGGCGCACACGCCCATCGCGAGGACCCACTTGGGCTCGGCCATCTGGTCATAGACCTGCCGGAGCACCGGGGCCATCTTTTGGCTTACCCGCCCGGCGACGATCATCAGGTCGGCCTGACGCGGGGTTGCCGAGAATCGCTCCATCCCGAACCGGGCGATGTCGTGACGGGGTGAGGCCGTCGACATCATCTCGATGGCGCAGCAGGCCAGTCCGAACGTCGCGGGCCACAACGAACCCTTGCGGACGAAACCGGCGACCTTCTCGACGGTGGAGAGCAGAATCCCCCCGGGCAGTGCTTCCTCTAGTCCCACCCGTCACAGCCTCCCGCTAGTCCCATTCCAGGCCGCCTCGACGCCAGACGTAGGTGTACGCGACGAACA
>JAUPLT010000315.1 GCA_030836785.1 Actinomycetota bacterium
CGGCGAGGTCGGCGACCATCGGCTCTGCCCAGCTCAAGCAGAGCCCGACGAACCGCCGCGACAGTTCGACCGCAACAACCGCGGCAATCGGGTCCTCCAAGTCGGCCCGGAGAGTCTCCGAGTCGATGACATCGGGTGTGGACGATGCCGGCGTGATCTCGAACATGGCATCAGCTTCCCAGCGGTGTCTGACAGAAACGCCGTTCCGCCCCGGCCAGCGATCGACCGCAGAGTCCGGAATCTCCCGAAGGCACGACAGACTTAGGTAAGGCTGCATATATTGGCAGCGTTTTGGAGATGCTGCGGCGAGCAAGGACTGCGGCGGAATTCGACACCACGCCGGAAGGACGCGCAGATGGCTCACACGACAGCTCTTGGCACCCGGACTCTCGGCACCCGCACGAGGATGCAGGCAGCCGGGCAGCACTGCCCGCCCAACACCTCGACTCATGTCGGCCGGGTGGGCGCATTGGCCGCCGCCCTCGGCGTGGGTGCGGCGATCTGGTGGTTGCCTGCGACCGCCGCGGCCGACCCCACGAATTCAGCGGGTTCGGAAGCCAGCAGCGCGAGAACTTCGGAGCCGGCCGTGCGCGGGGTCGCTGCGGGCACGCGGTCATCCGACTCCCCGAGCACCCGGGGCCGGGCGGCCGATCGACGCCCCGCTGCCGCAGACCGATCTACGCCACCGGGCCAGGCTGTGGCCGCAGCCCCCGAAACCGGCCGCAACACGGGTCCGGCCGGTGCGGCCACGACGAGCCGCGCCGCGCTCAACTTGGCGGCGGCCGGCACCACAGCGCAGGACACTGCACCCGGCGAGAGCGCGCTGGCCACCCAGCCCGTATTGGAGGCGCCGGCGTTCCCGTCGTCGGCGACCAGATCGACTGCGGTGCCGGCATCCGCCGCTGCCATGTCCGCGGTACCCGCGCTCACGGAATCGCCTGAGCGGACTGCCCGGAGCTCCGGTGCGGGTGCGGACTCGCCGTGGGCCGCGCCGTTGGCATTTGCGGCCGCGAGCGTGGCCCGCCGGGACCACGAGATGGTGCCGGCGCGCCCCGCGGCTGCGACTGCCGGCACCGCACCGAACGCCGTGCCGACGGCCTTTGCCGAGGCCAACCGGTCGCTGTGGGACGTCTTCTTCGGCGACGGCACGGCAGACCACCCCGACGCCGGCATTCTGGTCGGCAACGGCTTCTCGTTCACCGCCCAGACCTGCACCGGAACCTCGGCCTGCAACGGCGGCAACAGCGGGTTGATCGGAAACGGCGGGAATGGCTGGAACGGCGGCAACGGCGGCGCGGCCGGCCTGTTCGGCAACGGCGGCAACGGCGGCGCCGGGATCCTCACCGTGAACTCCGGTCGCGGCGGCAACGGCGGGCACGGTGGCTGGGTGACGGGTAACGGCGGCAACGGCGGCAACGGCGCGCTGTCACCGACAGCCGGTGGCGCAGGCGGCGCGGGTGGCGCGACCGGCCTCATCGGCAACGGCGGAAGCGGTGGGGCCGGCGGGGATCTGCAGACCTTCGGCGGACCCGTCATTCCCGGTGATACGGCCGGCGACGGCGGCGCCGGCGCCAATGGTGGACTGTGGTTCGGAAACGGTGGCGCCGGCGGGGCCGGCGGCACCGGATACGGAGTGGGTGCGGTCGGAGGTAAGGGCGCCGCCGGCGGTGATACCGGCCTGCTTTCCGTGTCCGGCTTCGCCGGTGACGGCGGCGCCGGCGGCGGTGGCACGACCGCAGGAGTCGGCGGACGGGGCGGTAACGGCGGACTTCTGTCATTCTTCGCCAACGGCGGCAACGGCGGCAACGGTGGCGATGGGCCCGAGACCAACGACCGCCCCGGCACCGGCGGCGACGGCGGAACCGGAGGCAGCGGCGGACTCTGGGCCGGCAACGGCGGCAACGGCGGCAACGGCGGCCTCGCCGGCGGGAACGGCGCCAGGGGCGGCGACACCGGCCTGCTCTCGCTCTTGGGCAAGGGCGGGAACGGCGGCGGTGGCGGAGCCGGTCAAAAGGGTGGGGTCGGCATCAACGGCAGCCCGCTGAGTCTTAACGGCACCAACGGCTTCGACGGTGGCGCCGGAGGGCGCGGCGGCGATGGCGGAAACGGCAGCCTGCTGTTCGGACTCGGCGGCAACGGTGGGCCCGCCGGAGACGGTGGCGATGGAGGTGCCGGCGGCGCCGGATTCACCTGGGACGACCCCGCCTTGAGCGGCGCCGGTGAGAACGGCGGCGACGGGGGCGACGGCGGCAAGGGCGGGGCCGGCAGCACCAACGGCGGCGAAGCCGGCGCCGGTCGCTATCTGTTCCTGCTGGAGTCGAACGGGGTTGCCGGGCGAAGCGGCGCCGGCGGCACGGGCGGAGCCGGCGGGGCCGGCGGCGCAGGTCAGAACACTCCTGATGCCAACATGCTCGGCGGTGACGGCGGCAACGGCGGCAAAGGCGGTCAGGGGGGTACCGGTGGCGCAGCCACCACGTCCGGCGCGGCAGGACGCGGTGGCGAGGGCGGCGCGGGCGGGTCCGGTGGCGGTGGTGGCGGCGGCGTCAATGACAAGGACGAACTGGTCGGCTTCGCCGGCCGCGGCGGCAACCCCGGTACCGGAGGCAAGGGCGGTCCGGGCGGGTCCGGCACGGCGACCCAGCTGAGCGGCACCGGCGGTGCAGGCGGAGACGGCGGAAGCGGCGGTAACGCCGGATCCGGCAAGGAAGCCGCCATCGACGGTGGCACGGGCGGCACCGGTGGTTCCGGCGGCGACGCGGGCGCTGACGGCGGCGCGGGTCAAGGCAAGGGCGGCTTCGGCGGCGACGGCGGTGGCGGCGGACGCGGCGGCAAGGGTTCCGGCGGCTCTGAGGGGTCCTACGGCGATCAGGGCCAGAGCGGACCCAACGGCAATCCCAACCCCGCTAACGCCAATACCGTTGGCGCAGTGGAGGACTCGATCGGCAGCCAGATCACACAGTGGCTCAATTACACCTTGTTCAACGTTCAGCCGACGGCGTCGACCACCCAGGGACCGAACCGGGGCGAGGCGAAGCTGATCGAGGGCACCGTGGTGTTCAGCAGTAACACCGGGTTTGACACCACCTATGCGATCACCACCCAACCCCGTTACGGCCAGGTCGATCTCGATCCGGTCACCGGCAAATACGTCTACACCGTCAACTCCACACTGATCGGCTCGGGAATCGAGGACTCCTTCATCGTCGCCGGCAGCGTTGCCACCGGATCGCAGCTGCCGGGCTTCCTCGGCGCCTTCCAGAACACAGTTCAGGCGTGGGCACTGGCCAACAAGCTGGCGCAGCCCAGCGTCCAGACCCAGGAGATCAAACTCACCGTCAACGGGACGGGCGACTACGGAAACCCGGAGGAGAACCAAAAGTACTGGGTGAAGCAGAGTTACGAGAACTGCGGGCCGATGGCCGGCGCGATGGCGATCGGCCAGGTGCTGGGGTCCCTGGACAAGAAACCCTCCGAGGAGGAGATCGTCGGATACGCGAAGGTCACCAACAGCACGGTGGTCGTGGGCAGGAAGATGTATCTCGACGAGTACATCCAGGAAGGCGTCTTCATGCCGGACCTCGCGGCCATGCTGAAGATGTACTACCCGGTCGACACCAAGAATGTCCGCTACACCACCAAGGTCCAGATCGACGGCAAGACGGTCGAGGTGGCCACGATCGCCGACGGGCAGCGGGCGTTGAATGATCTGAAATTCGAACTCGCCAAGGGCAACGCGCCAATCGTCTTCGTCAACTCGCAGTCCATCTGGACCGCGGTGGGCGAAGAGGAAGAGGTCACGAAGCCGGATTACGTGAGTCCGAACCACTTCGTCGTGGTCATCGGGATCGACGTCAAGGATGGCACCGTGTACCTCAACGACAGCGGACCCGGTTGGCAGGGCCTCAAGGAAGAGGACGGATCGCTGAAGTACCCGAAGGGCCTGGCGGTTCCACTGGCCGCCTTCATGACCGCCTGGCAGTCCAATCTGTATGACGTGACCGTGGTTTCGGCCCTGCCCACGCAGTAGGGCCGAAACCGCCGCGCGCCTCAGCGGGTGTGGAAGGCAGACCGGATCAAGTCGGCGTCGACTTCGGGCGGCGCCTGCTCCGTGACGGCGTAGCTGTACACCGCCGCCCGGAAGATCGTGCCCAAGGTGGTGAAGACCACCGTCACCGCCAAGGTATAGATGACCCCGACCACACCTGCCAAAGACATCACCGTAGGCCCGCCCGCACCGGTAGCAAACACCGCGCCGAGGCCCGCCAACGGCAGCAGAAACAGAATCATGACGGCGCCGAGCCCGGTCGATCCGCCGAGGGATTCACCCCAGGTCCGGCGCAGGATCGACGATGACCGCTTGACAGCCTTGATCGGTCCCAGCCCCTCTGTGACAACCACCGGCAACACGAAGTAGGTTGCCACGCCCCAGACGGCATCGGCGATGCCCTGCGCAAGCTCGCCGATGAACCCGAACTTCTTACTCAGCACGGACTGCAGCCCGCGTAGCAGCACCCCGACGGAGGCCGTCAGGAATGACCAGCCGAGGATCTGCGGCAGCCGGGCTCCGGCAGCGGCGAACCCTGATCTGATGGACGGGTCCGTCCCGTTGAAACGTTGCAGCGCGCAACTGACCAGCGCAGCGTTGCAGAAAACGATCACGAACGTGCACAGGAAATACCAGAGGAATGCCGCGACACCGCCCAGCACTGCCATCGTGTTATCGGAGAACCCCAGGCCGTAGCCCGCGACTGCACCGAGAAGCACCGGGACCGCCAAGGTCGCGGTCAGCAGGCTAAGCGCAATCACCGAGATGACGGGAAACAGCAGAAGACTCGGCTTGCTCGTGAGGACGGCCCCACTCGCCTTCGCCATCCCCCAGCCACGCCTGAACCAATCGAACATGCCGCACCGTCCTCCGTGCCCGCAGCGAATCTATTGACAATGATTATCATTAGCGGTAGATGTTGTGCGCTGAGGGGGTTCTAATACCTCAGCAAATCGATCACAGCGGAGCGATAGGCCCGTGCACCAAGGGAGTGGAAATGCCACCTGCACAGCACAGCGAACCCAGCGACCATGAGCACCTGCCAGGCGACGGGCACGAGACCGTTGTCCACGGCGACCACGTAGACCACATCCACGACGGAGAGCGCCACCCGGAGGCGAAGATTCACTCCGGGCACGGGACACCGCATACCGATGACGACGACTGCGAGAAGGTCGCGCACGACGGCCATGTTGACCACATCCATGACGGACACCGGCATTTTCAGCACGGAGACCACGTCCACGAGCACTGAGTGCCCGTCTCACATATCCAATTCCTCACGCATACGCATCCTCCGGAGGTTCGATCTCAGCCAGTGCCGCCACCTCAAGGGTGGGTATCACCGAGGAATCGCCGTTAGCCGGTCCCGGCTGCACGATCCCTTCTGCCCGCAGCCAGGTGTACTCCGGGTAGCGACGGGCCTCTGCCGCCAAAGCGCCGCCGAGGTGGACCTGCGCCAGTTGCGCGTCCGCGGCGCAGCACATGACCACCAGCCTGCCCAACCCCACCGCGTCGCCGTCGTGGACCGTGAAGCCAACCACGGTGATGAGCCTGTCGTTCAGGGTGCCGGCTGAATCCTGGGCGGCGCGCAGCATCACGCTGGGGATCGGCACCTCCGGCGCCCGGCCAGCCGGCAGCGGAGCAAAGGGCCTCCGCAACGCCTCTGTCGGTACGGTACGAACACTGGGCACGCTGGCCTGCGGAAGCAAGGCCGGCGGGGTGATGAAAATCAACACCACCACTGGGAGCAACAGCAGCCACGTCACGAGATTGGCGTGCGAATGCCCCTGATGGCCTTCATGATTGGCCCGACGCCGAACATCATCGATCATCGCCGCCAACGCCAAGCCGATCAATACCGCCGCAGTCACATAGAGCCACGGCATCAATGCCGGCTTCACATAACGGGTGAATGCGCCCGTGATCGTGATCATTCCGGTCGCCAGCCCGATCAGCAGCAGCAGGGTGTTCTCGGATTCCCGGCTCACCAGCCACTCCCGAGCACCACGAGGCCGACGATTGTGCCCATGGCAGTAGCCACCACGAAGGTGGCGGGTGCGAACCGGACGGCGAAGGCTCGGCCGAACATCCCCGCTTGCATGGCAAACAGCTTGATGTCGATGGCCGGGCCGACCACCAGGAAGACCAACCGCGGAACCAACGGAACCATCGTCAAGCCGGCGGCGACGAACGCGTCGCCCTCCGAGCACAACGCCAAGACCACCGCCAGAACGGCCATCACCAAGACCCCGAGCAGCAGCTGGCCGGACAGCCGTTCGAAAACCCATTTCGGCACCAGCACGTGCAACGCTGCCGCTGCAGCGGCTCCGATGACAAGGTAGGACGAAGCAACCAAGAAATCATGACGCGCGGCCTCGACGAACATCCGCCAGCGCGGCCCCTGTTCGGCGCACACCGGTGGCAGACGCCGGGTAATCCATTCGGTGCGTCCCCACCGCAGCCAGGCCAGACCCATGACGACCGCTGTCAACAGGGACGCAGCGACACGTGCGACCACCATCAGTGGCTGTCCGGGAAACGCCACCGCCGTCGACACCACCACTATCGGATTGATCGCCGGCGCGGCCAGCATGAAGGTCAACGCCGCCGCGCCCAGCACACCGTCACGGAACTGTCGCCGGGCCAGCGGCACCGACCCACACTCGCACCCAGGCAGCGCGGCGCCGCTCACCGCAGCAGTCAGCACGGCCGCCGATGGCCTCCGCGGCAACCACCGAGCCAGCCGGTCCGGGGTGACGACAATCGCAAGCAGGGCGCTCAGCGTCACACCAAGCGCGAGGAACGGCAGGGCTTGCACAAAAATGCCCGCGAAAACCGTTGCAGCCGTGGAAAGTTCCACGCTCTCATATACGACCGAACGCAGCGTGGTGCCCAACAGTGCAAACGCAGCCACCACGGCGGCGACGACCCATACCGGATCGATCCGCATACGTCGCGCTTCGAC
>JAUPLT010000316.1 GCA_030836785.1 Actinomycetota bacterium
GGACGACACCCCGCTGCGGCGTATCGTGTCGCAGATGCCCGGTTCCATGCCGGAGGGCGCGCGGCCCCTCCTCGATGAACTCGCCCGAAGGGCGAAGGAAGCCCTTCAGCCCATCATCGAAGACGCCACCAGGCGCGCCACCGCCCAACTCATGCTCAAGGACGCCGAGGCCGCGACGGATCTTGCAGGACGAGTTCAGGAAGCGATCACCGCCGAATTCTGGGGCCATCCCGCGAACATGCGCCGCAACCTGCCCGCGACGGTGGACGTCAGCCCGGTCCTGAGCGCGATGGCCGTCGCCGCGGTGAACGTCTTCTCGGAGTTTCTGCAGAGCCAGCCAGGGACACTGCCTGAGAAGGCCCTGCCAGACGAGAAAGCGCCCGACAAGAGCCCGCCCCACAAGCAGTGAGTTAGGGCGCGGTGGCGTCGCTGCGCGGGTCGATGATGATCTTGGCCTGGGTCTCCGGGTCCTTCAGCGCCTCGAACGCGGTCGCCACACCGCCCAGCCCGACCTTTCCGGTGATCAGCGCGCCGGCGTCGAGTTTCCCGTTGGCGAGCATGTGCAGGCTGTCGCGGAACTCCAGTGGGGTGTAGCCGAAGACGAACCGCATGTCGATCTCCTTGCCGACCGCCATCGCCGGCCGGATCTGGTCGATGTTCATGCACACCCCGACCACGATGACCCGGGTGTTCAGCGGTGCGGCAGCGACGACGCTGTCGATCATCCCGGGCACCCCGACACACTCGAAGATCACCGGCCGCTTCGGTCCTGCCGCACCCAGCGCATCCGCGGCCCGGTAGAGGTACTCCCAGCCCGGTAGCCGGCGAAGCTTCTCCATCGACCCGATAGCCAACTCGCCGAGGCCGGAGAACCCGGTGATCATCCCCTTGCCGATCGCCCTGTCATAGGGCGAGTCCACTTTCGGGTCGACGACGATGTCGGCGCCGCACCTCTGCGCCAGGGCCCGCCGACCCGGCGAGAAGTCGCTGGCGACGATGGTGTCCACTCCGAGCGCCTTGAGTTGGCAGATCACCGCGAGACCGACCGGCCCACAGCCGATCACGACGGCGGTGTCGCGCTTGCTGATCTCGCTGCGCCGTACCGCGTGCAGAGCCACCGCCATCGGTTCGGTCAGCGCGGCGACGTCCATATCCAGGCCGTTGGGCACCGCGAACGTCATGGACGCCTCGACCAGAACCCGTTCGGCGTACCCGCCGGGCGCCAATGGGGACAGACCGGTGAGTTGCACCCCGCCGTGCGCCCGCACCATCGGAAAGGACACCACCCGCGTCCCGGTCTTAAGGCCTTTCGCCGCCTTGGGGCCGCGTTCAGCCACCACGCCGGCGAACTCGTGGCCCATCACCGTCGGCGTATTGCGGCGGATGCAATCCTGGTAACCGACCTCTTCCAGGACGTCGGCGAGTTCGTCGGAGTGGTCCTTGGCATGCAGATCCGATCCGCAGATGCCACAGGCGTGGACGTCAAGCACAAGTTGACCCTCGGCGGGCCGGGGGTCGGGCACATCGACGACCGACAGCACACCATTGGCACAGCTCACAGCCTTCATTCGCGGCAGTGTAGGCCAGTGCCGCCGCTATCGGCCGTCGAGGATGCGCCGCTTCTCGGCCTTGAACTCGGCCTCCGACAGCGCCCCCGAGTCCCGCAGGGCGGCAATGGTTTTCAGCTGCTCAAGCCGCACACCCTGATCGGTGGGCACGAAGGCCTCGCCGGGGTCGGACGGTGTTCCGCTCACGTCCTCGGTAGCGGCCGTCCCCGACGATCCGGTCTTGGCCCGGCGCCGCCGGAACCACCACACCGCGATCGCGAGATCGACGCTCATGATCGACATCGCGACGAACACCCACATCAGCCCGTCCATCGACCCAGTCTGGCCGAACGCGAGTCGCGGTTGACCGTAACCGTCCACCGGGCCGTTGATGCTGATCTGGTAGCTGCCCGCCTCCACAACGTCCATGAACCACACCCGCCGGTGCACGTCGTCGTTGATTCTCACCGAACTGCCCAGATCGTCGGTGACCACGGGATCGGCAACTCCCGGCGGTGGTTCGATGCTCATCCGCAACGGCGGGACCGCCGTCCCTTCGCGCCCGGTATGCACATGGAAGTTCACGGTGACGGTGCCCGCCGGCAACTCGATCACCGCCGACCCGGGGATCGGGATCTCCCCGTAGGCGTTGTAACGCTCCCAGAAGACGTTCATGACCGTCAGGATCGCCAAGCCGCCCACCGAGACCGCCACGAAGGCGCCCACCACAATCGGGATGACGCGGTTGGCGATCGGTGAGCCGGCCATCGGCGCAGTCTGTCACGTCCGCTGCCAACCCGGGGCGAACCGACTACCGTCTCCCGTCATGAAAGGGCAGCCCGCGACGCGGCAGTCCAGCATCCACGCGACGCGGCAGTCCAGCATCGTCGCGACGCGACAGTCCAGCATCGTCGTGCGCCCGCAGCCGATGGACAGCGCCACCTACACCGCGTCCTCCCGGCTACAGGCCGCTGGGCTGATCAGAGCCCAGGAGCTTCTCGAACAATGCGCCGCCATGGTGCCGCTCCCCCCGCCGGCCCGGCCCGTCACGATCGCCGACTACGGCGCGGCCAACGGATACAACTCGCTGAAGCCGATCGGCGCCGCCATCGCCGCGGTGCGCGGGCGGACCCGGCCGGATCACGCCATCCTCGTCACCCATACCGATGTGGCCGCCAATGACTTCACCGCGCTGTTCAGCACTCTCAACGAGGACCAGGACAGCTACCTGGCCGCCGACGGCGCGGCTTTCGCCACCGCCCTGGGCCGTTCCTTCTACCAGCAGATTCTGCCGTCGGACAGCATCACGCTCGGGTGGAGTTCGTGGGCCACACACTGGCTGAGCCGACTGCCGGCGGCCATCGGCGACCACATCCACATCTCGCACAGCACCGACGAGTCCGCCCGGCGGGCCTTCACCCGGCAGGCTGCTGAGGACTGGCACGACTTCGTCGCGTTCCGCGGCCGCGAACTTGCACCCGGCGGGCGTCTGGTGGTGCTGACCCTGGCCGTCGACGACGACGGCCGGGCGGGGTTCGGCCCGTTGATGGATGCACTCCACGACGGACTCGGCACGTTGGCGGCCGATGGTGTGATCACCGCGGCGGAGGTGACGCGAATGGCGATCCCGACGGTGGGCCGTGCGGAAGAGGAACTGCGGGCCCCGTTCGCGCCATCGGGCAGGTTCGAGGGTCTCTCGGTGGAGCACCTGGAGACCTTCGACGCCGAGGACCGGTTCTGGATGCGCTATCAGCACGACGGCGACGCCGAAAAATTGGGAGCCCGGTGGGCCGGATTCGCTCGGGCGGCGGTGTTCCCCACGCTGACCACCGCTCTCGACGGCGGGACGGCCGACCCCCGGGCGACTGAGTTCTCGGCGCGACTGCAGGCAACGGTGGCGGCGGGCCTCGCCCGGAACCCCGCGCCGATGTCCATCCCGCTGGCGGCGGTGGTCCTGGCCAAACAACACCGTCCGGAATAGCCGTCGACGCGCCCGCTAGCCGGTCAGGTCAGCCGTTTCCCTTGGCCCGCAGCGCATATCGGCGCTCCGCATACACCAGGTCGTCCTTCCACAATCGACGAGCGGCCAACTGCATCAACGGCCGAATGACCGGCGCGGCGGTCAACGCATGGCGGAACCCGGCGCGGTCGGACTGGGCGATCACCGCCTCGATCACCGCGGTGCGCGGTCGGCCGTCGACCCCGGGGCCGAGCGGGGTGGCGTGGGTTTCGACCACACTGCCGGCCCCCTCGCCATCGACGATGTGCATGACGATGGTCCGGGGCTCGGGCACGCTGAACTCGGCGATGACCGGGACCCCGAGCCGGCCCATGTGGAAGGTGACGGCGACCTGGAAGACGTCGGCATCATCGTCGGCGTCCGCCGGCGGCGCGCTGAGCACCCCCAACTGGGCAAACGAATACGGGTGGAACCACGCCCCGTGCCAGGGGTCGAGCCGGTTGGCGATCACGTCGCGCGGCTCACACACGCCCTCCAGTCGTGCCACCGCCGCCAGTCGGGCGCCGATGGGGCGCACCGGCAGCACCGGGGCCGCCAGCGGCTCCTCACCCCCGGCCTTGTCCAGTCGCACCCAGACCAGCACGCCGTCGTCATGGGCCGGGTAGGGCTTCCAGCCGAACTCGCGGCCGCCCTCGAGGCGCAACCCGTGCCACGGGCAGACCAACCCACCGCAGTCGATCTTCCCGGTGGCCAGATCAGCGCCGAGGTGCGGACAGGAGGCTGGACCGACATGCAGGCCACGCTGCCCGTCACGCCAGGCGACGATCTCCACCCCCGCGACCGTGGCGCCGAACGGCCGATCGCCGCGCACATCGGTGCTGGCCGCGAAGACGTACCAGTTCCCGCTCGGGCGGCGCTCGGCGCGCCGGAGCGCGGCGTCGATGATGGCCGGCTCGGCCTGTTGGTAGGTGGGCGCCTGGTCGGCCCACCGCACCTTCGGGATGACCTGCAGCGGAACGTCTTTCGGCATGTTGTCGTCCAGCCAGGACCACAGGCCCATCAGCGCGCCCCCCGCTCGGCGAGGCGCCGCAATACCGGCGATCGGCCCTGCACCGGAACCGTGTGCAGGGTGTGCCCGCTGATCCCCCAACCGGCCAGCAACCGGTTCGCCGCCGACCAACCGGTCGTCGCGGCACGTTCCATCAGGGCCACCGGCAGGTCGATGCGGATTCCGTCGCCGGCCAGCATCAGCCCCGGCACACCGGTATCGACGGTGGGACGCCGAGCGAACGAGCCCGGGGAGAACAGCGGACAGTCCTGCTTGAGCAACAGCCGTTCGGCCACGATGCCGGCTCGCGCGGTCTCCGGGTAGAGCTGATGCAGCCGGGCCAGCATGGCCTCCCGCAGTCCGTCGACCGCAGCACCCGACGCCGGGTCCACCGCGACCGAGTAGGAGTGCACCTCGACCACCGAACCGCCGTGCGTCCGAGCCCATTCCGCAGCCTGGCGCTCGTAGTTGCTGACCACACTGATGTTGTCGACGGGTTCGAGCCCGCCGGTACCGAGGAAGGGCGGCCGACCGGGATCGACGGGCGAGTCCAGCCACAGCCGTTGCACCATGAACGGCTGGGCCAACCGAATGTCGGCGACCCGCTGACGCCAGTCGTCGTCGCCCAGTTCCGGTGATGCGGCGACGATTCGCTGTAGCCCGCCCGGATCGACCGCCAGCACCACGCCGTCGGCGTCGATCACCGCGCCCTCGGCGGTATGCACCTGCAGGCGCCGCGAACCACCGACCGCGACCGACTCGACGGCCGTCCCAGTGTGGAAGGTCACCCCGCGGCCGGTGAGGTACTCGGCCAGCGGGTTCCACAGCGCGGTGTCGAAGTTCGACTCCGCGACGTCGAAGACCAGGCCCTCACTCGAGCCCAGGAAGTAGATGTGGAACATCACCGCCAGTTCCGCCGCCGACAGCCGCTCGGGCCGGGCGAAGAAGCTGCGGGCGAAGACCTCGAAGGCCAGGTGCCGGGCGGCGTCCGGGAAGTTGATATCGGTCAGGAAGGTACCGGCGTCGGTCTCGTCGAGCAGGTCGTAGGTGCCCGGCACGCTGACCGTGGCCAGCGGGGACGCCGACTTCGCGTCGATCCGCACCAGGTCCCGGAACCGGAAGGTGGGGCTGCGCAACGCGAACACCAGCGCATTCCACGGCGGACTCTGCGGCAGCCCGCGGAAAGTGTCGTGGCGTCCGTGCCCGTCAACCAGTGGATAGTCCTCGACAGCGCGCAACCGAGACAGGATCGGGTCACTGCGGCGCAGCAGCGAGCGCAGGTTGTAGTACTGCCGGAAGAAGGCGTGAAAGCCCCGGTTATTGGCCAGTTCAGGACCGGCCGGGTCGGCGTCGTCGAGCTGTTCGGTCCAGCCGGCCACCCGGCCGCCGAGGACCGCCTCGCGTTCGAGGACGTCGACGCTGACCCCGCGCTCGGCAAGCCCGCACGCAGCGGCGAGTCCGGCGATACCGCCGCCGACCACGACCACCCGGGGCGTGTGCGGCAGACCGGTGGCGTCCGGCCGGCCCGGGGCTGCGGGGTGCGCGACGGCGCGGGGATCCTTCATGACGGGTCTTTCCTTTTCACGCGGCAGTTCACGACGGGGCGTCTCTCACGACGGGCCGCCTCTCATGACGGGGCGTCTCCGAGGAAAGTGTGCACGACGTTGCGTTGCCAGCCCGGCACCGTCTCACTGTGCACGCCGGTGAAACCCGCGGCCACCAGTCGTCGCTGGAACTCCGCGGCGCCGTCGAAGGTCTTCACGCTGCGCCACAGATGCCGGTACAGCCGGCTGTCGCCGGTCTGCCGCCGTCCGGACGGGATGATGATCCCCCAGCAGACGGCGTCCCAGACGGCCCGCGCCGAACGGGAGTCGGCGACCGAGTATTCGTGCACCGCCAGGGTGGCCCCCGGGGCCAGTAGTTCCCGGAACCGGCGCAACTGCGCATCGGGATCGGCCAGGTTGCGCAACAGGTACGCCGCCAGGATGCCGTCGAAAGGTCCGTCCACCCCGGCGTCGGCGAGGTCCTCGATGGGGGTGTGCACGAACCGCACCGAATCCGGCCAGGATTTGGCGGCGGCCTGCTCCAGCATCCCGGCGGAGGCGTCGACCGCGACGATCTGGGCGTGCGGAGCGGCCTCGAGCAGCGCCGCGGTGGAGGCCCCCGTGCCACAGCCGGCGTCGAGTAGCCGCAGCCCTCGACCGCCGTTGGGAATGCGCATCCGGCGTGCCGAGATCCGGAGGTGATCGTGGTAACCGGGATTGGCGCCGACCAGGCGGTCATACGCCCTCGCACCGACGTCGAAGGCTCCCGGCACCTCCGACTTAGGCAGTCCGTCCTGCCCGATGCCCATGACTCCGTCTCCCTCGTTTGACCCGCAGCAGCGATACGGCGGTCAGCACCGACCAGCCGAACAGTAAGTCTTGCACCGCGGTGTCGTCCGGGAACCGCACCCCGTCAAGCGGCGCCCCGGGCGCGTCGGGCCCGCACGAGTCCGCCGGTGAACACCTGCAACCGGCGGCCCATCCCGACCGAGGCACGCTGGCTGAACACCGCGAAGTCGATGTCCTCGATCCGGTCCAGAATTTCCGAGTACAGCGTGTAGGCCGCCTGCACACACGGCCGCGACTGTGGCGCCAGCAAAGCGATGCCCTTATGCGCGGTGCGGTAGATGTCCCGGGCGATGGCGTGCTGGGACTGAAGCGCCTGACGGACCCGCCGATCGGTACGCCCGTTGGCGTGACACCAGGTCAGCAGGTCGCGGTCGACCCCGAACGCGGCGAGTTCGTCGGCCGGCAGATAGACCCGATTCCGGGTCAGGTCCTCGTCGATATCGCGCAGGAAATTCGTCAGCTGGAAGGCCTGCCCGAGCGCCTCGGCGTAGGGCTCGGCGTCGGAGATCGGGCCGACGGTACCCAGGATCGGCAGCATCTGCAGCCCGATCACCTCCGCCGAACCGCGCATGTACTCGTTCAGCGCCGGGCGATCCGGGTAGTCGGTGACCGTGAGGTCCATTCGCATGGACGCCAGGAACTCGTCGAACAGGTGCAGCGGGATGTGGTAGCGGCGCGCAGTGTGCAGGACCGCGGGCAGCACCGGCTCAGAGCCGTCACCGGCCGCGGCTGCACCGGCGAAGAACTTCGCGGCCAGCCGCTCCAGCCGCGCCTCCCGCTCTGCCACCGGTGCGTCGCTGCTGAGGTCGTCGAGGATGTCGTCGGCGTAGCGGGCGAACCCGTAGAGCGCATGCACCGCGGGCCGCTGCGAGGGGGCCAGCAGCCGGGTGGCCAGGAAGTAGGTGCGGCCGTGTTCGGCGTTGAGCCGGCGGCAGTAGCGGTACGACTCCCGCAGGCCCTCGTCGAGGATTCCCGCTGCGTCGAGTTCGGTGCTGATCATGCCCGTACCTGCTTTGCGGTGGTGATGATCGTGCGGCCGGTCTCGGCGGTGCCGGCGACCCGTTCGGCGGCCAGCCGGCCGGAGATCAGTGTGGTGGGGACTCCCACACCGGGGACCGTCGACCCGCCGGCCAGGACCACGTTGTCGATGCCGCGCACCAGGTTCGCCGGGCGGAACGGTCCGGTCTGGGAGAAGGTGTGCGCCAGCGCGAACGGGGTGCCGGCCGTCATTCCCTGGCGGGCCCAGTCCGCGGGGGTGACGACATCGAGCACGTCGGCGTCGTCCAGCAGCGCCGACTCCCGTCCGGGCATCAGCCTCTCCGCCGCGGTGGCCAGCACCCGGTGCGCGTAGGCGTCACCTTCGGCCGCCCAATTGACCTTGCCCACTTCGAGATTGGGGCAGGGTGCCAGTACATAGAGCAGATCCCGCCCGGGCGGCGCCAGGCTGCGGTCACCGGCCGTCGGCATGGTGACCAGGATGGACGGATCGCTCATCAGCACCCCCTCGCGGATGATCTCGTCGAAGGTCCGCGACCAGGCCGCGCCGAAGCTGATGTTGTGGTGCTGCAGGGCATCCCCGACCGAGGGCACCCCGACATGCATGACGAGCGCCGACGGCGCGGGACGCAGCTTGACCGGACGCCGTGGTGAACGGCCGAGCAACTGGTAGGTCACCGGCAGATCGGTGGTGAGAATCACTGCGTCACAGGGGATTCGATCGCCGGAGTCGGTTCGTACCGCTGTGATCCGCGACCCGCTGCGCTCCAGACCGGAAACCGACGTGCGATAGCGGAACTGCACGCCGGCGTCGGATGCCGCCGCCGCGAGCGCCTCCGGCACCGCTCGCATACCACCGCGCGGGAAGTACACCCCCTCCACGGTGTCCATGTAGGCGATGACGGCGTAGGCGGCGAGCGCCTGCTGCGGTGGCACACCGGCGTACAACGCCTGGAAGGTGAAGATCCGCTGCAGCCGCTCATCGGTGATGAACCTGCGGACCATGCGCTCCCATCCGCGGAACCCACCGATCGCGGCCAGTCGGGCCAGCTTCGGGGTGACCAGGGACAGCGGGGAGGAGAAGTTCGACCCGATGAACCCCTCGATCTCCAGGCGGTACAACTCGCCGAGCCATTCCCGCAGTCGCAGGTACCCGGCTGCGTCGGCGGGGCCGGCGAACGCCTCGATGGCCGCCGTCATCGCCGCGGCGTCGGTGTGTACGTCCAGCGAACTGCCGTCGGCGAAGGATGCGCGGTAGGCGGGGTCGACGGGCATGAGTTCGAGATGGTCGCGCATCGAGGCGCCGACGGCGTCGAAAGCCTCCTCGATCAGATCGGGCATCGTCAGCACCGTCGGGCCGGTGTCGATCCGGTAACCGCGGATGTCGGACTGACCCATCCGGCCGCCGGGGAAGCCGTACCGCTCGACGACCGTCACCTGACGTCCGCGGCCGGCAAGCTGCATCGCCGCCGAGAGTCCGGACAGTCCGGCTCCCACCACGACGACGTGATCGGTGGATCCAGGCACGGTGCGCATCATCGGCTCCTCGTTATCTTTCGTTCGTTCAGGCTGTGCGGCGGGTGCACAGGTCGGCCATCCGGGCCAGCCGGGTCTGCGCCCGGTCGTCGATCCGGGCGTCGGCGATGAGGTCGAGCGCGTCGGCCACCCGTTCGGAGATCATGTCCTCGACCCACGCCGGCGCCCCGGTGGCCACGATCAGGGTGCGCCAGTGCTCGATGTCGGCAGGACTGAGCGCCTCGGCGTGCATGAACTCGGCGAAGTGCCGGCGGGCGGCCGGGTCAGCCATCCGCTGGGCGGCCACCACCACGCTGGTGGCCTTGCGCTCGGCGAGGTCGCCACCGGCCGGCTTGCCGGTGACCTCCGGTGCGCCGAACACGCCGATCAGGTCATCGCGCATCTGGAACGCCTCGCCGATCAGTCCGCCGTAGCCGCCGAGGGCCTCGAGCAGGTCCTCGCGGCCCGCCATCGCCGCACCGATCTCCAGCGGACGGCGCACGGTGTAGTTACCGGACTTGCGCCGGGCGACGTCGAGCACCGCCTCCAGAGAGGGAGCCGCCCCCGCGTCGTTGGCCACATCGGCGACCTGGCCGACGGCCAATTCGATCCGCATCGCGTCGTAGTGCGGCCAGGCGCGATCCAGGGCTCCGGCCGGGACGCCGCTCTCCCGCATCATCTGCTCGGCCCACACCAGGCACAGATCGGATAGCAGGATCGCCAGCGCGGCGCCGAACCGGTCGGCCGACCCGGCGAAGCCGCGCTCGCGGTGCCACCCGGCGAAGCTGATGTGAGCGGCCGGCCGGCCTCTGCGCAGCGGCGAATCGTCCATCACATCGTCCTGCAGCAGCGCGAAGGCATGCAGCATCTCCAGTCCGGCGGCTGCCCTCAGCGCAGCGGCTTCCGCGTCCGGCCCGGCGTCGGGGCCGCACAGCCAGCCCAGATACATGAACGTCGATCGCAGGCACTTGCCGCCGTCGATGAGATTGGTCAGCACATCGGGGGCGATCTCGATCCCGGTCCGCCCCAGCTGGGGCACCGCCCGGCTGGCGGCGAAATGCGCCAGATGCGCCAGTGCGGCCTGCCGGGTTCCGTTGCGCCAGAACTCGAACTCCGCGCACGGTTCGCCCAGCCAGGACAGGGCAGCTTCCACTCCGGCGTCAACGCGGGTCGCGCTATCGGAGACACGCACGGGCCGCTCCTTCCGTCGGGCACGGTGGTCGCCGTCCGGCGCCCCCGCTGTGTCTCCATTCTTAGACGACGATGGAGGCCGATGCCCGCCCTGAACGCCTCGGAAGGCTCTTGGTCACTCTCGCGTAATGATTTGGTCGCGCCCCGATGTGCACGCCCACGCGGGTTACTGCGCGGCGGCCTGAAGTACCCCGACCTGGCCGGGGCAGTAGATGTTGATGGCCGCACCGAGGAACTGGAACGCCTGCGCAGACGTGCTGTCACGCGGCAGGTTGCGTTCGATGAAGTGGGCCGATGCGTACGCGTCGCCGTCGACCCCGCGGTCCAGTCGCTTACAGGCGATCTTGCCCAGCCAGGCGTTGTAGTCACGCTGGCCGTAGATACCGAAGCCGTGCAGTTGGTTGGCGAAGTCGATATCGGGATCCGCCTGCGCCGGCGCCGCCAGCGCCAAGGGGCACACCAGTAACAGACCGACCACAGCCGCGCGCAATCCACCCATAACCGCAGTTTAGGGCAGATCTCCCGAGACTGTTAAGTGGGCTAACATCTTGCCCGTGGCGCAGGGAGGATCACGATGAGGCAGCAGTGGATGGCGACGGCCGGATTCGCCGCAGTGGCGGTTTCGGTATCCGCGCTGGTGTCCCCGGCGACCGGGCACGCCGACGCCACCGACGACTACCCGATCCCCCACCGGATGATCACCACCACCTGCACCGCCGAACAGATCCTGGCCGCCGCCCGCGACGTCGAACCGGTCTACTACGAGCGGTACATGATCGACTACAACAACAAGTCGCCGGAGATCCAGCAGGCGGCACAGGATTACATCCACGATTTCTACGCCAAGACCCCGGCCGAACGGCGTGCCTGGTCGGAGCAACTGGCGACCGACATCTACGCCGATCCGCTGGCCTTCCAGTGGCCCAACCACGCCAAACTGTTCTTCAACAACAAGGGTGTCGCGGCCAACACCACCGACATCTGCCAGCAATATCCGACCGGCGACATGTCGCTGTGGGTCTGGTGAGCGCGCTGGCCTTACCCTTCGCGGGACGGACATGATGGTTGCCGTTGCACGTTTGAGACCGGTTCGTTGCTTTGCTGGCACACGGGACGGCTCGCGCGGCCCTGGATAAAGCCCGGCGGCAGTGGGTACAGTGCCGGTAAGCCCGTCGTCGCCCGCAGTGCCTGCGGTGTTTGCCGACGCCGGAAGGCGACGTTAGCCGCGACAAGAGTGAAATGGGAGTGTTGTCGATGAGTTCTCCGATCCTTTCGAAGCGGGCCGCATCCTGCGTGGGCCGGGTCGGGACACTCGCCGCCGCCCTCGGTGTGAGCGCCGCGGTGTTGACCGGAACCGGGGTGGCGTGGGCCGACACCGAACCGTCCGGACCGGACCGCGGCACCGCCGGGACATCCTCGCGGAGCACGCCCGATCAGACCGGCCCCACGGACACCGGCGATTCCGCAGTCACCACCCGGCGCACCGCCCGCGGCGGGAATCTCCCACCCGCCCGCGCGGCCACCCCGCAGCAGGACGTCGTGGCGCCCACCACGCGCCGGGAGTCGGTGTCGATACCGGCCGCCGCAGCGGTTGCCGAGAAGAACGACAACCCGGCAGATCTGGTTCGAGCCGGCATGCCGAGAACCGAGGCCAATGACGTGAATCCCATTGGTCCGCAGCGGGTCCCGATGCCCTCGGCGGCGACACAGCTGAGCGTTGCACCTGTCGCGGCCGCGGTGGATTCGCCGGCTGACTCGCCCAAGATCACCAGCCTGGTCTCCGTCCCGGTCGTCGCCGCGGCACCGGCCACTGCCGACGGCGTCGAGGCAACAGCCGTGGCCCCGGCGCCGGCGAGTCAGACCGTTGCTCCCAGCGGACTGGTGTCCCGGCTGCTGGCGGCGATCGGCCTGACCGGGCCCGGCGCCGGCGGTTCACCGGCGGTGCCGACGGAAACCCCGGCACTGTGGGCCCTGCTGGCCCTCGCCCGCCGGGAGTCGGGCCGCACCCTGCGCTCGGGCGTCGCTCAGACTCTGCAACCGGTTCCCGCGGCGACGGTCACCGCGGCCGCCGTCACGGCCCCGAAGAGCCTGGCGTCGTCCCATATCGGGTGGGTGACCGGGCAGCGCAACAACGCCATCCCCGGGCTGGGCTGGCCGCAGACCAACAACACCAGTTGGGCCGGCGTTTACGGCACCGACCTGGGCATCATGTGGTTCAACGGCGAGAACGGGCTGACCCAACTGGCGTTCGGGGACACCTTCAGCGGACCGAACATGACCGGCGACTGGCGCTCGAACGTGCTGCTGCTCAGCGATGACACCCAGCTGTACAACGGGCTCAGCCTGATCAACACCGGCTACGCCTACCAGTTCATTCCCGCCGCCCGCGATGCCGTGTTCTTCATCGGCTCCGAGGTCACCAACATTCCGTCGTCGGCCGTCTACGCCAACGGCGAGAACTACGTGAACTACTTCTCGGTGAAGTCCTGGGACACCCCCGGCCGCTGGACCACCAACTACTCGGCGATTTCGATGTACGACCCGGCCACCGACAAGTGGGTGCTGCAGCGGTCCACCATCCGCTCGGCGGGCTGGTTCCGGTCCTCGACCCCCTACGTCGCCGGTGGCCAGAACTTCCAGCAGATGGCCTACGTCCTGCAGCCCGAGGATCAGGTCGCGCCGGGCGAGACCCGCTACCTCTACGCGTTCGGGACCCCGGCCGGCCGCGCCGGTTCGGCATACCTGTCGCGGGTCCCGGAGACCGCGATCACCGACCTGGGCCAGTACGAGTACTGGGACGGCAGCACCTGGGTGCGCGATAAGCCGGCTGTGGCCGCCCCGGTGATCGGTGACTCGCCCAACTCCACCGGGCTGTTCGGCTGCATCATCGACCTGGCCAACAACCCGAACTTCTTCGGCGGCTGGTTCGCCGGATTCACCGGCGCCAAGACCGGTGGCAACGTCAGCGAGATGTCGGTCCAGTACAACGAGTATCTGGACAAGTACGTCGTGATGTACGGCGACGGCCTCAACAACATGCAGTTGCGCACCGCCGACACCCCGGAGGGCCCGTGGTCGGACCCGATCCAGGTGGCCAGCTCGTTCCAGTACCCCGGCCTGTACGCGCCGATGATCCACCCGCTGTCGGGCACCGGCCAACTGACCGACGCGAGCGGCGACCCCGACGTCAGCACGCTGTACTGGAACATGTCGCTGTGGGGCAACTACAACGTGGTGCTCATGAAGACTGATCTCACCCCGCTCGCGCCCGTCACGACGCAGGTCTGAAACCCCCGCAGTTCGGGGTGTTTCCAGCCCCGGGGAAGCTCCGATCCGGCATCATGAACGATGGCGTGAGCTCCGTGAGGGGGTGCCGGGATGCGAGCATCGACCTGTGTCGGCCGAGTCGGCGCATTGGCCCTCGCGCTCGGCGCGGGCGCGTTGGTGGCCGTCGCAGGCACCGGCGCCGCTTCGGCTGAGCGTGGCGACTCCCCCGGTCCGCGGAACCCTGAGACCGCCGCATCCGCGGAGTTGACCTCCCCCGGGGGCCCGCAGCGGACGACCGGGCGGATCGAGCGCGCATCTGAGACCGGCCCCGTCCGCCGTGCGCCGGCGTCGCGGGCGGTCCGCTCCCGCGTCGAGCAGGCCAGGGCGGTTCCGGGGCCGGCCGAGGCGAGACCGCGGGCCGCCGTGATCGTCACCCCCCCACCGGACGCACGCGCGGCCGCCCCGTCCTTCGGCGAGATCGTTCAGTACACCCTGTTCCACCGGTCCGCGACCGCAAAACCCACCCAGGCAGCGGGTCAGTCGCCCGCCGGTGTCGTGACGGGCAGTCTCAACGCCAGCACGACCAACGGTGTGGCGATGACCTTCACGGTGTCCCAGGCACCTGCCCGTGGCGGGGTGTTCCTCGACGGGGACGGCTCGTACACCTACACCCCAGACGCGGGACTGGCATCGACCGGCGGTGCGGACACCTTCCGGGTCACCATCGACAACGGCGCGCCCTATCGCCTGGCCGGACTCGGCGGCGCCATCCAGGGCGTCCTGGCCGCGCTCGCGCAAATGATGGGGTTGCGTCAACCCGATACCGTGACCGCATTGGTCACGGTCAGCATCGTCGGCACCTCCACACCGGTCGACCCGGCAAATTCGGCGCCGGTCGCCACGGCCCCGACGGTCGGCGCCCCCGATCCTGCCACCGGGATGCTGGCCGGACGGATCAACGTCACCGACCCCGACGGCGACCCGTTGACCTACAGCACCTCGATCCCGGCGGCCAAGGGCACCGTCGCCATGACGGGCAGTGGCGAGTTCACCTACACCCCGACCGACGCGGCCCGGCAGCAGGCGGCGAACATCACGGCGACGGACAACGATCGCACCGACGGCTTCAGTGTCTCGGCGTCGGACGGCCACGGCGGGGTGATCGTCATCGCGGTGAGCGTTCCGGTCGTCCCGGCCACCGGCGCGCCGCCGCCATCTCCTCCCGCACCGCCTCCCCCATCTCCTCCCGCACCCCCGCCCCC
>JAUPLT010000317.1 GCA_030836785.1 Actinomycetota bacterium
CACCGGCACGAGGACACTGAGCCCGAACGGCAGCCCGAAGGACACCGGCAGGATGTCGGTGCGGAACAGTCGGCGTTCGAGTCCGGTCAGCCCCAGCGCCCGGGACAGCCGACGCCCCCTGCTCAGAAACAACTGGGTCTCCTGGCCGCCGATCGACACCACCGGCACGATCGGGGCCCGCGCTGACACCGCCGCTTCCACGTAGCCGGTCCGCCCGCCGAAGTCGATGACGTTCTCCGACAGGCTCGGCCGGTACACGTCGAGATCCCCGCCGGGGAACAGCAGCACCGCCGCCTCGGCCTCCAGTGCCGCGGCGGCGTTGTGCGGGTTGGCAGCCACCACCCCGAGGTGGTGTAGGAACTCCGCCGCCGGACCGTGGAAGAACGAGTCGTGCGCCAGCACGTACAACGGGCGGTCGTAGCCGAACCGCTGGTAGAAGTCGACCGCGAACACGGCGAAGTCCGGGGTGGTCAGTCCACCGGAGTGGTTGCTGACCAGAAGGCACCGGCCCGGCGGAATCCGCTGCAGTTCAAGGACTTTCGAGCGGTGATAGACCTTCACCACCGGACGCAGCAAATCCATCACGTGACGGGTGAGCGCAGCGTCGAAACGGCCGACCTGTTCTGCCGGCTCAGCCTCGTGCCGTTGCCCCTCCACCGCGGTTGACGCTTTGCCGGGCGCGCGGGATCAGCCGTAGAGCGCGTCGATCCGGTCGTGGTAGTTCTCCACGACGACCTTGCGCTTGAGCTTGAGACTCGGTGTCAGGTCACCCGCCTCCACGGTGAGTTCCCGGTCGATGATCGCGAAGCGCTTGACCTGCTCCCACCGATTGAGATGCTTGTTGAGTTCCTCGACGTAGCCCTCGACAGCGGCCCGGGTCTTCTCATCACGGGCCATATCACCGAACGTCTGCCCTCCCACACCGTTGGCGGCCGCCCAGTCACGCAGGCCCTCACCGTCCAGACTGACCAGCGCGACACAGTAGGGCTTGCCCTCGCCGTAGACGATGATCTCGCTGGCAAACGGACAGATCCCCTTGAACTGCGCCGAGATCGCCGACGGGGCTACGTACTTGCCCTGCGACGTCTTGAACATGTCCTTCTTGCGGTCAGTGATCCGCAGGAACCCCTCAGCGTCGAGTTCGCCGATATCGCCGGTGTGGAACCAACCGTCAGAGTTGATCGCCTCAGCGGTGGCCTCCGGCATGTCGTGGTAGCCGTCCATGACACCCGGACCCTTGAGCAGAATCTCGCCGTCCGGAGCGATCGTGACGTCGGTCTGCGGCAGCGTCCATCCCACGGTGCCGAACCGGTAGGCACCCGGCCGGTTCAGTGACGACGCCGCGGAGGTCTCAGTCAGGCCGTAGCCCTCCAACACGACGACGCCGACGGCGTCGAACCATTGCGCGATCTCCCGGTCGAGAGCAGCCGAGCCGGAGATGAAGAACCGCAGCCGTCCGCCGAAGCGCTCGCGGATGGTGCTCAGCACCAGCTTGTCGGCAAGTTTCTGCTGCGCGGCCAACAGCGCCGAGGGACGCTCCCCGGCCTGCTTGGCCCGCGAGACCTGCAGTCCGACGTCGATGGCCCAGTCGAACAGCTTCTTCTTGACGCCGCCCTCTTTGGCCATCATCTCGTTGATACGGCCGTGCACCTTCTCGAAGATGCGGGGAACGGCACCCATGATGGTCGGGCGGATGATCGCGAGGTTCTCCACGATCTTGTTCACCCGGCCGTCGATCACGGTCGGGAAGCCGATCGCCAGGGGCAGCGCCAGCATCACCTTGCCGAAAGCGTGTGACAACGGCAGCCACAGGTAGTTGAGGTCCTTGTCGCTGAGCACGCCGAGCGAATCCATGGCGGCCGCGGTGTAGGTCCAGGACTGGTGGAGCAGTCGGACACCCTTGGGCTTGCCGGTGGTGCCGGAGGTGTAGATCAGAGTGGCCAGCTGTTCGGGCCGGATCGTATCGATGCGATCGCGCACGGCGGACGGTGAGTCGGCGAGGAGTTGCTTGCCGAGCTGCTCCAGCTCGTCAAGGCTCATCACCCACTCCGGATCGTGGCTGTCGCGGACACCGTCGATCAGGACGACCTTCTCCACCGCCGGCAGCTCGCCGCGGTGGGCGACGAGCTTCTCCAGCTGAGTGTGATCCTCGGCGACCACGATGCGGCTGCCCGAGTTGGCCACGATGTACGCGACGTCCTCGGCGTTGGTGGTCGGGTACACGGTGGTGGTGGCCCCTCCGGCCGCAAGGATGCCGAAGTCGACGACGACCCATTCGTACCGGGTGCCGGACGCCAGCGCGACCCGGTCCTCGGGGTTGATGCCCAGCGCGATCAGGCCTGCCGCGATGTGTTCGACCCGCTCACCCAATTGCTGCCAGTTGACGCTGGCCCAGCCGTCGTCCTCCGGAAAGCGGAACGCCTCGGCATTCGGGGTGGCCGCGACGCGGTCGAGGAACATCTTGGGCACCGACGGTGCCCGGTTCTCGATTTTGCCGGAGTCGATCTTCTCTTGGGACTTATGCGGGCCTGCCATGGGCACGAGTGTATGAAATGACACCGGGGTGTTTGTGGCGGAATGCCCATAACGGGTCCCGGCCCTCGGCTGAGCGCCTCACAGCGGGCGGCCGGGGTGGCGTCAGCGCAGCGGAGGCGGCGGCACCCCCGGAGCGGCCACGCATGACCCGGTGACCGCGTCGAGCAGGGTTCCCTGTGGGCACCATCCGGGCACACACTGGAACCCCGGGGTCTGGGCGTCCTCGTGTTGGCCGACCGGACAACCCTGCGCGGACACCACCGGCGGCCCCACCATCAGCGGGGCGGCCGCCAGCGCCGCAACGATCAACAACGATGCATATCCACACTTCACCGACCCCATGGGTCGGATGCTATCGGCAGCCCCGGCCACGCGCCCGGAGGCGCACCGGGTCAGCTGCCGGGCTCAGGAGGGACGGCAAGCCCGGGCGCGGGTTCGACGCCGGGGGCCGGGATGTCCTCGGGCAGGAATTCCTCCAAGCCGGGCGGAAGTGCTGTCCCCGGCGGTGGGGCCGTCCCGGGCAACGCACCACCCAGTTCGGCCCCGGGCATCCGGCCCAGCGCGCCGTGCACCAGTGCGTGCACCCCCTTCCACCCGTCGACGAGGGGGAACAATCCCGGCGGGGTGCCCTGGGTCAGGACGTAGGGCGACGGCTGTTCGCCGTTGGGCATCCGGTACGTCTCGGGGGCGAGCAGTGCGACCGGTGCCAACTGGTCGACCGGACCCAGCAGGAGTTCGGGCGCCACGGCCAACACATCCGTCGGGGCCGTCGGGGCCGGCGGGGCGGGCGGGACGGGCGGCGGGGCCGGTTCGGCGGCGGCGGGGCCGGGCGTGGCCCCCAGTGCAAGAACCGCCACCACGGCGGCCACGATGCGGTGCATCAGAAGACCACGATGCGGTGCATCAGAAGACCACGATGCGGTGCATCAGAAGACCACAGCGCGGTGCATCAGAAGACTTTCGTGACGCCGTAGTAGGAAACGATGTCGGCGTTTCCGTCGGCGGCACTGGTGAACACCGCGTAGGACCGCAACGACGATGCGCCGACACAGTTGTCCACCTTGATGTGGATGTCCTTGACGGTCACGCGCGCCGACGTGCCCTTGAAGGTCTTCTTGTAGACCGGCACGGTGCTCACCGTGCCGGGACGCGGTTCCACGCGGATCTGGCCGGTCATCGGTGCTGCGACCGTCTCGAACAGGCTGATACCGCCGGTGTCGAAGCCGATGTTGCCCAGGTTGCCGCCGATGAGACCGAGCAGTCTGACCTTGTCCATCTCGACCCCGCAGCCGATCTGGTAGCCGACCTCCAGGGTGCCGCCACTGGTCGAGCCCGTCGTGCTGCCGGTGAACGTCGCCCCCACCAGCCAGTCACGCGAACTCAACGCGGTGGTCAGAGGCGCGACCGGCAACTGGGTCTCGTCCTTGGCCACCACCGTCAGGGTGCGCCCGTCGAGAAGTTGCGCAACACCCGGCGGGCCGGACATGACCAGCCCGGTGTCCAGAGGCGGACCCGCGGGCGCCGCGGCCGAGTCGGCCAGCGCCACCGCCGGATCGGCGGACGGTTCAGCCGCGGCCGGCACCGGTGAGTCGATGGCGGGCTGGGCGGGCGGGACCGGGATGTCGACCGCGGGATCAGCGCCCGCAGCTACCGGCGCGCCCAACATCACGAATCCCCACGCGGCCGCCACCGCGGCCGCGAACTTTCGATCCGGCACCATCCCACCCTTTCGCACTAGACCGCCCGAGTCACACCGAGATAGGTCACCACATCGGCGGTGTCATCGGTCGAACTCGTCAACGTCGCATAGGACCGGATGAACGACTGACCGGCGCAGCCGTCGATCGACACCCGATAGCCGGTGACCGACACCCGCGTCGTGGTTCCCTCGAACTCCGTCCGGCCCACCGGCACGATGTTGACCACCCCCGCACGCAGCGAGATCCGGAGCTGCTGGCTGGCGCTCAGACCCAGGAACACCGGGAACAGCCCGGGAAAGGACACGCCCGGGGTGACGCCGAGGGTGCTGACCGACTCCAGGCCGTCCTGCGTGATCCCGCAGCCGATCTGGTAACCGGCCTCCAGGGTGCCGCCGTCGAGGGCGGTGCTGCCAGAGCCACTCACCGTCCCGATG
>JAUPLT010000318.1 GCA_030836785.1 Actinomycetota bacterium
GCGCCCAGCAAATCGACCCGATTCCCAGCCAAGATGCTGGTCGACTCAGTGCGGTGGGAAGCCGCCTAGGCGTTTGGCGCCGACGGCGTGCTGCTGGGTCCACTGGGGGCGTTCCACTGGGGGCGTTCCACTAGGAGCGTTCCACTAGGATTAGGGAATCTTGATCCTCGGAGGGGAACACTGTTGTCAGTCTCGGTATCCGTGCCCATGCTGGGTCGGCCTCGGGCGGAAGGATGCGCTTCGTCGGTCGGTTGGCGTCCGTGAACCTGGGAATTGACAAGGCTCCAAGCGGCGTACCGGGCCTCGATGATCTGACTGGTGGCGGCTTGCCGCGCGGGCGCACCACGCTGGTCTGCGGTGGACCCGGCTGCGGCAAGACGCTGTTCGCCACCCAGTTCCTGGTTCGTGGGGCGATTGACCACGGGGAGCCGGGTGTCCTGATCAGCTTCGAGGAAAGTGCCGCGCAGATGAGCGCGAACGTCCGATCTCTCGGCTGGGATCTCTCCGGCCTGACTGCGGACGGGAAACTCGCGCTTGACAGCATCGGTACCGCAGTCTCGGCCGCCGTCGGCGATTGGGACCTGGAAGCACTGATCATCCGGCTGCAGTTGGCCATCGACAGCATCGGTGCGACCAGGGTGGTGCTGGATACGATCGAGGTCCTCTTCGACACGCTGCCGCAGCGCGACCGGCTGCGGATCGCGCTGCGGCGCTTGTTCGGTTGGCTGCAGGATCGCGGGGTTACCGCTGTTGTGACGGCCGAACGCGGCGACGGCCAACTGACGCGGAACGGCCTCGAGGAATACGTGTCGGATTGCGTGATCCTGCTCGATCAGCGGGTACGCGATCAGGTGGCGACGCGACGGATGCGCATCGTCAAGTACCGGGGTACATTCCACGACACCGACGAGTTCCCGTTCGTGATCGATGAACGCGGGATCGCGGTACTGCCCGCAACGACCACCCACTTCGAACACCAGGCGCTCAGCGACACGGTTTCGACCGGCGTTCCGCAGCTTGATGCGATGTTGGGTGCAGGTGGCTACTACCGCGGTTCGAGCGTCCTGATCACCGGCGGGCCGGGAACGGGGAAGTCCTCGCTGCTGGCGGCGATGGCCCGCAGCGTCACCGCTGGTGGCGAACGTTGTCTGTTGCTGTCGTTCGAAGAGTCCCCTCTCCAGATCGTGCGCAATATGAGGTCGATCGGTATCGACCTCGAGGACTCGCTGGCGTCGGGGCTGCTGGCCATCGAGTCGCGCCGTGCGGCCTGGTGGGGGCTCGAGACCCACCTGGCCAAGATCGCCGCGCTCGTTGATGAGTTCGAACCGGCATGCGTCCTGATCGATCCGATCAGTGTGCTGCGCGGCCCCCGTGACGAGGTCGCCTCAATGCTCGCCCGCCTCGTCCACACCCTCAAAGGACGTGGCATCACAGCCGTCCTGACCGCACTCAGCGATATAGAGGCCGATGATCGCAACGATGTGTTGGTCACCTCGTTGGTCGATACGTGGATCCGGGTGTCGAATTTCGAGCAGGCTGGGGAGCGCAACCGCGGCGTCAACGTTTTGAAGTCACGCGGGATGTCGCACTCCAACCAGGTGCGCGAGTTGCTGCTCTCGGAAGCCGGGATTCAGATCGCGGACGTGTACTCCGGTCCCGGTGGTGTGCTGATGGGGACAGCGCGACGTGAGCAAGAACTTCACGATCAACTCGTCGCCCAGGACCGGGCCGAACAGGCCGAATTGGCCGCGCAGCAATCCCGTCAGCGACTCGCGTCGCTCGCCGCCCAGATCGCGGGGCTCGAGGCCGAACGCGCCGCCCAGGAAGCTGAAGCACGCATAGCCGAACGCGCGGCGGCAGCACAGCACGAGATGCGAGCAACTGGGGCAACCGTGCTGCTACGCAGTCGGGGCGAAGCGGAAGGCGCCACGAGTGAGTCCTGAATCCTCCGATGGCGAACACCCGCAGGACGGCGCTGACCACTACACCCTGCGCCTGTATATCGCCGGCCAGACGCCGCGGTCCTTGGCCGCCATCAACAACCTGGTGAAAATCTGCCGTGAGCATCTCGATGGGCGCTACGACATCGAGGTGATCGACCTGCTTGAGGATCCTGAGCGCGCACGTGCAGATGACATTGTGGCGATCCCGACACTCATCAGGGCACTGCCAGCACCGCTTCAACGGCTGATCGGCGACCTGTCCGACACTGAGCGCGTGCTCACGGGTCTCGAGATCGTGCCGAGATGAACCGCGCCAACGGTTCGGCACCGACGCCGTCCGATTCCGACGCCTTGAAGCAACGAATCGCCGAACTTGAGGAACTTGTCATCGCGCTGCGCTCGGGTGCTGCGGACGCGCTGGTCGTCGACACCGACGCCGGCCCGTCGGTGCGACCCGTCGGCGGTTCCGATGTGTTGTACCAGCGCCTGATCGAGCGACTACCCGAAGGCCTCGTCGCGCTGTCGCTCGACGGCACGATCCTATTCGCCAGCAGACGTTTCGCGGCACTGGTCGGAGAGCCGGGGGAGAGCCTGATCGGGCGCCCGTTCGTTGAGCTGA
>JAUPLT010000319.1 GCA_030836785.1 Actinomycetota bacterium
TCATCCGGCCCGGACATCCGGCCCGCTCTCGGGGAGCCCGCCGAGGTGGCCAAGACCCTCGTCGGAGAAGCCCGGACCGGCGCCGACGTGGTCCGGTTGGTGGCCGGTGACCCGCTGTCGGTCGACGCGGTGATCACCGAGGTCAACGCCGTCGCCAAGACTCACCTTTCCTTCGAGATCGTGCCGGGCCTGCCCGCCACCGTCGCCGTGCCCAGCTATGCCGGATTGCCCCAGGGCTCCACCCATACCGTGGCGGACGTCCGCGGTGAGGTGGACTGGGCGGCGCTTGCCGCCGCTCCCGGCCCGCTCATTCTCACCGCCACCGCATCACACCTTCCCGAGGCTGCCCGCACCCTCATCGACTACGGCCTGGCCGAGGCGACGCCGTGCGTGGTGACCGCGCAGGGCACCACCTGCGCGCAGCGTTCGGTGGAATCCACCTTGGCCGGTCTGGCCGACCGCTCGGCGCTGGGTGCCGAGGGCAGCGGTCTGATGGCCGGGGCGCTGGTGGTCACCATCGGCCGCACCGTGACCCACCGGGCCAAGCTGAACTGGTGGGAGAGCCGCGCACTCTACGGCTGGACCGTGCTGGTGCCGCGTACCAAGGAGCAGGCCGGCGAGATGAGCGATCGGCTGATCGGCCACGGCGCGCTGCCGGTCGAGGTCCCGACCATCGCCGTCGAACCGCCGCGCAGCCCCGCACAGATGGAGCGGGCGGTCAAGGGTCTGGTCGACGGCCGCTACCAGTGGGTGGTGTTCACCTCCACCAACGCCGTGCGCGCGGTGTGGGAGAAGTTCGGCGAGTTCGGTCTGGACGCCCGTGCGTTCTCCGGAGTGAAGATCGCCTGCGTCGGAGAGTCCACCGCCGACCGGGTGCGGGCCTTCGGGATCAGTCCTGAGCTGGTGCCCTCCGGTGAGCAGTCCTCGCTGGGCCTGCTCGACGAGTTCCCCGAGTACGACAGCATCTTCGACCCGGTCAACCGGGTGCTGCTGCCGCGCGCGGACATCGCCACCGAAACCCTGGCTGAGGGTCTGCGTGACCGCGGCTGGGAGATTGAGGACGTGACGGCCTACCGGACCGTGCGCGCGGCACCGCCGCCGGCGGATACCCGGGAGATGATCAAGACCGGCGGGTTCGACGCGGTCTGCTTCACCTCGTCGTCGACGGTGCGCAACCTGGTCGGTATCGCCGGCAAGCCGCACGCCCGCACGATCGTGGCCTGCATCGGCCCCAAGACGGCCGAAACCGCCGCTGAGTTCGGGCTGCGGGTCGACGTGCAGCCGGAGACCGCTGCGGTGGGTCCGTTGGTCGACGCGCTGGCCGAGCATGCGGCCCGGCTGCGCGCCGAAGGTGCGCTGCCGCCGCCGCGCAAGAAGAGCCGCCGCCGGTAGGCGGCACCGGTGATGGCCTTCCCCCGGCAGCGTCCCCGTCGGCTGCGGTCCACCCCCGCGATGCGGCGCCTGGTGGCCCAGACCTCACTGGAACCCCGGCATCTGGTTCTGCCGATGTTCGTCGCCGACGGCATCTCGGAACCGCGGCCCATCTCCTCGATGCCCGGGGTGGTGCAGCACACCCGCGACTCGCTGCGCCGGGCGGCGGCCGCCGCGGTCGAGGCCGGGGTCGGCGGGCTGATGCTCTTCGGGGTGCCGCGCGATAAGGACAAAGACGCCCTGGGCTCCTGCGGAATCCGCCCGGACGGCATCCTCAACGTCGCCCTGGGCGACCTCGCCGGTGACCTCGGCGATTCCACCGTGCTGATGGCGGACACCTGCCTGGATGAGTTCACCGACCACGGCCACTGCGGCATCGTGGACGGCGCGGGCCGGGTCGATAACGACGCCACCAACGCTCAGTACGTGAAACTTGCGGTGGCCCAAGCGGAGTCGGGAGCCCGGGTGGTCGGGCCCAGCGGGATGATGGATGGCCAGGTGGCGGCGATCCGGGACGGACTGGACGCTGCCGGGTTCTCCGACGTCGTCATCCTGGCCTATGCCGCGAAGTTCGCCTCGGCGTTCTACGGCCCGTTCCGGGAGGCGGTCGGGTCGAGCCTCGAGGGTGACCGGCGTACTTATCAGCAGGACACCGGCAACGCCCGGGAGGCGCTGCGCGAGATCGCTCTCGACATCGACGAGGGGGCCGACATCGTGATGGTCAAGCCGGCGATGGCCTACCTTGACGTCGTGCGTGCTGCCGCGGACATCTCATCGGTGCCGGTGGCCGCCTACCAGGTATCGGGGGAGTACGCGATGATCAGCGCCGCAGCGGCCAACGGATGGCTGGATCGACGGGCGGCGGCATCGGAGTCGCTCATCGCCATCCGGCGGGCGGGTGCTGACATCGTGCTCACCTACTGGGCGGCGGAGGCCGCAGGCTGGTTGAACTCCCGATGACGGCCAACCATGCCCGGCCCGCAGCCGTCACCCGGGCGATCTGGCTGCTGATCGGGGGGGCGGTAATGGTCGCCGTCGGTGGAATGGTCACCGCCGCGGTGAGCTTCGACACGCTGCGCCAGGTTGCCGTGGCGTCGGTGCCGGATGACATGGTGCGGTCCACGCTGTGGCTCTATCGCGGCGTCGGTCTGCTGTTCGTTCTCGCCGCCGCGGGACTGGTGTTCGTAGCGGCGCGGACCATGGGCGGCGACGTACGGTTCCGTCGGGCGACCACGGCACTCTCGCTTGCCGTCGTCGTGGTGGTGTCGTTGTCGGCGGTGCTGGTGGGAACCCATATCCTGGCGCTGCTCGGAGTGCTGCCGATCCTGCTGGGGATTGTGCTGCTCGGTCGGCCGACGGCGGTGGCGTGGTTCGCGGGTCACCCCGACCCCGGAGTGTTCGAGGACGGGGCACGGCATGACGTCTGAGCAGAACGATGTCTGAACACATTCCCGCCGATCATGGCCCCGAACCGGTTCCGGCGGATCAGGGCCCGGAGCTGATATTCGCCGAGCCGGGCGCCAGTTGGCTGTGGGTGCTGCTTGGCCCGATCGCAGCCACGGCCATGGCCCTGGTTCAGCGGGCTGCAGGTGTGGGCTTCCAGCCGTTGGTGCCGTTGATGTTCCTGGTCCTGGTCACTGGGGTGCTGATCGTCCAGGTCAAGGCGGGCCGGATCCACACCAGCATCGAACTGACCCGCGACGCGTTGCGTGAGGGCACGGAGACCATCCTGATCAGCGAGATCGTCACCGTGTACCCCGAATCGGCGGAGAGTCCGAAATCGTCGAAACCGCCGCACTCCTGGCAGTCGGCGCGCACGTTGGGGGAGCTGAGCGGAATTCCGAAAGGTCGCTACGCCATCGGGCTGAAGCTCACCAACGGCCGTACCGCCCAGGCCTGGGCACGTGACGATGACGCGCTGCGAGCGGCGTTGACCGAACTCGTCGCGCAGCGCGAGGCCCAATGACCAGGCATGTCGTGCAACTGGTGCTCGCGGTGGCGGCGGCGTCCGGGGCGGCGGTGTGCTGGCCGTGGATCAGCAGCTCGGTGGACGTCGCCCCGATCACCGAGGGGCAGCCGGCCACGGTTTCAGTCGTCTACGAGCCGCCGATGATGCTGCTGGTCTGGCTGCTGCTCACGGCAGCCGGTGTGTTGGCGGTACTCGGGCTGACCGGGTTGCGACGGCGGCGAACCCTTGGTGGCCATACCCCCTAGGGGTATTGTCGTGGTATGACCACGACGGATCTGCGGCTTACGGGGATGACCTGTGCATCGTGCGCAGCGCGGGTCGAAAAGGGTCTCAATCGGATCGGTGGCGTCTCGGCGACGGTGAATCTCGCCCTTGAGCAGGCGCACGTCGATCACGGCGCGGCGGTGTCGGCCGAGCAGTTGGTCCGAGCCGTGGAGTCCGCCGGCTACCACGCATCGGTGATCGACCACGACGACCGGCATCAGGACGATCACTGGGATCATGACATTCCGGACGACGCGCTGCGGCCACGGCTGATTGGCTCGGCATTGCTGGCCGTGCCGGTGGTCGCGGTGTCGATGGTGATGGCCTGGCAGTTCCCGGGTTGGCAGTGGTGGGCGCTCGCGCTGAGCACGCCGATCGTGTTCTGGGGTGGCTACCCGTTCCATCGGGCGGCGCTCAACCGGGCCCGGCACGGGTCGTCGAACATGGACACCCTGGTGTCCATGGGCACGATGGCGGCCTACTTGTGGTCGGTGATCGTGCTGGTTCAGGGTGAGTTCCAGGGTAGTTCTCAGGGCCACCCGCACTCGACTGCGGACGCCCACGTCTATTTCGAGGTCGCCGCGGCGGTGACGGTGTTCCTGCTGTTCGGGCGGTATGCCGAGGCGAAGGCGAAACGGTCGGCGGGGGCGGCGCTGCGCGCATTGCTCGCGTTGGGCGCCAAGGATGCCACCGTTGTCCGAGCGGGTGCGGAAGTCCGGATCCCGGTTGCCGATCTCGCGGTGGGTGATGTCATCGTGGTGCGGCCCGGCGAACTGGTCGCCACCGACGGCGTGGTGGTCGACGGCGTCTCCGCCCTCGACGCCGCGGCGATGACGGGCGAATCGGTGCCCGTCGACGTCGGCCCCGGCGATCCAGTCCTCGGCGGCACGGTCAACACCTACGGGCGGATTCGGGTGCGGGCCGTCACGGTGGGCTCGGACACCCAGCTTTCCCGGATGGCGCGGATGGTGGCCGACGCCCAAAGCGGCAAGGCCTCGATGCAGCGGCTGGCCGACCGCGTTTCGGCGGTCTTCGTGCCCGTCGTGCTGGGGATCGCGGTGCTGACACTGGGCGGGTGGTTGGTGACCGGGCACTCCGTCTCGGCGGCGTTCACCGCCGCGGTCGCGGTGCTGATCATTGCCTGCCCGTGTGCACTGGGACTGGCCACTCCGACGGCGATCCTGGTCGGCACGGGGCGGGGTGCCCAGCTCGGAGTGCTGATCAAGTCGCCGCAGGTGCTTGAAACCGTCAGCGGCATCGATACCGTCGTCTTGGACAAGACCGGCACGGTCACCACCGGGCGGATGAGCGTCGCCGCCGTGGAGGCCGATCGCGGTGAGGGCGCCGATGAAGTGCTCGCCCGGGCCGCTGCGGTGGAGGCTGCCTCCGAGCATCCGGTGGCTGCGGCGATCGTTGCCGAGGCCCGCGGGCGAGGGCTGGCTGTCCCCGACGTCCGAAACTTCGCCAACGATCCGGGGTCCGGGGTGCGCGGCACCGTCGGGGGGGTCGAGGTGTGGGTGGCGCGGGCAGGGAGCGATACCACTGAAGATGGCACCACCGCGGTAGCGGTCAGCTGGGACGGCCGCCGGCGGGGAGTGATCCGCGTCGCCGACACGGTGAAGCCGACCAGTGCTGAGGCAATCGCCGAACTCAAGGAGATGGGCCTCACCCCCGTGCTGTTGACCGGGGACAGTCCCGCGGTGGCCGCTCGGGTGGCCGCCGAGGTCGGCATTGCGCCCGGGGACGTCATTGCCGGGGTCTTGCCATCGGGCAAGGCAGAGGCGGTGAAGGCACTGCAGGCCGACGGCCGGCGGGTTGCGATGGTCGGCGACGGTGTGAATGACTCAGTGGCTCTGGCTGCCGCCGACATCGGGATGGCCATCGGCACCGGGACGGACGCCGCGATCGAAGCGGGTGACATCACGCTCGTACGCGGTGACCTGCGGACGGTTCCGACTGCGTTGCGGCTGTCGGCCCGCACGCTGCGGGTCATCAAGCAGAACCTCTTCTGGGCTTTCGGGTACAACGCCGCGGCAATCCCCCTGGCGGCGTTTGGACTGCTCACGCCGATGATCGCCGGTGCGGCGATGGCGGCGAGTTCGGTTCTCGTGGTGACCAACAGCCTCAGGTTGCGGCGATTCCGCTAGCCGGACGGGAGTGCTGGTTCCCGCCTCACAGCGACTCCCGCCGTTGAGCGACTCCCGCCACCGAGCGACCCCACTTTGTGGCGCACCCAGGGCGGCAATGGTTTCCCGCCTCGTAGCGACTTTTCAGCGACTCGCCATGACTGGGTGGGGTCGAGGGCAATCGCCACCGCAACGGAGTCGCTGCGAGGCGGAATCTACACATGCCTCTCGGCGCGAGGTCGGCGCGAGGTCGGCGCGAGGTCGGCGCGAGGTGGGCGCGAGGTCGGCGCGAGGTGGGCGCGAGGTCGGCGCGACGTCGGCGCGTGGAACAAAGTGCACGATCTGTAACATTGTGTCTTATGACCGAGCTTGCTCAGACGCCCTCCGGTTCCGCCAACATTCCCAACACGCCGGCCAGTGCTCCCGACGCCCTGCCGTTGGGTCCGGGCTCGCTGGTATGGCAGTACTTCGGGGACCGTCGTATCGCATTGATCGGGCCGCGGCCCGCCGTTCTGCAGAACATGCTGGCCGGGTTGGGCCAAGGCGTCCAGGACCACTCGGTGTTCTTCGCCGACACCGCCGCCCGGATCAAGCGCTCGTTGCCACCGATCTACCGGACCGTCTACGGGACCGACGACGACAACGCCGGACCGGCGGTGCGCAACTTCCACACCGGCATCAAGGGTGAACTTCCCGAGAACTTCACCACCGAGGAGAACCGGGGCCGCTACCACGCGTTGGATCCCGACACCTACTTCTGGGCCCACGCCACCTTCTTCGACCAGGCGCTGTATTTCACCGACACCTTCGTCCGCAGGCTCTCCCGCGCTGAGAAGGAGCAGATGTACCTCGAGTCGAAGACCTGGTATCGCCGCTACGGCGTCTCCGACCGGCCGATGCCCGCCGACTACGCCGCCTTCGAAAAGTACTGGGACCACATGATCAACGAGGTGCTGGTGGCCCACCCCACCGCCCGGTACGGCGTCGGCTACGTCACCAAGGGCTTCCCCCGGCCCAAGGGAGTCTCGCCGCTGGCGTGGAAAGTTCTTGCGCCGCTGTTCAATCCGCTGGCCGCGTTTCTGACCACCGGCGGTATGCCGCCTCGCACTCGGGAGATCCTCGGGTTGCCCTGGGACGACCGTAAGGAGCGACGTTATCAGCGGTTCGCCGCGCTGTGCCGATCGCGCATCGTCAACCGGCTGTGGGACGCCCTGCCGATGACCTGGCGTTACACGCCATACGCCCGGGAGGGCTTCGCCAAATATGCTGGTCAGGGTGCCGTTCGGAATGCCTGACGCCTCGACCGAGGCGATCCTCGACGCCGCCCTCACCGAGTTCGACCAGCACGGCATCCGCCGGGTGGCACTCGATGACGTGGCCCGCCGGGCCGGGGTCAGCCGCACCACCATCTACCGCCGGTTCGCCAACCGGGATGACTTGGTCGCGGCGGTGATGGATCGGGAGAACGCCCGGCTGTTCGCCGACATCGCCGCTGATATCGCAGCCGAGTCGGCCGGCACCCGCCCGGCGGCGAACCTCTACGTCGAAGCCTTCACCGCTGCCCTGCTGCGCAGCCGTAACCACAGGTTGCTGAACCGGATGATCGCCGACGAACCGGCGCTCACCCTGGAACTTGCCCGGCGGCACTACGGGGCGGGCGTGGGCCGTATCGAGGCAGCGTTGCGGGAGATCTTCCCGCCGGGGTTTGCCGAACGGGTCGGTCCGCACACCGTCGCCGAACTCGCCGAGACCATCTGGCGCTACGCCATGATGGCGTTGCTGCTGCCCAGCCCCGAGCCGTTGCGGACCGCCGCGCAGATCAGGGCGTTCGCCACCCGGCATTTCCTGCCCAGCCTGCCGGCGGGCCTGCTCGATTCGGACTCGGGCGTCGATTCGGCCAACGTCTGCCAGGGTGTGGCCGAAACGAACTCGGGCACACTGGGGGGATGACCGTGCGAACCGCGGCGCTTCTCGCCGCCCTGATGCTGGCCGGATCGGGTGCACCGCTGGCGACGGCGAATCCGGCGGACCCGCCGGGGATGTTGACCTTCGGCGGCCTGCAGCGCAGCTATGTGCTGCACGTGCCGCCCGCAAGCCCGCCGGTCGGGTTGGTGATCAACCTGCATGGCTCCGGGATGACCGGCGCGGCCCAGGCCGCGCTGACCAACTACAACGCGGTCGCCGACCGGTTCGGCTTCGTCGTGGCCTACCCCGACGGTGTCGACCTGAGCTGGGCCGACGGCCGGGGCGCATCGATTCCGGACCGGCAGGGTGTCGATGATGTCGGCTTCCTGTCCGCACTGATCGACCGGCTTTCTCGGGACTTCGCCATCCCGCCGGGCCGGGTGTTCGTCACCGGCATGTCGGCGGGCGGGTTCATGGCGACCCGGTTGGCCTGCGACCGCGCCGACCTGGTGGCGGCGGTGGCTCCGGTGGCCGGAACGTTGGGGGCCGGAGTGCCGTGCGCCCCGTCCAGGCCGGTGTCGGTGCTGCAGATCCACGGCACCGGAGACGCGGTGGTGCCCTTCGGCGGCGGCCCCATGGTGGGCCGCGGCGGACCCAGCGACATCCTCTCCGCTCCGGCGCTGGCCGAACGGTGGCGGCAGGCTGACGGCTGTCCGGGTCCGCTCGTCGCGCAGGCGGCCTCCGGGCCGGTGCAGCGGACCGACGCCGCCGGGTGCGCGGGCGGCACCGAGGTAGCGCTGGTCCGCATCGACGGCGGCGCACACATCTGGCCGTGGGCGCCGGACGCTACCGCGATGACCGCCCAGTTCTTCGCCTCCCGCTGATCAGCCGGGTAACCGCCGGTCAGGCCACCCCGAGGACAGCGGCCACCACCGTGCGGGCCAGCCACGCCATCGTCCAGGCGAGAGCAAACATGTAGCCGAACGCCACCAGCGGCCAACGCCACGACCCGCTCTCCCGGCGCAGCACGGCGACCGTCGACATGCATTGCAGCGCGTACATGAAGAAGACCAGCAGCGCGGCGATCGTCGGCGCGTCGAACAGCGCCCGGCCCGCACCGGAATCGTCGGGGCGGCCGTCCTGGACCCGCATCGCCCGCAGCGCATCCGCGGGGTCCTCCGGGTTCTCCGCGGCGGCCACCTGGCCCAGCGTCGCGACGAACACCTCCCGCGCGGCCAGCGAGGACAAAATGCCGATGTTGATTCGCCAGTCGAAGCCGAGCGGATCGAAGACCGGCTCGACGGCCCGGCCGACCGCGGCGGCGTAGGAGTGGTCGAGCGTGTAGGCCGCCACCCCGACCTCATCGGTGGTGTCGACGCCGGCGGCGGCCATCTCCGCGTCGGAGCGCAGTGGCAGGTTCAGCAATACCCACAGCAGCACGGTGGTCGCCAGGATGATCGAGGTGACCTTGCGCAGGAACGCCGAGGCGGCCGTCCACACCTCCGCGGCCACCGTCTGCAGCCGCGGCACCTGGTAGGGCGGCATCTCCATGTAGAACGGCAGTACCCCGCCGCCGCGTGAGGTGAGCCGCTTGAACACCGCGGCCGCCAGCATCGCCGACACCGCTCCGGCCAGGTAGAGCGCGAACATCACCACGCCGCGGGCGTTGAACACCCCGACTCGGGCATCGGCCGGGAGCAGCAGGCCCACCAGCAGGATGTACACCGGCAGCCGTGCCGAGCAGGTCATCAGGGGCGCGCCCATCATGGTGGCCAGGCGGTCGCGGGCGGACGGCAGCGACCGGGTCGCCATGATGCCCGGTATCGCACAGGCGAACGAGCTCAGCAGCGCCACGAACGCCCGGCCCTCCAGTCCGGCCTTGGACATCACCCGGTCCATCAGAAACGCCGCCCGCGCCAGATATCCGCTGGCCTCGAGCATCGCGATCAGCACGAACAACAGCACGATCTGCGGCAGGAACACCAAAACTCCGCCGATGCCCCCGATCACCGCCTCGGACAGAAACGCCGACAGCCAGCCGATGCCGACGTGCGCGGCCACCAGCCCGCCCAGCCAGCCGAAGAACATCTCCACGTAGTCCTGCAGTGGCGCGGCCACGGTGAAGATGGTTTGGAAGAAGACGAACATGGTCAGCAGGAAGAGCACGGTGCCCGCCACCGGATGCAGCACCACCGCGTCGATTCGCTGGGTGCGTCTATCGACCTCGGGCAGCCGGTAACCCGCGGCGTTCAGCACCGAATCAACCCACGCGGTCACTTCGGCGGGATCGGTGGGGGGCGGCACCGCCGGCGCGGTCCAGGCGTCGACCCGCGCCATCTCGCGGCGCAGCGCCACCAACCCGTCGCGGTGACCCGCCACCACCGCGACCACCGGTACGCCCACCGCGCGGCTCAACGCGGTGATGTCGAGTCGGCCGTTGCGGCGGGCGAGATCGTCGGTGAACGTCAGCACTACGCACGCCGGCAGCCCGGTCTGCTGCAACTGAGCCAGCAGCCCCAGCGACCGGCGCAGTGTCGTCGCGTTCAGCGTCACCAGGATGGCGTCGGGAATGTCGACCCGGCTGTTGTGGTGCTCGGTGTCGAGGACATCGACGACGATCCGCTCGTCCGGGCTGATCGGGTCGAGGCTGTAGGTGCCCGGCAGGTCTTCCACCACCACCGGGTCATCCTCGGCGTCGCGGGTCCGGCCCTCGTACCGCGCGACGGTGACACCGGGATAGTTGCCGGTCTTGGCATGCAGCCCGGTCAGGGCGTTGAACAGTGTGGTTTTCCCGGAGTTCGGGCTGCCGACGATCGCGAAGCGGGGGAGCCCGGGGTCGGTCACCGGCTCGCCGGCGCCGCCACAGTGGGCCGGACCGCTCACCGCACCCGTTCCGCTGCGCTCTTCTCGGCCGGGCACTTCTCCGACGCGCACTTCTGCGCCGGGCAGATCTCCACGGTGATGCACCGGGACTGCGCGCGGCGCAACGCGATTTCGTAATCGCCCACCAGGTAGACGACCGGATCGCGCAGTGGGGCGCGGCGCACCATCGTCACCGTGACCCCCGGAGCCAGCCCGAGGTCGAACAGTCGGCGCATCGCGCTGGTCTGGACACCGCGGGCATATCCCACCACCCGGGCGGTCTGGCCGCGCTCCAGGTCGGCCAGTGTCCGTGCACCCTCGTGGGCAACCCGGCCGGAGGGCTCGGCGCCGAGCAGCCGACGCTCACTCAGGCGGTCGGAGACGGAGGACACGAAATTAGGCTAGCGTCACCAACCCTAATGTGTCTGCATCCGGCCGAAAGGACGGGACTTTGGTCCCGGTAGCTGTGGCCCCGGTAATGGGGTCCCCTGTGGTCGCGCCGCCGGTTCAGGCTGGGACACTGGTGACCATGAGCGAGGTGGGAGTCTCGGCGAGGTTGTTCGCCGAGGCATGCGCGGTGATTCCCGGCGGGGTCAATTCACCGGTTCGGGCGTTCAACTCGGTCGGTGGCACTCCGCGATACATCACCTCGGCGCAGGGCTGCCGGCTCACCGACGCCGATGGCAACACCTACGTCGACCTGGTCTGCTCGTGGGGGCCGATGATCCTGGGCCACGCCCACCCGGCGGTGGTGGAGGCGGTGCAGCGGGCGGCCGCCTCCGGCCTGTCGTTCGGCGCTCCGACCGCGGCCGAGACCGAGCTGGCTGCCGAGATCGTCGGCCGGGTCGCCCCGGTGCAGCGGGTGCGACTGGTCAACTCCGGCACCGAGGCCACCATGAGCGCGGTCCGGCTGGCCCGCGGGTTCACCGGCCGGTCGAAGATCATCAAGTTCGCGGGCTGCTATCACGGCCACGTCGACGCCCTGCTGGCGGACGCCGGTTCGGGGGTCGCCACCTTGGGGTTGCCGTCCTCACCCGGCGTCACCGGGGCGACGGCCGCCGACACCATCGTGCTGCCCTACAACGACATCGAGGCGGTGCGGGAGACTTTCGCGGCGCTGGGTGACACCATCGCGGCGGTCATCACCGAAGCCTGTCCGGGCAACATGGGCGCGGTCGCGCCGGTCAGTGGTTTCAACGCCGCGCTGCGCGCGATCACCGCCGAGCACGGTGCGCTCTTGATCGTCGACGAGGTGATGACCGGGTTCCGGATCAGCCGATCCGGGTGGTTCGGCTTGGATCCGGTCGACGCCGACCTGTTCACCTTCGGCAAGGTGATGAGCGGCGGACTGCCGGCCGCAGCGTTTGGCGGGCGGACCGAGGTGATGGAGCGCCTGGCCCCGCTCGGGCCGGTGTACCAGGCCGGGACGCTGTCCGGAAACCCCGTTGCGGTGGCGGCCGGCCTGGCCACCCTGCGGCACGCCGACGACGCGGTCTATGCGGCTTTGGACCGCAACGCCGATCGGCTGGCCGGCCTGCTGACCTCCGCCTTGACCGAAGCCGGGGTGACCCATCAACTGGCCCGCGGCGGCAACTTCCTGTCGGTGTTCTTCACCGGTGATCCGGTGACCGATTTCGCCGCCGCGCGGGCCAGCGAGACCTGGCGGTTCCCGGCGTTCTTCCATGCCCTGCTCGACGCCGGCGTGTACGCCCCGCCGAGCGCCTTCGAAACCTGGTTCGTCTCAGCGGCTCTCGACGACGACGCCTTCGCCCAGATCGAGGCGGCACTACCCGCGGCGGCCCGCGCCGCCGCCACCGCCGAGGCTCCGCGGTGACCGGCCGAACCGTCGTGCACGTGATGCGGCACGGTGAGGTGCACAACCCCGAAGGTCTGCTGTACGGCCGGCTGCCCGACTATCACCTCTCCGAACGTGGGCGCGCCCAGGCGCAGGCAGTGGCGGACTGGCTGGCCGGCCACGACATCGTCCACGTGGTCGCCTCGCCACTGGACCGCGCCCAGGAGACCGCGGCGCCGATTGCCGCTCACCACGGACTGGCCGTCCACACCGACGACGAACTCATCGAGTCGCACAACGTCTTCGAGGGTCAACGGGTGTCCCCGGGAGACGGGGCGCTGCGTGACCCGCGCAACTGGTGGCATCTGCGCAACCCGCGGCAGCCCACCTGGGGTGAGCCGTACGCGGAGATCGCCGCGCGGATGCGGACCGCCGTCGAGCGGGCCCGGGCCGCCGCCGCCGGACACGAGGCGGTCTGCGTCAGCCATCAGCTGCCGGTGGAGACGTTGCGCCGGTCGATGAACGACCAACCGCTCCATCACTTTCCGACCCGCCGGCTGTGCAACCTCGCCTCGCTGACGTCGTTCTACTTCGACGGGAACGAGTACGTCGGCTGGGGCTACGCGGAGCTCGCCGGACGGTGAGGCGGCGGGCGATTCCGGTTCTGCTGGCCTGGGTTCTGTTGTCGGGCTTGGTATCGGGTTTGGTGTCGGGCTGTTCC
Organism: Actinomycetota bacterium; assembly: GCA_030836785.1. Taxonomy (GTDB): domain Bacteria; phylum Actinomycetota; class Actinomycetes; order Mycobacteriales; family Mycobacteriaceae; genus Mycobacterium. The sequence continues at coordinate 13,074 of JAUPLT010000319.1, forward strand.
ACCGGCGATGACGCGGTCGCCCAGGGCGGCACCTTCGAGTTCGTCGCTCCCGGCGGAAAGACCGAGATCACCTACGACCCGCCGGAGAGCCGCGGCAGGCCCGGCCCGCTGTCCGGTCCGGACCTGCTCGATCCCGAGCGCACCATCTCCCTGGACGATTTCGCGGGCCAGGTGGTGGTGATCAACGTGTGGGGCCAGTGGTGCGCGCCGTGCCGAAACGAGGTCGCCGAACTGGACCGGGTGCACCGGGAGACCCGTGACTCCGGCGTCGCAGTTCTGGGAATCGACGTACGCGACAACGATATTGACGCGCCCCGGGACTTCGTCAAGGACCGCAAGGTCAGCTATCCCTCGATCTACGACCCGGCTATGCGCACCATGATCGCGTTCGGCGGGCGATATCCCACCACGGTGATCCCGTCGACCATCGTGCTCGACCGCCAGCACCGGGTGGCCGCGGTATTCCTGCGGGAACTGCTCGCCAAGGACCTGCTGCCGCTGGTGCGGCGACTGGCCGCCGAACCGGCGCCGGGGTCGTAGCCGGTGTCCGGACTCACCGAAACCGCTGCCGCGGGTCCACTGCTGCTGGCGTTGGGGCTGGCGGCACTTGCCGGCCTGGTGTCCTTCGCCTCTCCGTGCGTGGTGCCGCTGGTGCCCGGTTACCTGTCCTATCTGGCTGCGGTGGTCGGCGCGGATGATCCGGCGGCGCGGCGCTGGCGGGTGGCCGGTTCGGCGGCGCTGTTCGTGGCCGGGTTCACCGTGGTTTTCCTGCTGGGAACCGTGGCGGTGCTGGGCATGACCACCACGCTGATCGTCAATCAGATTGCGCTGCAACGGGTCGGCGGGGTGATCACCATCGTGATGGGTCTGGTCTTCATCGGCTGGATCCCGGCTCTGCAACGCGAGGCCCGGTTTGCCCCCCGCCGGCTGGCAGGTCTGGCCGGCGCGCCACTGCTGGGCGCGGTGTTCGCCCTCGGCTGGACCCCGTGCCTGGGCCCGACGCTGGCCGGGGTGATCGCCGTCGCCTCGGCCACCGACGGAGCCAGCATCGCCCGGGGTGTCGCGCTGGTGATCGCGTACTGCGCCGGTCTGGGAATCCCGTTCGTGCTGCTGGCGCTGGGTTCGGGCTGGGCGGTGGGCGCGTTCGGCTGGCTGCGCCGGCACGCCCGTGCGATTCAGGTGCTCGGCGGGGTGATGCTGGTGGCTGTCGGTGTCGCACTGCTGACCGGGATGTGGGACCAGTTCGTCGGCTGGGTGCGCGACGGGTTCGTGAGCGACGTGAGGTTGCCGATCTGATGTGGGTGTTGCGCAAGGCGCGGGCCGGTTGGCGGGCGCTCACCTCGATGGGCACCGCGCTGGTGCTGCTGTTCCTGCTCGCGCTGGGTGCGGTGCCCGGCGCGATGCTGCCCCAGCGCAGCCTCAACGAGTCCAAGGTCGACGGCTACCTGCGCGAGAATCCGGTGCTCGGCAAGATATTCGACCGGCTGCAGTTGTTCGATGTGTTCTCCAGCTTCTGGTTCACCGCGATCTACGCGCTGCTGTTCATCTCGCTTGTGGGCTGCCTGACCCCGCGCATCCTCGAGCACATCCGCAGCATGCGGGCGGCGCCGGTGCCCGTTCCGCGCAATCTGGCCCGGCTGCCCCGGCACGCCGAACTGGTCGTCGCCGGTACCCCCGGGCAGGTCGCCGGTCGTATCGCCGGGGAGTTGAAGGGCTGGCGACGCGTCACCCGTGACGCCGATGGTTTGCGCGTCACCCGTGACGACGGCGGCGTGCTGGAGATCTCCGCGGAGAAGGGTTACCTGCGCGAGTTCGGCAACATCGTCTTCCACTTCTCGCTGCTCGGATTGCTGGCCGCCGTCGCGGTCGGCAAGTTGTTCGGCTACGAGGGCAACGTGATCGTCATCGCCGACGGCGGTCCCGGGATGTGTTCGGCTTCGCCCGCGGCATTCGACTCCTTCCGGGCCGGCAACAGCGTGGACGGCACCTCGTTGTACCCGATATGTGTGCGGGTCAAGAACTTTCAGGCCGAGTACCTGCCCAACGGGCAGGCCACGTCATTCGCCTCCGACATCGACTACCAGGCCGGTGCCGATCTGGCGACCGGAACCTGGCGGCCCTACCGCCTCGAGGTCAACCACCCGCTGCGGGTCGGCGGCGACCGGGTGTACCTGCAGGGCCACGGGTACGCACCCACCTTCACGGTCACCTTCCCCGGCGGTCAGCAGCGCACCCGGACCGTCCAGTTCAGCCCGGACAATCTGCAGACGCTGCTGTCCTCGGGCACGGTGCGGTTCGACCCGCCGGCTGGCATGTACCCGGAGAAGGAGCTTCGGCGGCACCAGATCGCGATCACCGGACTGTTCGCCCCGACCAAGGAACTGGACGGCACCCTGCTGTCGTCGAGTTACCCTGCGCTCAACGACCCCGCGGTGGCCGTCGACATCTACCGCGGCGACGCCGGACTCGACACCGGCCGTCCGCAGTCGCTGTTCAGCCTGGACCCGCGGTTGATCGAACAGAAGCGGCTGACCAAGGTCAAACGGGTCAATCTCGCCGAAGGGGAGCAGGTCACCCTCGACGACGGCACCGTGGTCCGTTTCGACGGCGCCACCCCTTTCGTCAATCTGCAGGTCTCGCACGACCCGGGACAGCTGTGGGTGCTGGTGTTCGCGATGACCATGATGGGCGGTCTGGTGGTCTCGCTGGTGGTGCGCCGGCGCCGGGTGTGGGCGCGGATCGGCCCCGGCTCCAGCGGGCAGGAGCGGAGCGACTGGGGGATAGGGTCCAGCGGGCAGGAGCGGAGCGACCGGGGGGTAAGCCCCAGCGGTACGGTGGACGTCGAGCTTGGTGGGCTGGCCCGCACCGATAACTCCGGATGGGGTGAGGAGCTGGATCGGCTGGCCCGGCGGCTATCCGAGGCGGAGGGTTCAGGTTCGTGAGTACCGATATCGACATCAGCCTTTCCCGGTATTCGGACTGGGCGTTTACCGCTTCAGTCATGGTGCTGGTGCTGGCGCTGCTGCTACTCGCCGTTGAATTGGCGTCGTCCCGCGCCCGGCGGGTCGAGCAACGGGAGTTGGCGACCGTCGGAGCCGGAGCCGGAGCCGGACGGCCGGGGACCGTGACGGCCGATGCTGACCGCCCCGGTGTGGTGGCCGCCGCCGGTGGCCCGCTGTTGGCCGAGCGCACCGGCCGAGCCGGTGTGGCGCTGGTCTACCTGGGTATTGCGCTGCTGTTCGGCTGCATCGTGTTGCGCGGCCTGGCGACGTCGCGAGCGCCCTGGGGCAACATGTACGAGTTCATCAACCTGACCAGCTTCTGCGGTCTGGCGGCCGCGGCGGTGGTGTTGCGCAAGCAGCAGTACCGGGCGCTGTGGGTGTTCGTGCTGCTGCCGGTGCTGGTCCTGCTGACGGTGTCGGGTAAATGGCTCTACACCCACGCCGCGCCGGTGATGCCTGCGTTGCAGTCCTACTGGCTGCCCATCCACGTGTCGGTGGTCAGCCTGGGCTCCGGGGTGTTCCTGGTCGGCGGTGTCGCGAGCATCCTGTTCCTGCTGAAGACCTCACGGTTCGCCGAGCAGGGAACCGGGGCACTGGCCCGCGTCGTCGCCAAGTTGCCCGACGCTCAGACACTGGACCGGATCGCCTACCGCACCACGATCTTCGGCTTCCCGGTCTTCGGCTTCGGCGTCATCTTCGGGGCGATCTGGGCGGAGGAGGCCTGGGGTCGCTATTGGGGCTGGGACCCCAAGGAGACGGTCTCATTCATCGCGTGGGTGATTTACGCCGCGTACCTGCACGCCCGATCGACCGCCGGATGGCGGGACCGCAAGGCGGCCTGGATCAACGTCGCCGGCTTCGTGGCGATGGTGTTCAACCTGTTCTTCATCAACCTGGTGACCGTCGGACTGCACTCGTACGCCGGGGTCAACTGATCGGCCCCCAAGATTCTGATCGGCGCTAGTCCATCGGATAGCCCATCGGATCGATGGGGTTCAGCTGGGCTTGTTGTCGCCGCGGCCGAGTTTCCAGAGGAACTCCGGGTCGTCATCGGGGCCGATCACCCGGGTGGGCGGTTTGGTGGACTGGGCCCGGATCGCGCGGAACCCGACGTACGCCAGCGCCACAACGGTCAGAAGCAGAAGCAGGTAGAGCACGGGAAACCTCCTGCTCCCGAATATACGCGCGTCGGTAGGCTCGGCGCCGTGACCGATAACCAGCCCGCCCCGAACACCGGCCGCATGCTCCGTGATGTCGTCCTCTACACGCTGGCGCGCCTGATTCTGGTGGTGGCGCTGACGGCGGCGATCTTCTACGCGGCGCACCTGATCGGCATCACCGAGTTTCCGCTGATCGTGGCCATGCTGTTCGCGATCGTGATCTCGCTGCCGCTGGGAATGTGGCTGCTCGCCCCGCTGCGCCGGCGCGCCACCGCGGGTATCGCCGAGGTCGATGAGCGCCGGCGGGCCGACCGTGAGCAACTGCAGGCCCGACTTCGTGGGGATAAGCCCGAGCGGTAACTCTGCGCCGACCGGGCATGACGGCCCGGGGCAGTTACGTTCCGAAGACCAGCGCTGCGGCCACCGCGGCGGACCACACCAGCATGGTCAGCCCGGTGTCCCGGAGCACCGGGATGAGATCGCGCCCACCGGCGCCGCCGCGCACCGGGCCGGCCGCCTTCACCGCCAGGGGAGCGGCCACCAACCCAACGACGCACCAGGGTGTGGCGAACGCGAGCAGCAGGGTCAGCACGCCGGCGGTCACCAGCATGCCCTGATAGAGCATCCGGGTGCGGCCGTCGCCGAGTCGCACCGCGAGGGTGATCTTGCCGGCGGTGCGGTCGGTGGGGATGTCGCGAAGGTTGTTGGCGACGAGCACCGCCGAGGACAGCGCCCCCGTCGCCACCGCCAGCACGACCCCCACCCAGTCGATACGCGACGCCTGGGTGAACTGGGTGCCCAGCACCGCGACCAACCCGAAGAACACGAACACCGCGACTTCGCCGAAGCCGGCGTAGCCGTACGGCCGGGAGCCCCCGGTGTAGAGCCAGGCGCCGGCGATGCAGGCGGCCCCGACGGCGATCAGCCACGGAGCGCTCGACAGTGCCAGGATCACCCCGGCGACCGCAGCCAGGGCCAGGCTCATTCCTGCCGCCGTGAGCACCGCTCGGGGCGCGGCCAGCCGCGAGCCCACCAGGCGCAGCGGCCCGGCGCGGTCGTCATCGGTGCCGCGGATACCGTCGGAGTAGTCGTTGGCGTAGTTCACCCCGACGATCAGCGAGATCGACACCGCCAGGGCCAGCAGCGCCTTCCACCAGACCGCCGAGTGCAACCAGGCGGCCGCCCCGGTCCCCGCCAGCACCGGCGCAATGGCGTTGGGAAGGGTTCGCGGACGGGCACCTTCGATCCACTGCCCGACGGTCGCCATGGCGCAATCGTCGCACGCCGCCGAACCGGTCGGCCCGTCCTGTCGGGGCCGCGCGATACTAAGCGGGTGAAGACACCGATCTGCGACACCTACGGTATCGAGTTCCCGCTGTTCGCTTTCAGTCATTGCCGTGACGTCGTCGCCGCGGTGACCAACGCCGGCGGGTTCGGCGTGCTGGGCGGGGTGGCCTTCCGGCCCGATCAACTCGAGCAGGAACTGACCTGGATCGACGATCACGTCAACGGAAAGCCCTACGGCGTCGACATCATCGTGCCCGCGAAGTACGAGGGCAAGGGCGAGGGGCTGACGTTCGCCCAGTTGTCGGACCGAATCCCGGCCGAGCATAAGGACTTCATCAACCAGCTGCTCGCCGACCACGACATCGAGATCGAGGAGGTTCGGATCGCGTCCTCCGCGCTGGCCGGCGATACCGGGCAGAGCCTGCTGGAGGTGTCGTTGAACCACCCGATCCGGATGATGGCCAACGCCCTGGGGGTACCGCCGGACTACATGATCGAGGCCGGCAAGGAGCGGGGCATCCCGGTAGCCGCACTCGTCGGTGCGAAGGAACACGCCATCAAGCAGGTTCACGCCGGGGTCGACCTGATCGTGGCGCAGGGCACCGAGGCTGGCGGGCACTGTGGCGAGGTCAGCACGCTGGTGCTCATTCCCGAAGTGCTGGAGGCGATTTCGGAGGTACCGGGAGGTAAGGACATTCCGGTGCTGGCGGCGGGCGGGATCGTCACCGGACGGCAGATGGCGGCGTGTGTCGCGATGGGCGCGGCCGGCGCCTGGACCGGGTCGGTATGGCTGACCACCGAGGAGGCCGAGACCGCGCCGCACACCAAGCAGAAGATGCTGGCGGCCTCGTCGCGTGACACGGTTCGTTCGGCGGGCCGCACCGGAAAGCCGTCGCGCCAGCTTCGTTCGGACTGGACCGATGCGTGGGCGCCAAACCCCGGTGGGCGCAAACCGCTGCCGTTGCCACTGCAGGCGATGGTCGCCGAGCCGGCCCTGCGTCGTATCGACAAGCTCGCCCAGAACGGGCACGAGGGCGCCCAGGCGCTGTCGACCTATTTCGTCGGCCAGGGGGTGGGTCTGATGAACAAGATCAAGCCGGCCCGCGAGGTGGTGCTGGAGTTCATCGAGGACTACGTGGCCGCCGCCGAGCGGTTGGTCCGCACGCTCGAGGACTGAGCCGGCTGGTTCGCCGGCGCAGATCGCAGCGACGATCAGTCCGCGGCCAGCGGTAACCGCACCTCGAAGCGGGCGCCGTGGGGCAGGTTGTGGGCGGTGAGCGAACCTCGGTGTGCGCGTACCAGTCCCGCGGCGATCGCCAGGCCCAGGCCCGAGCCGCTGGGCAGCGACGAGTCCGGTCTCGGCACGCGGTCATTGGAGCCGCGGTAGGCGACGTCGAACACCCGGGGCAGGTCGGCGGAGTCGATGCCCACCCCGGTGTCGTCGACCCGTGCCCAGGCGCCCTCGGCGTCCTGTCCGATCGACAGTGACACCCGCCCACCCGCCGGGGTGTGCGCGATCGCGTTGCCGACCAGGTTGGACAGCACCCGCACCAGCGCCCGGTCACTTCCGATCACCCGTACCGGCCGGGGCGGGACGTCGGCCGCGAGTGCTACCCCGGCCCTTTCGGCGGCGATGCCATGGGTGTTGAGGACGTCGTCGACCACCTCGTCGAGTGCGACCCGTTCGTAGGGTGCGGTCACCGCGCCGGCGTTGATCTTGGCCATCTCGAACAGATCGTCGACCATCTCCGAGAGCCGGATGCTTTCCTGCTCAATGATTTTCGCCTGACCGCGCACCTCGTCCTCGGTGACCACTCCATCGGCGATGGCCTCCGACAGTGCCCGGATTCCGGCCAGCGGGGTGCGCAGATCGTGGCTGACGAAGGCGACCAGCTGTCGGCGGGACTGTTCGGCTGCTCGTTCGGCATCCTGAATCTCCTGCTCCCACACCGCTCTTCGGCCCTGATAGCGGGCCAGCATCACGGCGGCGGGAAGGGTCACCACGGCGACGACGGCCAGTACCACCGCGATCGCGCCGAAGCTCGGGTGGACCATCGACCGGCTGGCCGAGAACACGCCCGCGTAGGTGGCCAGGGTGGGGATGAGGACGAGCGCCACCATGCTCACCGTCACCGACCAGGACCGCGCCAGTCGGATCACCAGCGCACCGATGAGGACCACCGGCAACGAGGCGCCGAGCGCCATCAGGGCGACCCCGGTCAGGTCATCGGGCACTGGCGCTCACCGGGTCTGGGCACTCATTGGTCGCCGTCGTGGGTACTGTCGCCGGCCGCGCCGTGGGTGCCGTCGCCGCGCCACAGGTAGCCACGGCCCCAGACGGTTTGCACGCGGTGGTGGTCGCCGAGTTTGGACCGCAGCCGCTTGACGTGCACGGTGACCGTGGACAGGTCCCCGAAGTCCCAGTTCCACACCCGCTTGAGCAGTTCCTCGCGGGAGAAGACGACGTCGGTGTGGGTGAGGAAGAAGACCAAGAGGTCGAACTCCCGGTTGGTCAGGCCGACCGGCTGTCCGGCGACGTTGACCGAGCGGGCTGCCGTGGACACGGTCA
>JAUPLT010000320.1 GCA_030836785.1 Actinomycetota bacterium
GACCGGCGCATCGGCTACGACGCCCTGTTCACCACCCCGGCCGAGGCCGGCGACGGCCAGGTCCCGGGCCAGCTGAGCATCGACGACCTCGACGGAGACAACGAGGTGTCGGCGTGAGTATTCAACGGCTGCAACAGTATTACCTATTGACTGAACTACGACACACGTCTTCCCAGGTTGGCGGGTAGAAGCGGGTTTCCTCGTTATGGTCCGCTGATGACCGAAGGCGATGGATCGTGGGATCTGGAGGGCCTGACGGTGCCGTTGGTCGGGTCTGTGCAGTCGACGCCGGATCGGTGGTTGCCGTTTCGACTACTCGACCCGAATGGCGACCCGGTGGAGGTGGTCTCGGCGTATTTCCGGGATCTGCAGGCGGCGGGACGGTCTGCGGCGACGATCCGCTCGTACGGTCTGGATCTGCTGCGGTGGTTTCGGTTCCTGTGGGCGATCGGTATCGCCTGGGACCGCGCTACCCGGGTTGAGGCACGCGAGTTCTCGCGATGGATGTTGCTGGCGGGTCAGCCCTCGCGGCCGCACTGGCGACACCTCGACCGGTCGGCGCCGCCCCGCCCGAAGGTGCAACCGTATGCCGCGTCCGTGCGGGCGCATTCGGAGACCGTGTTGCGCTGCTTCTACGACTTCCACCTCGGCCTCGGCGACGGGCCGATCGTGAACCCGTTCCCATTGGATCGGTCAAGGGGTGCAGGCCGTGCCCATGCACACCACAACCCGATGGAGCCCTACCGCAACACACGTCAGGGTCTGTATCGGCCGAAGGTGCCCTCCCGTATCCCGCGCGCGATCTCCGACAGCAAGTTCAACGAGATATTCGCCAAGCTGCCTTCACATCGGGATCGCGCGCTGGTGGCCTTCTATGTCTCAACGGGTGCGCGGGCATCAGAGTTGCTGTCGGTGACGCAGGGTGGGGTAGACCCTGGCCGGCAGCTGATCACGGTAGTTCGTAAAGGAACTCGGGCGACACAGGAGTTGCCCGCCTCGCCCGACGCATTCGTCTGGTTGCGGCTCTACCAAGTGGAGATGGGTAGGACGATCCCATCGGGCAAGCGCCAACCGCTGTGGTGGACTTCGAGGATGCCGTTGCGGCCGTTGACCTATCACGCCGCACACCGCATGTTCGAACGCACGGTTGCGCGGGCGGGTGGGACCGCGACGCTGCACGCCCTGCGGCACACTGCCGCCTACCGGATGGCCGAAGACCCGGCGCTGCCGCTGACCGACGTGCAACTCGTGCTCGGGCACGCACAGCTGACTACCACGCAGATCTACACCACGCCCCGCCAAGAGGATGTCATCCGGCGATTGCTGGCCCACCACGCCGAACAAACCCGGCGGGCCGCCGGCCGCTCGCCTGCGGCGGTGGCTCCGGGCTACCGGCCCGAATCGCTGGCAGTGCTGTTCGGAACCGACACCCGATGACAACCGGGCTGATCACCACCGCACCTCAGCGGCTCGACGCCCATCAGGCGGCACGCACCCGGTTTCCCGCGCGTGCGGCCGCTGCATCCTGGCCGCGGACCCAACAGCCACGCAGTGTGGTGGAGCAGAGGTTAACCTCGCCCCCATTCGTCCTGGACAAGCCCGACAGCCAGCGGCTCCGGGCCGAAGGGGTGCGGCTGATGCTGGACTGGCTGGCCGATCAGCCCGGCGACACCTGGCAGCAGCAATGGACCGCGAGCGGCGCTGAAGCGGCCGGCTGCGCCTGGCGACCGGTGGCGGCGGACTGGCTGCGCGCACACCAGGTTGGCGCGCCCTGGCGGTCGGCGGCGCTATCGCGCGCAGTGGCGGTGACAATCGCCGCCGATGTGATCCGCCCATCCACAAGGTGGCTGGTCACGGGCGCGACCGGGCGGGGCACCCTGGTTCGGGCCATGTCGGCCGGCCGGGACGCCGAAGGATTCGATCGGCTGCGTCGGTTGTGCGACGCAGACCCCGACGTCCCCGCCCCGATCGCGAAGTCGATCATGCACCGCAGCGCCATCATCCTCGCCGCCAAAGGCGGGACGCTCGCAGACATCACCATCGGCGACGTCCTCGAGCTGATCGACACCGAGCGCGATGTCCACACCAAACGCGGCAGCGGCACCGGGGCGTTCTACCGAATCCTGCATCGCGCGGGGATCTTCGGCGACACCGCACCGGCCACCCTGCACGAGCTGCGCGCCGCCTACGGGCAACGCACACCGGAAGAACTGATCGACCGCTACCGCCTGACCTGCCGCCCGGTGCGCGATCTGCTCGTGAACTACCTGTGTGAACGCCAACCCGCCCTGGACTACACCAGCCTCGAATCGCTGGCCTTTTACCTGGGCAAACGGTTCTGGTCCGACCTCGAACAGCATCATCCCGGCATCGACAGCCTGCACCTGAGCGCCGATGCTGCCGACGCCTGGAAGCAGCGGCTGCGCACCAAAGCGGTCACCGTCCGCTCCGACGACGGTGCCAGGACCACGATCGCCGCCCCGAGGATCAACTACCGCGAGACACTCACCCCGGTCCGCGCGTTCTATCTCGACCTCGCGCACTGGGCTGTCGAGGACCCCTCCCGCTGGGCCCGATGGGTGGCGCCCTGCCCGGTCGGCGAGGAAGAGATCAACCGACGAAAAGTCAAGCGGCAGCGCAAGTCCCGTATGGATGCGCGCACCCGCGAACGGCTGCCCGTCCTGCCCGCCCTGCGCGCTGGTGTCAACCGCCGCCGACAAGAGACCGCGCAACTACTCACCGCTGTCGGCCGGGCACGACCCGGCGAGACCCTCACCGCGGCCGGGTACACCCTGACACGCGCGAAGACCCCTCACACTCGCACCGACAAGGTCTGGGCCCAAGACCCAGCGACCGGACACCGACGCGACCTCACCCTCGAAGAGGACCACGCGTTCTGGGCGTATGCGATCGTGGAAGTGCTCGCCGCGACCGGAATCCGTATCGAGGAGCTCCTCGAACTGTCGCACCACAGCCTCATCCAGTACCGGCTGCCAAACACCGGCGAGATCGTCCCACTGCTACAGATCCTCCCCTCCAAGACCGACGCCGAGCGCGTGTTGCTGGTCAGCCCGGAGCTGGCCGATGTCCTGTCTGCCATCATCGGCCGCATTCGACAACGCTCCGGCGCTATCCCGCTCGTATCGGCCTACGATCCGCACGAATGCCAGTGGACCCAGCCCGCGCCTCTGCTGTTCCAGCGACGCATCCACGGCGAGAACCGGGCGATCACCCGGGACGCGGTGCGCCAAATCCTCGGCACCGCTCTCCAGCACACCGGACCACCCGAACCGGCCACGGGCGCACCATTGCACTTCACACCGCACGACTTCCGCAGGCTGTTCATCACCGACGCCGTCCTCAACGGGCTACCGCCACACATCGCCCAGGTCATCGCCGGACACCGCGACATCAACGTCACCATGGGCTACAAGGCCGTCTATCCCGACGAGGCGATCAAGGCCCACCTGGCGTTCCTCGCCCGCCGCCGCGCCCTGCGCCCCACCGAGGAATACCGCGTCCCCACCGACGACGAATGGCAGCAATTCCTCGGCCATTTCGAGCGACGCAAGGTCTCCATCGGCACCTGTGGCCGAGCCTTCGGATCCCCCTGCATTCATGAACATGCCTGTGTTCGTTGCGCTGTGCTCTGGCCGGACCCGGCGCAGCGCGACCGGCTGGCCGAGATCCGCGACAACCTCACAGCCCGCATCGCCGAAGCCGAACGAGAGGGCTGGCTCGGCGAACTCGAAGGCCTGCAAATCAGCCTCGCCGCAGCCGAAGCGAAGCTCTCCCAAATCGACAAACGGACCCGCATGCGAGCCGACCTGCCAACCCCCACTCTCGCGCACAAATCCTGAGCCATCTCGACGGATCGCCAACCCCACCTGAGTAGTTCAGAGAATACGGCTTCACCCGGATGCCCTTCGGCCGTGGCCTGGCCCCAGCCATGCTGCACCGCCACCCCGGCCACAGCGAAGCCGTGGCCCGGATCTCCTGGTGTGTCGATCAGCACGCCATCGGGGTCATCACCGGTGAAGTCGGTGCCGGCAAGACCGTGGCGATCCGGGCGGCGACCGCCGCCCTGGATCCGGCCCGCCACGTCATCATCTACCTGCCCAACCCCTCCGTCGGGGTCCGCGGCATGCTCCACCACATCGTCAGCACCCTCGGGCGGGTGCCCAGCTTCTACACCGCCACCCTGGCCCCGCAAGCCGCTGAGGCCCTGGCCGCCGAGCACGCCGAACGCGGCCGCACCCCGGTCGTGGTCATCGACGAAGCCCACCTGCTCGACAACGCCCAAATGGAAGCCATCCGCATGCTCACCAACCACGACATGGACTCCGGATCCCCCTTCGCCGCCCTGCTCGTCGGGCAACCCACCCTGCGCCACCGCCTCCGCTTGGGTGTCTTGGCGGCACTGGATCAGCGCATCGCCATGCGCTACGCCATCGCCGGCATGGACCCGCCCGACACCGCCGACTACATCGCCCATCACGCCAAGATCGCCGGGCGCACCGACACCCTTTTCTCCGACGACGCGATCACCCTGATCCACAACGCCGCCCGCGGCTACCCCCGAGCGGTCAACAACCTCGCCGTGCACGCCCTGACCGCCGCCTTCGCCGCGAAATCAGCGATCGTCGACGAGAAAGCCGCCCGCATCGCCGTCACCGAAACAGGCCACGACTGAATCACTGACCGTGCGACGTCACCACACCGACGACGCCGCCACCCTGCAGACGAAGGCCCTGCCCGCTACGCGGACAGGGCCTTCGC
>JAUPLT010000027.1 GCA_030836785.1 Actinomycetota bacterium
GGGGCCGGCTCGGGTGCCGGAGCGGGGGGTGCCGCCGCCGGTGCCGGAGCGGGGGGTGGCGTGGCGGGTGCTGCCGGGGCGGAGCCCGCAGCCCCGATCCGGGCCAACTCGCCGCCGATGGCGACCGTCGCGTCCTCCTCAGCGGTGATCGACAGCAGGATGCCGGCCACCGGGGAGGGGATCTCGGTGTCGACCTTGTCGGTGGACACCTCGACCAGCGGTTCGTCCACCGCTACCGAGTCGCCAACCTTCTTCAACCAGCGGGTCACGGTGCCCTCGGTCACCGATTCTCCCAACGTCGGCATCAGCACCGGCGTGGCGTCGCCGGCGGGCTGTGCGGACGGTGCAGGTGCAGGTGGCGTCGGGGCCGGCTGCTGGGGCTCTACCGGTGCGGGCGCCGCAGCGGCGGGGGCGGGTGCCGCCGCCGGTGCGGCGGCCTCGCCGGCCTCACCGATCACGGCCAGTTCACCACCGACGGCCACCGTGTCGTCCTCGTGGGCGACGATTTTCGTCAGGACCCCCGACGCCGGCGAGGGGATCTCGGTGTCCACCTTGTCGGTGGACACCTCCAGCAGCGGCTCGTCCTCCTGGACGGTGTCGCCCTCCTGTTTGAGCCAACGGGTGACCGTGCCCTCCGTGACGCTCTCCCCAAGTGCGGGCATCTGGACGGACACGGCCATGTGTACTCCCTCGAACGTCGTGTTGATCACCGACTGCGGCGCTTCGGCCCAGCCGTACCACAAAGGGTTACCACAGGGCCGGTGTTCCCATCCTGTCATTGGTTGGCGCGCCCCTCGGAATCAGGTGAGGTATCAGGCGAAACGAGCCGGTTCTTGACGGTGCCGCCCGGCAGCGGCAGGGTCGGGCGCGTGACCCCGACGCGTTATGTGGACGCCTACGACGGAACCCGGCTCGCCGTCTACGAGGACGGCGACCCCGATGGCCCCACCGTCGTCCTGGTACACGGCTGGCCCGACAGCCACGTCCTGTGGGACGGGGTGGTCGCGCTGCTGGCCGAATCGCACCGCGTCATTCGCTACGACAGCCGGGGCGCGGGCGCGTCGGACGTCCCGCCGACGGTCGAGTCCTACGGCATTTCCAGGCTTGCCGACGACTTCGACGCGGTGATCGCTGCCCTGAGCCCGGGCGAGCTGGTGCACGCGGTGGGCCACGACTGGGGGGCGGCGACCCTGTGGGAGTACGTGAGCCGTCCCGAGGCGGTTGACCGGGTGGCCTCCTACACCTCGATCTCCGGTCCGGACCCGAAGCATCTGAGCCGCTACATCCGGGACGGCCTGGCCCGCCCGTACCGTCCGCGCCGGTTCTATCGGGCGCTGGCCCAAACCCTGCATTTCAGCTACATGGTGTTCTTCTGCATTCCGGTGCTGGCTCCGCTGGCGATGCGCAGCATCCTGGCGGGCATGATCGGGCGGCGCTTCATCACCGCCGGTCTGTCTCCGGAGCAGCGGCATCAGGGCCCGACATTCGTCGCCGACGCCGGCAACGGGCTGAAGATCTATCGCGCCAACTTCCTACAGGCCCTGGCCAGCCCGGCCCGGGACCGTTTCGTGGACGTGCCGGTGCAGTTACTGGTCAACACCGATGACCCGTTCGTGCGGCCCTATGTCTACGACGACACGCCGCGCTGGGTGTCGCGGCTGTGGCGCCGCGACATCCGATCGGGGCATTGGCTGCCGATGTCGCATCCGCAGGTGGTGGCCAGCGCCGTCAGCGAACTGGTCGACCATCTGCGCGGCGCTCCGGCGGCCCGGGCATTGCTGCGTGCCGAGATCGGCCGCCCCCGAAAGCCGTTCGGCGACAATCTGGTAGTCGTCACCGGCGCCGGCAGCGGTATCGGCCGGGCCACCGCGTCAGCGTTCGCGGCCGAGGGCGCCGAGCTGGTGGTCTGCGATGTCGACGAGGTCGGGCTGAAATCGACCGTCACGACGATCACCGGCCGCGGTGGCGTCGCGCACTCGTATCTCGTCGATGTCGCCGATGCCGACGCTGTGGAGCGCTTCGCCGAACAGGTGTGCGCCGCCCACGGTGTGCCCGACATCGTGGTGAACAATGCCGGGATCGGGGTCGCCGGGGCGTTCCTGGACACCCCGGCCGAGCAGTTCGACCGGGTGTTGGAGGTCAACCTCGGGGGAGTGGTCAACGGCTGTCGCTCCTTCGCCCACCGCCTGGTGCAGCGGGGCACCGGCGGGCATATCGTCAATGTCGCCTCGATGGCCGCCTACGCGCCGCTGAGCTCGCTGAGCGCCTACTGCACGTCCAAAGCGGCGGTGTACATGTTCTCCGACTGCCTGCGGGCGGAACTCGACGCCGCGGGAGTGGGGTTGACGACGATCTGCCCCGGTGTGATCAACACCAACATCATCTCGGCGACCCCGATGCACGCGCCGGCCGGCCAGGAACCGGTCGTCGCGAGCCGTCGTGCCCAGCTGCAACGGATGTTCGAACTGCGCCGCTACGGCCCGGACAAGGTCGCGGCGGCGATCCTGTCCGCAGTACGCGCCAACACCGCGATCCGTCCGGTCACCCCGGAGGCGCATCTGCTCTACGGCACGGCCCGGGTGCTGCCGCAGGTCCTGCGGAGCACCGCGCGTGGGAAGGTGCTGTAGCCGAGGGGTTGTGACGCCCGGATCACCCGTTCGCGGCGATGTCCTCCAGGGTCGCGAGCAGTGTGCGCACCGGCACCCCGGTCCCGCCCTTTCCGGTGTAGCCCCACGGTCCCCCGGTGTTGTAGGACGGCCCGGCGATGTCGAGATGGACCCACTGCACACCCTCGGCGACGAACTCGCGCAGGAACACCCCGGCCACCAGCATTCCGGCGAAGCGCTGCCCACTGATGTTGGCCAGATCGGCCACCGTGGATTTCAGATCGTCCTTCAGTTCGTCGGGAAGCGGCATGGGCCAACCGTTCTCGCCGACAGCCTGGGACAGTGCGGCGACCCGGTCGCGGAACTCGTCGCTGCCCATCACCCCGGGAATCCGGGCACCCAGAGCGATGGTCTGCGCGCCGGTCAGGGTGGAGGTCTCGATCAGATAGTCCGGGGAGTCCTCGCAGGCCCGCACGATCGCGTCGGCCAGGATCAGGCGGCCCTCGGCGTCGGTGTTGAGAACTTCGACGGTGGTGCCGCCGTACTGGGTGAGCACGTCACCGGGGCGTTGTGCGGTGGCCGACGGCATGTTCTCGGCCATCGGCACGGTGGCGATGACGTCCAGGGGCAACTGCAACCGGGCGGCGAGCACGACGGTGGCGATGACCGCCGCGGCGCCGGCCATATCGGATGTCATGTGATGCATGGACGCGGCCGGCTTGATGGAGATGCCGCCGGTGTCGAAGGTGATGCCCTTGCCGATCAGGGCCACGACCGGGGCGGTCCCCTTGCGCCCCTTGGCGTTCTTGGCGCCGCGGTAGGTCAACCGGACCAGTCGCGGCGGATTCGCCGAGCCCTTTCCGACCCCGATGATGCCGCCGTACCCGGCCTTGGCCAGCGCCTTCTCGTCCAGAATCTCCACGGCCAGCCCAGCGGCGGATCCCAGATCCTTTGCCCGCCTGGCGAATTCGTCGGGATGAAGGTGACTGGGCGGGGTGTTCACCAGATCTCGGGCGGTGGCCACCGCCTCGGCGACCGCCACGGCCTTGGCCGCCTTGGCCTTTGCCCCCGCCGCTGTGCTCAGTGCCGTGACAGCCGTCAGCGCCGCTTCTTTCGGAGCGGTCTTGGGGCTTCGGAACTCGTGCATCTGGTAGCCGCCCAGGATCAGACCTTCGACGGCGGCCTCCAGATGAAGCTCCGACAGTGTGGTGATCACCGACTCCACCCCGCTCAGGGCGCGCGCGGCAACCCCGGCCGCCCGGCGGATGGTCTCCGACGGCCATTCGTCGCGGGCCGGGCCCACTCCTACAGCGAGCACGCTGGCCACCGGTAGTGCGGGAACGTGCAGCCTGTTCACCTGCTCGGCGGTGCCCTTCGCGCCCACCGCCGACAGCGCCGCCTCGATCGCGCCGACCGACTCCGGGGTGAGGAACGCATCGGCGACCACCGTGGGATCGCCGCCGTCGCCGGCGATCACCGGCACGATCAGAACCGCTGTCGACACCCCGCGTTTGGGTAGTGCGGTGGCGACGGTGACGGTAGGGGCCTGGTATCCGGGTTGGGTGCTCACCGGGCTGACACTAGTGCGCGCGGGTCTAGGGTTGGGCCTCGTGACTGGTGAACTGACGGGTGAATCAGAGCTGTTGCACGGGCCGCTGGAAGGTCGTCACCGCGACCATGGCGCCACCTTCGCCCCATTCGGAGGCTGGCTGATGCCGGTGTCGTACGCCGGGACGGTCGGTGAGCACACGTCGACCCGGCAGTCGGTCGGACTCCTCGATGTCAGCCACTTGGGCAAGGCGCTGTTCGCCGGTCCCGGAGCGGTCGACTTCGTCAACTCCGCAATGACGAACGATCTGCGCCGGATCGGGCCCGGGCAAGCCCAGTACACGCTGTGCTGCACGGATGGCGGGGGCGTGATCGACGACCTGATCGCCTACTACGTCGACGACGACGAGATCTTCCTGGTTCCCAACGCCGCGAACACCGCCGCGGTGGTCGCCGCACTGGCGGATGCTGCGCCCCCGAACATCGTGGTGACCGACCAGCATCGCTCGTTCGCGGTGCTCGCCGTTCAGGGACCGCGTTCGGCAGAGGTGTTGTCCGCGTTGGGCCTGCCCACCGAGATGGCTTATATGAGCTTCGTCGACGCCGCCTACGCCGGCGTTGAGGTGCGGATCTGTCGTACCGGCTACACCGGTGAGCACGGCTACGAACTGCTGCCGCCCTGGGATGCTGCCGCGGTGGTATTCGACGCACTGGCCGAACAGGTCCTTGCACACGGCGGACAGCTGGCCGGACTCGGGGCGCGGGACACCCTGCGTACTGAGATGGGTTACCCGCTGCACGGACATGAACTGTCCCTGGACATCTCGCCACTGCAGGCCCGTTGCGGCTGGGCTGTCGGGTTCGGTAAGGAGTCGTTCTGGGGTCGGGAGGCCCTGCTCGCCGAGAAGCAGGCCGGCCCGCGCCGGGTGCTGCGCGGGCTCAGGGCGGTCGGTCGCGGGGTGCCCAGGGCCGGTATGACCGTGGTGCGTGGATCCGACCCGGTGGGTGTGGTGACCTCCGGGACGTTCTCCCCGACCCTGAACACCGGGATCGCCCTGGCGCTGCTCGACACCGCCGCCGGGGTGGCCGACGGGGAGCGGCTCGACGTCGACGTGCGCGGGCGCGCACTGGAGTGTGACGTGGTCAAGCCGCCGTTCGTCGACGTCAAGACCCGCTAGCGACGGTTATAGAATCACCGCATGCTCCACGCCCCGCCGACCCTCGCCGAGCAGCCCACCGCCGTTCAGCCTTTCGTCATTCAGCCCTTCGTCATTCAGCACAATGCGCAGCCGGCCACCGATCAGCAGCGGGCCGCCATCCTGTCCGACCCCGGGTTCGGCCGCTACTACACCGACCACATGGTGTCGCTGCTCTACACCGACGAGCGTGGCTGGCATGACGCGCAGGTGGTGCCGTACGGACCCATCGAGCTGGACCCGTCGGCCATCGTCCTGCACTACGCGCAGGAGATCTTCGAGGGACTCAAGGCGTACCGGTGGGCGGACGGCTCCATCGTGTCGTTCCGGCCCGAGGCCAACGCCGCCCGCCTGCGGGCGTCGGCGCGTCGGCTGGCCATCCCGGAACTGCCCGATGAGCTGTTCATCGAGTCGCTGCGCCAGCTGATCGCCGTGGACCACGAGTGGGTGCCGGCCGCCGGAGGGGAGCAGTCGCTCTATCTGCGGCCATTCATCATCGCCACCGAACCGGGCCTCGGCGTGCGCCCCTCGTCGCAGTACCGCTACCTGGTGATCGCCTCACCGGCCGGTGCCTATTTCAAGGGCGGTATCAAACCGGTCAGCGTCTGGCTCTCCACCGAGTACGTCCGGGCCAGCCCGGGTGGTACGGGTGCGGCGAAGTTCGGTGGCAACTACGCGGCCTCGTTGCTGGCGCAGGCTGAAGCCGCCGGCCACGGTTGCGATCAGGTCGTGTGGCTCGACGCCATCGAACGGCGCTATGTCGAGGAAATGGGCGGGATGAACCTGTTCTTCGTCCTCGGCAGCGGCGGTTCGGCGCGCCTGGTCACCCCGGAACTGAGTGGTTCGCTGCTACCGGGTATCACCCGGGACTCGCTGCTGCAGTTGGCCGGCGACGCCGGCTTCGCGGTGGAGGAACGCAAGATCGACGTCGATGAGTGGCGCAAAGGGGTGGCCAGCGGTGAGATCACCGAGGTGTTCGCCTGCGGCACCGCGGCCGTCATCACCCCGGTGGCGCACGTCAAGTACGGCGAGGGGGAGTTCACCGTCGGGGACGGCACACCGGGCGAGGTGACGATGGCGTTGCGCGACACCCTCACCGGAATCCAGCGCGGGACGTTCGCCGATACGCACGAATGGATGACCCGGCTCCGCTGACGCTGCGCGGGTGGCCGGATGACCCGGCTCCGCTGACGCTGCGCGGGCTTGCCAGATGACCCGGCTCCGCTGACGCTGCGCGGGTGGTGTTCAAGGCCGAATCGCCAGACCCACCACAGCCAGGGTGGTGGCCAGTTCGACGGCCGCCCCGATGACGTCCCCGGTGACCCCGCCGAACCGTCGCACACAGTGCGCCACCAGTCCCACCGCCGCGAGCAGTGCCCCCGCGACAACCAGGGGACCCTGCCATATCCGCGGGGCGGCCAACATCGACAGCCCGGCCACCGCAGCAGTCCAGCCGATCAGCACGAACCACGACTGCGTGCCGGCCACCAGCGCACCCAGCGTGCTGCCCGGTGCGGCCGGCACCCCCCGGCGGGCTGCCATCACCGCCGCCACCCGCCCGGTCGCCACGGCAGTCAGCACAGCCGCGACACCCGCCACCCCGGTCGGTAGTGCGGCGAACCCGGCGGCCTGAGTCGACACGATCACCACGATGGCGGCCACCCCGAACGGGCCCGCGGCGCCGTCCCGCATCACCGCCAGCGCCCGGTCGGCCGGGCCGTAGCAGCCGAGGCCGTCGGCGGTGTCTGCCAGGCCGTCGAGGTGCAGACCGCGGGTGAGAAGCAACAGGGTGGCGACGGTCAGCAGGCCGGCCAGCAGGCTGTGCGATCCGAAAAGCCAGTTGCCCGCGCACAACACTCCGCCCGCCACCGCGCCGAGAGCCAACCCGGCCACCGGCAGCGCCGTGACGGTCCGGCCGTCCACCCGACAGTCCCGGCCGGCCGGCAGCACGGTGCCGAACGCGAGTGCGCTTCGTAGCGCGCCGGTCACCGCATCCCCGGCCCGGACACCCCAGCCTCCGGGAAGGTCGCCATCTCGGCCAGGGTTGCCACCGCCGCGCGCAGCACCGGCAGCGCCACCGCCGCGCCGGTACCCTCGCCCAGTCGCAGGCCTAGGTCGATGACGGGTTCCAGCCCCAATTCGGCCAAAGCCGGTGTGTGGGCGGGTTCGGGGGATCGGTGCCCCGCCTGCCACCACTTCCGCGCGCCCGGCGCCAGTCGCTCGGCGATCAGCGCCGCTGCTGTGACCACCAGACCGTCGAGCAGCACCGGCGTCCGGCGCACCGCCGCCTGCGCGCAGAACCCGGCCATGGCCGCGAGGTCGGCGCCGGCGCAGGTAGCCAGCAGCGCGACGGGATCCGAGCGCACCGGCCGGGCCCGGTAGAGCGCGTCGCGGACGGCGGCGGTCTTACGCGACCAGCCCGCGTCGTCGATGCCGGTCCCGCGGCCGACCACCGCAACCGGCTCCAGACCGGTCACGGCGGCCACCAGTGTCGTTGCCGCAGTGGTGTTCCCGATTCCCATGTCACCGGCGATCAGCAGGTCCGCGCCGGAGTCGATTTCCTCGTCGGCGATCAGTCGGCCGGCCTCGACCGCGGCGGCGGCCTCCTCGCGCGTCATCGCATCCTGCACCGCGATGTTGCCGCTGGAGCGGCGAACCTTGTGGGCGGCGATACCGGTGTGCTCCCCGTCGCAGTCCACCGCCATGTCCACGACCCGAACCGTGGCCCCCGCCTGCTCGGCCAGGATGTTGATCGCCGCTCCGCCGGCGGCGATGGTGGCCAGCATCTGAGCGGTGACCTCACCCGGGTATGCGGAAACCCCGGCGGCGGCCACGCCGTGGTCGCCGGCGAACACCACCACCCGGGCGCGCTCGAATTGCCTTGGCGGACAATGGCCTTGACAGGCGGATAGCCATACCGAGAGATCTTCCAGGCGGCCCAGCGCGCCGGCGGGCTTGGTCAGCAGATCCTGTCGGCGGCGCGCGGCCGCTGCGGCCCGTCCATCCAGTGCCGGTACCTCGGTGAAGGACATCAGCCCTTCACCTGCATCGGCTGGCCCGCCACCACCAACACCACCTGGTCGCATACCGCGGCGATCCTTTGATTGACTCGGCCCAGTTCGTCGGCGAACCGGCGGCCCGCCGAGGTGGCGGGAACCACCGACAGCCCGACCTCCGGGCTCACCAGAACCAGCGGCGCCGGAAAGGCGCCGACCGCGTCGGCCAGGTCATCCGCGGCGGGGCTCACCGGCGAGCTGTCCCAACCGCAGCGGTCCAACAGTGCGGTCAGCCAGCCGCCGAGGTCGTCGACCAGGGTCGGCGCGGCCGGGACTGCGCGCAGTTCACCTGCCACATCGGCCGTCTCGACCGTCGTCCAGTCCGGCGGTCGACGGCGGCGGTGTTCGGCGAGCCGCGTCGCCCACGACGGGTCGGTGTCGGTGCCCGGTCCGGTGGCCACGTAGCGAACTCCGATGCTGCCGGCCAAGGCCGACTCGGCCCACGAGGACTTGCCGGAGCTCACGCCCCCGAGCACCAGAGTGCGCACGCCAGCGATCAGTCGACCTTGGCGCCGGGCGAGACCTGCGGCCGGGGAATCCGCATCCGGCGAATTTGCGAGGCTCGGCCGGCCGCGTAGAGGCCGAGCTTGAAGCGTGATTCGGTGTTGTCCGGGAACTTCGCCTCGACCGCCCGGTTGACCCTTCGGGAGATGAGCAGGGCGTCGGCGGTCATCACCACCATCCACAGCAGCATCATCGGGGAGACGTAGTACTGAATCTGGGGCAGGGCCATCATCGCGAAGATCATGAAAATCGCCGACGGCATGAACAGCCCGAGGAAGTTACGCCGGGAGTCGACGATGTCACGGGCGTAGCGGCGAACGGGTCCCTGGTCGCGCGGCAGCAGGTAGGCCTCCTCGCCGGACATCATCCGTTCCCGGCGCTGGGTCAGTACGGCACGCTCCTTGCGCTTCTGCTCCTTGCGCTCCTCTTTGCTGAGCGTGGCGCGCATCTCCTTGCGGCGTTTGCGGGCCTCGGCGGCGGTCATCGGGGCGGGTGCCACCGGTCCGCGCCGCTTGGCATCGCGCTTGGGCGTCGGCCTGCCTTTGGGAGGGGTGGTGCCTGAGGGAGCCGGATGGGCGGGCGCCGGATCGGCACCGGGATCGGAGTCGGCCTGCGACGTAGGGTCGGTGTCGTCGTTCTTGCGGCCCAGATTCTTGCGGCCCAGCAGCTTCACGCCTGCCAGGTTACTGTGCCCAGCATGCGGGTGTTGATCGCCCCGGACTGCTTCGGCGACACGTTGACGGCGCTGGAAGCGGTGCGGGCCATCTCGGTCGGATGGGGCCGCGCCCGGCCCGGTGATGAACTCATCCCGGCGCCTCAGTCCGACGGGGGTCCCGGGTTCGTCGACGTGCTGATGAGCAGGGCGCCCCGCATGCGCCTGCACCGCAATCGGGTGAGCGGCCCGTTGACGGGCTCGGGCGGTGGCCACGTCGATGCGGAGTGGATTCTCGATCCGCAGAACGCCACCGCGTACATCGAATCCGCCCAGGCCTGCGGGCTGGCCCTGCTCGACGGCCCGCCGACCCCCCGCACGGCCATGGCCGCGCACAGCCGCGGAGTCGGGGAACTGATTGACGTTGCGCTGCAGCACGATGCTCGCTCGGTCGTCGTGGGTCTCGGCGGAAGCTGCTGCACCGACGGCGGCCGGGGCATGGTCGACGCACTCGGCGGCCCGGCCGCAGCGCTCGGCCGGACGGCCCGGATTCGTCTGATCGCGGCCACCGACGTCGAACATCCGCTGCTGGGGCCGACCGGCGCCGCCCGGGTATTCGGCCCTCAGAAGGGTGCTGACGTACCCACCGTCGAGCTTCTCGAGCAGCGGATGGGTGTGTGGGCCGATGACCTGGAGGCGGCAACCGGCCGCACCGTGCGATCACGCCCGGGCGCGGGCGCGGCCGGCGGGTTGGGGGCGGCGTTGCTGGCGCTGGGCGGGCTCCGGGAGTCCGGCGCGGCCGTTGTCGCCGGGCACACCGGCCTCGCCGAGGACATAGCCGCGGCGCAGGTGATCGTGACGGGGGAGGGACGGCTCGACGGGCAGTCGCTGCACGGCAAGGTGGTCGGTACCTTGGCCGGTCTTGGGCGGGCCGCCGGCGTTCCGGTGCTCGTCCTCGCCGGCCAGGTGACGCTGACCCCCGCCGAACTGCGCGCAGCCGGGATAGCCGAGGCCTACGCCGTCGCCGACCACGCCGGTTCAGTGCGGCGGTCCATCGATGACGCGGCCGCGCAACTGGCCGGCTTGGCCGAGGTTACGGCGGCACGACTGGCGCGGGAATAACCCCCGCAGCGGGTACCGTTGCGCAGTAGGGGTCGATTGGGCCCTGAATCGCGAGATTGCGCACGAGGAGACCACATGGCTGTATCCGACGAGTCGGCCACTGCGACCGCCACCGACGCGGGCGCCGAGACGACCGCTCACGGTGTCGCCCTGACCGATGCCGCCGCCGCGAAGGCCAAGGCACTGCTGGACCAGGAGGGCCGGGACGATCTGGCGCTGCGCATCGCTGTGCAGCCAGGCGGCTGCGCGGGGTTGCGCTACAACCTGTTCTTCGATGATCGCTCGCTGGACGGGGATCTGACCGTCGAATTCGGTGGGGTCACGTTGACCGTCGACCGGATGAGCGCTCCCTATGTCCAGGGCGCGATGATCGACTTCGTCGACACCATCGAGAAGCAGGGCTTCACGATCGACAACCCCAACGCCACCGGGTCCTGCGCCTGCGGCGACTCGTTCAACTAGTACCGGTAGGCCGCTCAGTACTGGGCCCGGCCCCGGTCAGTACTGGGCGGTGGTGCGCAGCAGGTACGAGCAGACCAGCAACTGGTTGTCCTGGCGCAGCAGCTGTGCGACACCCTGCTGTTGGTCGCGGGCGTTGCGAGAGCCGACGGCGGGTGCCACCCGCATGGTGAAGAGCACCTGAGCCTGATACGAGGATGACAGCACGATCTTGTCGATCGAGGTCACGTCGGCCTGACTGAACTGCTTGCGGAACGCGTCGCTGGCCAAGCGGGCCAGCGCCAGGTCGGATTTGCGTTCCCTGACCGCGTCGAACATCCCGCAGGCGTTGTTGCGAGCGACGGTCTCGGTGTCGCCGTCCGACAGCGCTGTGAGGTAGCCCTGTATCGCCGAGGTGGCCCCGGCATCGGTGAACGCACCGGATCCGCCGCCGGCTTTCCGGCCACCGGACAGCAGCACCACCGCGACGACCAATACGCTCACCAGCGCGAAGATCCCCAGGGTCCACCACAGCGGCCGCATGGACCGCCGCCGCGGTGTGTAGTCGACGGGGGGCGGCAGCGGACCGGGGTAGCCGAACGGGTAGGGCTGGGGCGGCCCGGCGTAGCCCGGTTGCCCGGCATATGGCTGGCTTTCCGCGCCGACCGGCCGGTTCGGCGGATAGGGGCCGGCCATCGCTGTTCTCCTGGGGTGGTCGTCGGATCGGGTGAATTAAGCCACCGGGAGGGACCCGCCGCGACGGCGGGCCATATAGTCGGCTCGACTACGCAGGCTAGCAGCGAATGAAGGGCGGACGCTTCGTGACCATCGCGGTGACCGGATCCATTGCCACCGACCACCTGATGCGGTTTCCGGGGCGGTTTTCCGAGCAACTGCTCGCCGAGCACCTGCAGAAGGTGTCGCTGAGCTTCCTGGTCGATGACCTGGTGGTTCACCGCGGCGGGGTGGCGGGGAACATGGCCTACGCCATCGGGGTGCTGGGCGGCCGGCCGCTGCTGGTCGGCGCCGCGGGGGTGGACTTCACCGACTACCGCGAGTGGCTTGAAGCGGCCGGGGTGGACTGCGATCACGTGCTGATCTCCGACACCCAGCACACCGCCAGATTCGTCTGCACCACCGATGTGGACATGGCCCAGATCGCGTCGTTCTACCCCGGAGCGATGTCGCAGGCCCGGAACATCTCGCTGGCCGACCTCGTCGACACGTCCGGAGCCCCTGACCTGGTGATCGTCGGCGCCAACGACCCAGAGGCGATGTTCGCCCACACCGACGAGTGCCGTCGCCTGGGGTTGTCGTTCGCCGCCGACCCGTCCCAGCAGTTGGCCCGATTGAGTGGCCAGGAGATCACCCGGTTGGTCGACGGCGCGACCTACCTGTTCAGCAATGACTACGAGTGGGATCTGATGCTGTCCAAGACCGGCTGGACCGAAGCCGACGTGCTCACGCAGGTCGGTCTGCGCGTCACGACGCTCGGTGCTGACGGGGTGGATCTGGTCAGTCCGGACGGCACCAAGGTGCACGTCGGCGTCGTGCCGGAAACCGCTCAGGTCGACCCCACCGGCGTCGGTGACGCTTTCCGGGCGGGTTTCCTGACCGGTCGGTCGGCCGGGCTGAACTTGGAGCGCTCGGCGCAGTTGGGCTCGTTGGTGGCGGTGCTCGTGTTGGAGACCACCGGCACGCAGAACTGGACCTGGGACCGCACCGCCGCGGCCGAGCGCTTGGCCGACGCCTACGGGCCGGAGGCCGCCGCCGACATCACCGCCGTGCTGGGGGCGGGGATCAGTTAGCCCGGTCCCGGCCCGGCAGACCCGGACGCAGCGGTCACAGCTGCACCGGATACTGCGGTTCGCCGATCGTCGGCACCACGGTGCGATCGACGAAGACGGCGTGCCACAGCAGGAAGATCAGCACCGTCCATAGCCGGCGACTGTGATCGACCGGTCCGGCGCGGTGCTCGTCGAGCATCGTTCGCACGGCGGCCAGGTCGATGAGATGACCGGCGTGGGAGGAGCCGATCATCTCGTAGGCCCAGTCCATCAGATCCCCGGAGCGCAGCCAGTGCCGAATCGGCACCGGGAACCCCAACTTCGCCCGGTTGAGCACGTGCGGCGGCACGATCGGCTCCAGGGCACGGCGCAGTGCGTACTTGGTCGTGGTTCGGGTGATCTTCTGGTCGTACGGAAGCCTCGAGGCCACCGCGAAGACCTCCGGATCCAGGAACGGCACCCGCAACTCAAGCGAGTTCGCCATCGTCATCTTGTCCGCTTTGACCAGGATGTCACCGCGCAGCCAGGTGAACAGATCCAGATGCTGCATGCGGGCCACCGGATCCCAGCCGACCGACTCGGCGTAGACGGCGGCGGTGACGTCGGTGTGCGTCCAGCCCGGATTGAAGTCCCTCAGCACCGACCGCAGTTGATCGTCGGAGAAGCTCCGGGCGTTGCCGTAGTAGCGCTCCTCCAACGTCAGTGAGCCCCGGTGCAACAGGCTCTTGCCCCGCATTCCCTCCGGCAGCGGCCGCGAGGCCCGGCCCAACCCCTTGCGCACCCCACGCGGCAGATAGTCGAACGGCTTCAGCGACAACGGCTCCCGATAGATGGTGTAGCCGCCGAAGAGTTCGTCGGCGCCTTCCCCGGACAGCACCACCTTGACGTGCTTGCGGGCCTCTCGGGCGATGAAGAACAACGGCACCAGCGCCGGGTCGGCGACCGGCTCATCGAGGTACCAGACGATCTCGGGCAGGGCGGCGACGAACTCGGCCTGGCTGACCACCTTCGCGACGTGCCGGGCACCGATCGCCTCGGCCGATGCGACGGCCACGTCGACTTCGGAGAAGCCCTCCCGTTCGAAGCCGGTGGTGAAGGTGATCAACCGTGGGTTGTGTCTGATGGCCAGCGCGGCGATGGCGGTCGAGTCGATACCGCCGGACAGAAAGGCGCCGACGGTGACGTCCGCGCGCATGTGTTTGGCGACCGAGTCCTCGAGGACTGCGGTGATCTCGTCGTAGCGTGCCTGCTCGGAACCGGCGGCGAACGGCACTGCGGTCAAGCGCGGCCGGAAGTAACGGGTGACCGCCGGCGGCCGGCCCGGCCGGATGACCGCGTAGCAGCCGGACTCCAGCCGTCGAATACCGGTGTGCAGCGTCTCCGGTTCGGGAACGTACTGCAGGACGGTGTAGTGCTGCAGGGCGCGATGGTCGATCGCGGTGTCCGCCCCGAGAGACCCGGCGACGTCGAGCAGACACTTCTCCTCGCTACCAACCGCGGTTCCCGCGGGGCCGGTCGCCATGAACAGCGGTTTGATGCCGAACGGGTCGCGGGCGCAGAACAGTTCGCGGCGAACGGTGTCCCACAGTGCGAAGGCGAACATCCCGCGCAGTCGGCTCAGCGCCGCGGTACCCCAGTGGTGGTAGGCGGCCACGATCGCCTCGCCGTCGCCGTCGGTGGCGAACTCGGCGCCGAACTCCGCATGCAGTTGGGTGCGCAGTTCCAGATAGTTGTAGATCTCACCGTTGAAGACCAGGACGTAGCGTCCCGGCTCGTTCGGCGGGCCCCAGCGCAACGGCTGGTGGGAGTGGGCGATGTCGATGATCGACAGCCGATTGAACCCGAGGACCGCGTGACCGTCGGCCCATGTTCCGGGCTCATCCGGTCCCCGGTGGCGCATCAGGTGCGCCGCTCCGGCGACCGTCTCCACGATCTGCGGTGTGATGCTGTCTGCCGGGTCTCCTACCAGGGCAAGCAGTCCACACACGGGCCCTAGTATGCCGCACGGCCGGGTCCGCGCCGAACCGGCATGAAGGCGAATCGCCAGGTGTGTCAGCAAGCTGTACCCCGGTGGTCTACGCTGCGTAGTATTCGAGCTGCGACGTGCTCCTGCACTGCCCGGTGAACCCGGCTCTGCAGGTCCGTCGGACCAGGTTGTACACAGGAGGCGCCAAGGTGACACCACGCGGGCGGGGCATGAAGAAGGTGGCCCTTGCGGTCACTTTCGCGGCATTGGCTGTGACGCTCAGCGGCTGCAGCTGGCATGAGGCCTTGGGCCTCGGGTGGCCGAAGGGCATCACGCCCGAAGCCCACGCCAACCACAAGCTTTGGCTCGGCTCGGTGATCGCCGCGCTGGTCGTCGGCGTCATCGTGTACGCCCTGATCTTCTGGACGGGCGCGTTCCATCGCAAGAAGAAGGGCGATGAGGAACTGCCCCGCCAGTTCGGCTACAACATGCCGCTGGAGCTGGTGCTCACGGTGATCCCGTTCATGATCATCTCGGTGCTGTTCTACTTCACGGTGGTCACCCAGCAGAAGATGCTGCACAAGGAGCCGAACCCGGAGGTCGTGGTCGATGTGACCGCCTTCCAGTGGAACTGGAAGTTCGGCTACCAGAAGGTCAACTACGCCGACGGCAGCTTCAACTACGACGGAGCCGATCCGGCCCGCAAGGCCCTGATGATCTCCAAGCCGGAGGGATCCGACGCGCACGGCGAGGAGAAGGTCGGCGCCATCCGCGGGATGAATCCCGAGGACCGCAGCTACCTGAACTTCGACAAGATCGAGACCGTCGGGACCAGCGACGAGATCCCGGTGCTGGTGCTCCCGGTCGGCAAGCGCATCGAGTTCGAGCAGGCCTCCGCCGACGTCATCCACTCGTTCTGGGTTCCGGAGTTCCTCTTCAAGCGTGACGTGTTCCCGGACCCGAAGTCGAACCACTCCGAAAACGTCTGGCAGGTTTCCGAGATCACCGAAACCGGTGCGTTCGTCGGCCGCTGCGCGGAGATGTGCGGGACCTACCACGCGATGATGAACTTCGAGATTCGCGTCGTTTCGGCCGACGACTTCAAGACCTACCTGCAGGCGCGGATGGCGGGTAAGACCAACTCCCAGGCGCTGCAGGCGATCAACCAGTCGCCGGTGGCGACCAGCACGAAGCCGTTCGACACCCGTCGCGGCGAACAGGTGGCCCCTGCCCCGCAGTTGGCCTCGCAGGCGAGCAAGTAGGAGAGGCGGAGAGTCGATATGCGGATCGAAGCCAGACTGTTCGAGATTCTCACCGGGTTCTTCGTCCTAGCGGCAATCGTCTAAGGCACCCTCACCGCGGTGTTCGAGCCGGGAGGCTTGGAGTGGGCCGGTACCACTGCGCTGGTGCTGACCGCCGGACTCTCGATGATCATCGGCACGTTCTTCCGATTCATCGCCCGCCGGCTTGACACCCGCCCGGAGGACTACGGCGACGCCGACATCGCCGACGGTGCCGGTGAGCTCGGGTTCTTCTCGCCGCACAGCTGGTGGCCGATCCTCATCGCGCTGTCCTTCTCCGTCGCGGCCGTCGGTGCGGCATTGTGGCTGCCATGGCTTATCGCCGCCGGCATCGTGATGGTGCTGGGTGCGGTTTCCGGGCTGGTGTTCGAGTACTACGTGGGCCCGGAGAAGCACTGACGCCAGCCGCGCTGGCCGCGGTGCCGATCGGCGGCGCCGTGCGGAATCGGGTGGGCTGCTCGATCGGGTGGTATCTCCGCGGTACTGTCGTGCTCGGGGTTGACCCGCTGGGACGCTCGCGGCGGGTGCCCTCTCGCGGACCCGAGTCGAAAGAGGACAGGCAGGGATGAGCGGTGGCCATCCGCCGGAGCAGAATCCGGTCGGTCAATCGTCGGACCCCCTGAACCGCCGGGCAGACGCCGACGAGTTGACCGACACCGGCTTCAATCGGGCCTACTCGGCACCGGAGTCTGAGCAATACGCCATCGCTCCGTACATTCCCTCGGACATCGAGCTGTACGACTATGACAGCTACGAGTCCGCCGGAGACACCGGTGGGGAACTGCCGCCGCCACGCTGGCCCTGGGTGGTCGGCGTCACCGCAATCGTCGCGGCCATCGCGCTGGTGGCATCGGTGTCCTTGCTGGTGACCCGGACGGACACCGAGAATCTCGCCACGCCGACCACCACGACGACGATCGCGCCACCGGTGCAGGATCAGATCACCACCACACCGCCGCCGCCCCCGCCGCCCCCGCCGCCGACCGAGGAGCCGCCACCCCCGCCACCGCCTGAGACGGTGACGGTCACCCCGGAACCTCCGCCTCCACCGCCGCCCCCGGCACCCACTGAGGCGCCACCTCCTCCGGCGGAGACGACACCGCCGCCGACGACGCCCACCACGACGACTCCCGCCGGCCCCCGCCAGGTCACGTACACCGTCACCGGTACCAAGGCGCCCGGGGACATCATCACGGTCACCTATGTCGACGCCTCCGGACGGCGGCGAACCCAGCGCAATGTCTACATTCCCTGGTCCCTGACCGTCACTCCGATCTCCCAGTCCGACGTCGGCTCGGTGCAGGCATCCAGCCTGTTCCTGGTGAGTCGGCTGAACTGTTCCATCACCACCAGTGATGGAACGGTGCTTTCCTCCAACCAGAACAACGCCGCACAGACGAGTTGCTGATGACCACACCAACGCACGATTCACATTCCGACGACAGCGGCGCGCGTCCGCCCGAAACCCTGGATCGGCTGATGATCGGCGCCTGTGGCGCGATCTGGCTGGTGTTCCTGGTGGTCGGGGTGATCGCGACCGTCGCGCTGATCAACATGGGCAGCGGGCGCGGCGGGGCAGGGGAGCAGTCGTCCTGGCTGCTCTACACGATCATCGCGGTGTCCGCCGTGACGATCGCGGCGGCCATCCCGTTGTTGCTGCGCGCCCGCCGGGACGCGATGGCCGGGCAATCCCCGGCTGAACCCGAGCCGGTGCCTGTCGTCAAGCCCCCCATCGACGCCCCGACGGAGAAGATCCGCGTCTTCGGCACCTCGGTCGATCCACTGGCGGTCCGGCCGGCCACGGCAACGGTGTCGCCGACGGCGGCTGCCGTCGAGCGGGCATCTCTGCGCGGCACGCTCGCGGTGGTGGGGTTGATGGGGCTGGCGTCAACAGCCGTTGCGACGGCCACCTATCTCCTCGCGGTGGACAGCGAGACCGCGGCGTGGGCTGGACTAGCCGTTGCCGGACTCTTCACCGCGGGCATGCCCGCAGCCGCGGTCATCTTCGGCCGCCGGCTGGCTGCCGCGCCATGACGCTTATCGGTGTGCTGGAACGGGGATGGAAGGACTGCCACCTATTTCGACGATGAGTCTGTGCATGATCGTCCGGGACGAGCAGGACACGCTCGGCCGTTGTCTGGAGTCCGTTGCGGGAGTTTTCGACGAGATCGTCATCGTCGACACCGGGTCGAACGATGCGACCAAGGACGTGGCAACGCGCTGGGGTGCCAGGGTGTTCGACTTCGCGTGGATCGACGACTTCGCGGCGGCGCGCAACTTCGCCTTCGCGCAGGGCTCCTCGGAGTTGCTGATGTGGTTGGATGCCGACGATGTGCTGCTGCCGACTGACCGGGAAAAGCTGCTGGCGCTCAAGGCCGATCTGGATCCGCGGATCGACGCGGTGTCCATGGTGTATCACACGCAGTTCGACGCGGCGGGCAACGTGACCTCCAGTAACAGACGGTTCCGGATCGTCCGGCGGGACAAGGACGTCTCCTGGGCCGGCATCGTCCATGAGGATCTGGTGTTCGCCGGCCAGTTCACCTACCTGGACACGGACATCGTCGTGACGCACCGCAAGCCGGATACCGATTCCGGTCCGTCGCGGCGGAATCTGACGATTCTGGAGAACCACATCGCGGCGGGTAGGCAGTTGCGCCCGGTTGACGTGTTCAACTATGCGCGCGAGCTGGAAATGCACAAGCAGTTCGACCGGGCGATCCCGTTCTATCAGCAGTTCATCGACGACGAGACCCAGGATCTGCATGTTCGCACGTTCGCGCTGCACAAACAGGCATCGTGCTACTTCATGTCCGGGCAGCCGGACAAGGAGTGGGAGTGCACGCTGCGGTCCTTGGAACTGGACACGCCGCGTCCCGAGTTCGCCTGCCGGGTCGCCGAGCGGTTCCTGGCCCGGAACCAGTTCCGTCAGGCGGCGTTCTGGTACGAGCTTGCGTTGACCATTCCCGTCTCGGCCGTCCCGAACCTGTGGTCCATCGAGAGTTACCCGTTTCAGACCTGGGTACCGCACAAGCAACTCGGCCTGTGCTACTACCAACTGGGTGATTATGTGCGGTCGCTGAAGAGCAACCAGGCCGCCCAGGCGTACCGGTCCGACGACCCCGACATCGCCACCAATATCCGCGTGCTGGAGGACCTCCTCAACGCGGCGGCCGCCCAGGCGGTCAGGGCGAACTGACGCGGCCAATCCCAACATCGTCAGCTGGCGACGTAGCGCAGGAACGTGCCAGGCATTCCGTCGGGAGGCAAACGAGAAGGGCCCCCGCCTCGTGGTTGGGGCCCTTCTCGCGATCTAGGACCGTTCGGAGTCAGTGGTGTCCGTTGGATCCGTTCGAACCGTTGAGGCCGTGTTCCTCGTCTTGGTACTCCTTCAGAGCGGTCAGCGCCCGATGCTCGGTGGCATGTGCCGCCTCGTTGAGCGCGGAGTCCTCGCTGGCCGGATCGGCGGTGAGGAAGCTGCCGTGCCCGGGTCGACCGCCGGAGCCCAACTTGTTCATCCGCTTCGGGACTGGGGCACCCTGGTACTCCAGCGGAATCGGGTGACCGTGGTCGTCGACCTCACCGAGCGGCTGATGCAACTCGATGTAGGCGCCGTGCGGAAGCCGCTTGATGATGCCGGTCTCGACACCGTGCTCCAGGACGGCCCGGTCGGACCGCTGCAGGCCGACCGCCCACCGGTAGGTGATGAAGAAGACCAGCGGCGGCAGAACCAGCATCCCGATACGCCCGATCCAGGTCGTCGCGTTCAGCGAGACGTGGAACTTGTAGGCGATGATGTCGTTCATCGCGCTGAACGTCAGCACCATGTAGAACGCGATCGCCATAGCGCCGATACCGGTCCGAACCGGCACGTCACGCGGACGCTGCAGCAGGTTGTGGTGAGCGGTGTCGCCGGTGAACTTCTGCTCCAGGAACGGATAGATGATCAGCAGCAGGAACACCAGGCCCATGATCACGGCCACCCACACCGCCGCGGGGATGGTGTGATTGCCGAAGTAAATCTCCCACGGCGGGAACAACCGGATGAGGCCGTCCGTCCACAGCATGTAGAAGTCGGGCTGAGAGCCGGCTGAAACCTGGGAGGGCTTGTAGGGGCCGAGCTGCCAGATCGGGTTGATCTGCAGCAGTCCGCCCATCAGGCCGAGGATGCCGACGATCATGGCGAAGAAGGCACCCGACTTGACCGCGAACACCGGCATGACGCGCACACCCACGACGTTGGTTTCGGTGCGGCCGGGACCCGGGAACTGGGTGTGCTTCTGGAACCACACCAGTGCCAGGTGCATGCCGATCAGGGCGAGCATGATGCCGGGGAACACCAGAATGTGGACGGCATAGAGGCGCGGGATGATGATGTCGCCGGGGAAGTCCCCGCCGAACAGCGCCCAGTGCATCCAGGTGCCCATGATCGGGATGCCGAGCGTGATCGACGACAGGGCGGCCCTGATGCCGGTGCCGGACAGCAGATCGTCGGGCAGCGAGTAGCCGAAGAAGCCTTCGAACATCGCCAGGATCAGCAGCAGCGAGCCGATAACCCAGTTTGCCTCGCGCGGCCGCCGGAACGCGCCGGTAAAGAAGACGCGAGCCAGATGGACCATGATCGACGCCGCGAAGAGCAGGGCCGCCCAGTGGTGAACCTGGCGTACGAAGAGGCCGCCGCGCACCTCGAAGCTGATGTTCAGGGCCGTCTCGTAGGCCCGGGACATCTGGATGCCGCGCAGTGGCTGATAGACACCCTCATAGGTGACGTGCGCCATCGACGGGTCGAAGAACAGGGTGAGGTAGACGCCTGTCAGTAGCAGCACGATGAAGCTGTACAGCGCGACTTCACCCAAGAGGAACGACCAGTGGGTGGGGAACACCTTGTTGAGCTGTCGGCGCAAGGCCGCAGACGGGTGATAACGCGAGTCGATGTTGTCCGCAGCCTTGTCGATACGGTCAGCGACGCCAGTGCTCATGATCTGCGCTCCCAGAATGCCGGTCCGACGGGTTCGATGAAGTCGCCGTTAGCGACAAGATACCCGTCCTTGTCGATGGTGATCGGCAGCTGGGCGAGAGCCCGGGCGGCCGGTCCGAAGATGGGCCGTGCGAAGTGCAGAGCATCGAACTGCGACTGGTGGCACGGGCACAAAATGCGGTAGGTCTGCTGCTCGTACAGCGAGGACGGGCAGCCCAGGTGCGAGCAGACTTTGGTGTACGCGAACAGCTCTCCGAAGTTGAAGCTCTCTTGGCCTTTTCGTTTGACCACTCGAGGCATGTCCACCGGCTTGATGCGGATCAGCATGACCGGATTGCGAACACCCATCGCGACGTGGGTCAAACGCTCGTGGGACTCCACCGTGGTGCCGTCGCCGTCGGAGTCGCGGTAGGGGAACACGGTCTCCATGCCGCCGGCGTCGATGTCCTCCGGCCGCATCTTCACGAACGGGGACTCGCCGGCCCGACCGGTCGCCCGTCCGAGGTAGATGGTCTCGCCCTGGTAGCGCGGGGTCCAGTCCGATGTCCAGAGCACGGCCTTGAGTCCGTCGGCGGTGGGAACCACGGGCTTCCACGGGTTCTTGATCATGCCGCCGATGCCCGCGACCAGGGTGCCGACACCGAAGGCGCCGAGGCCGATGCCGAGCGACATCCCGACCAGCTTGCGCCGCTTGATGGTCGAGCCTTCGAAGGCGTTGACCAGGTTGGCGGCGGCAGTCTTGCGGTCCAACTCCGAGGACGCTCCGTCGTGACGCTCCTGAACGGAGATCTCTTCGGGGATGAACCGCTTCTGGTAAAGGACCGCACCGATGCCGATCGCCAGGATCGACAGGCCGAAGGTGATGCCGTACACCGGGGTGGCCCAGGAGTACAGCAGGTTGCCCTTCACGCCGTAGGGCTTGTATTCCCAGGGCCAGAACAGGAACGCCGCCAACAGAGCGAGCCCGCTCAGGCCACCGACCAGCAACCACGCGGCGACGAGACGCTCCGATCGCTTTTCGGCGCGAGTTCCCTCGACCGGCCAGCGGGATTCCTTGAAGATGGTCTCCACACCGTCGATCCGGCCGCCGAGGGCGACCAGTTCCTCGTTGGACATCCGCGCTAGTTGGTCGTCGGACGGCCGGTTTTCAGCGCCGCTCATACCTGATTCGCCTCCGCTGTGTGACCCGCTCATGCGCGGGCCCCGATCCAGAGCGCCACCCCGATGGCGGCCACCATTCCAATGATGAAAACTGCCATGCCCTCAGGTGCGGGCCCGAAGCCGCCGAGGCCGTAGCCGCCGGGGTTCATCGTCTGGCTGGACGAGTGAACGTAGGCGATGATGTCCTTCTTCTCCTCCGGCGACAGCTGGCGATCGGAGAACTTGGGCATGTTCTGCGGCCCAGTCAGCATCGCGGTGTAGATCTGCGCCGGCGTGGCCGGATCGAGACCCGGTGCGAACTTGCCCGAGGACAGTGCACCGCCGCGACCGGTGAAGTTGTGGCAGGAGGCGCAGTTCAGTCGGTAGAGGTCACCACCCCGGGCGATGTCGCTGCCCAGGAGCGAGCCGTCGGCCACCTGGCCGTTGGCGTCGCGAGGGACCGTCGGTCCGCCGCCCATGCTCTGGACGTAGGCGCCGAGGGCGTCGACCTGGCTGCCCTCGAAGACCGGCGTCTTGCGCATCGCCTGCGCCTCGTTGCGGATCATCGGCATCCGGCCCGAGGACACCTGGAAGAAAACCGCTGCCTCGCCGACGCCGATCAGGCTGGGGCCGCGGCCCTCGACACCCTGAAGGTTGGCACCGTGGCAGGTGATGCAGGCGGTCTCAAAAAGTTCTTGGCCCGTCCGCAAGAGGGCGGACTGCGACTCGTCCGCGACGGCAACCTGTGGTTGCGGCGTCAGGGTGGCGGCGACGACCCCCGAGAGGCCGAGGCCGAACACCAGCAGGAGTGCGCCGGTCAGTCGACGACGAAGCCGGCGGCGCGACTTGTCGTTCATGCCGGAGGAGATCTTGAGCATCGAACCCCTTCTCATCAGCGGATGAAGTAGATAGTCGCGAACAGGGCAACCCAGACGATGTCAACGAAGTGCCAGTAGTACGACACGACGATCGCCGCCGTCGCCTGGGCCGGGGTGAACTTGCTCATCCTGGTCCGCAGCAGCAGCAGCACGAAGGCGATGAGGCCACCCACCACGTGGAGTCCGTGGAAGCCGGTCGCCAGGTAGAACACGCTGCCGTACGCGCTGCTGGCGATGGTCGTGCCGTGCGTCACCAGGTGGTAGTACTCGTAGCCCTGGCCGAGGACGAAGAACAGGCCCATCAGGAAGGTGATGGTGTACCAGCGCCGCAGACCGAAGACGTCGCCGCGCTCGGCGGCGAAGACGCCCATCTGGCAGGTGAACGACGATGCGATCAGCACCAGAGTGACCGGTACGGCCTGATACAGGTTCAACTCGGTGGGCGGGGGCGGCCAGCTGCCCCCCGAGTGGGCGCGTGCGGTGAAGTACATCGCGAACAGACCAGCAAAGAACATCAGCTCGCTGGAAAGCCACACGATGGTGCCGACACTGACCATGTTCGGTCGGTTCAGCGAATGCACGCGCGAGGTAATCGCAGTTCCGGAAGTTCCCACAGCGCTCGTCACAGGAAGAAGTATGACGCTTTGTAGTTGGACAGGTACACCGAGGGGCCGAATTGGTCACAACTTGTTTTCGGCGGGCCCCGTGATCATGGCGTGACGTGCGACGATCGGCGGGTGATGTCACCGTCCTCGCAGCCCGCCCGACAGCCGTTCGCCGTGTCCCCGGAGACCTCATGGCCGCAGGTCCTGGGCCGATTGACCGCCGGTGAGGAGCTGGCGACCGGTGAAGCGGCGTGGGCGATGGATCAGATCATGACCGGTGCCGCGACAGCGGCTCAGATCGCGGCCTTCGGCGTGTCGATGAAGATGAAGCGCCCGACGGCGGCCGAAGTTCGGGAGTTGGCCGACACGATGCTCGGTTATGCCAACCGGGTGCCCACCGATGTCATCGGCACCGACACCGTCGATGTGGTGGGCACCGGGGGGGACCGGGCCAACACGGTGAACCTGTCCACGATGGCCGCGGTGGTGGTGGCTGCCGCCGGCATCCCGGTGGTCAAACACGGAAACCGGGCCGCGTCATCGAAGAGCGGTGGCGCAGACATGCTCGAGGCTTTGGGTGTGAACATCAATCTGGGGCCCGAACAGGTCGCGCGGTGTGTGGCGGAGGTGGGGATCGGCTTCTGCTTCGCTCCGGTCTTTCATCCGTCCTACAAGTACGCCGGGCCCCCTCGCCGTGAGATCGGCGTGCCGACCGTCTTCAATCTGCTCGGACCGCTGACGAATCCGGCGATGCCGCGGGCCGGTCTGATCGGGTGCGCGTTCGGTGATCTAGCCGAAGTGATGGCCGGAGTATTCGCCGCGCG
The DNA here is from genome assembly GCA_030836785.1 of Actinomycetota bacterium. Lineage (GTDB taxonomy): Bacteria > Actinomycetota > Actinomycetes > Mycobacteriales > Mycobacteriaceae > Mycobacterium. The sequence continues at coordinate 24,602 of JAUPLT010000027.1, forward strand.
GCGAGCCAGTGTGCTGGTGGTGCACGGTGATGACGGCTTGGACGAACTGACCACAACGACCACCAGCACCATCTGGCGGGTGCAGGCCGGGACCGTCGACACCCTCACATTCGACCCGCTGGGTTTCGGCTTCCAGAGGGCGCAGGTGGCTGAACTGGTGGGTGGGGACGCGGAGTTCAACGCCGGCGAGGCACGCGCTGTGTTTGCCGGCGCCACCGGCGCGGTGCGGGACGCTGTCGTCCTCAATGCCGCCGGGGCGATGGTCGCCCACGCGGGGCTATCCAGCCACGCCGAATGGCTGCCGTCCTGGGAGGAGGGGCTGAACCGGGCCGCCGAGGCACTCGATTCCGGCGCCGCCGAGCGTCTGCTGGCGGCCTGGGTGGCGTACCGCCACCGAGTCTGATTCCGGTTGGCGTACAGCCACCGAGTCTGATTCCGGTTGGCGTACAGCCACCGAGTCT
>JAUPLT010000321.1 GCA_030836785.1 Actinomycetota bacterium
CACGACGTGCCTCACCTAGTTTGAGCGCGTAGCCGGTGGTGGTGCCTCAGCTAGTTTGAGCGCGTAGCGGTGAAGGCTTGCCTGATGTGGAGGGCAAGATCGGGATGGCTGCGCGGCGGCAGGTCACGAACAAACTTCAAGGTCAGTACCGCAAGGCCTCGAAGGCGGACAAGGGCAGGATCCTCGATGAGGTGATGACCACCACGGGGATGGGTCGATCGACGGCGCGGCGGATGCTGACCGGCCCCAGACTGCCGGAGTCGCCCGGCCAGGTCGATGGGCGCAGTCTGCGGGCGCGGGGCTTCAGCGACGACGCCAGGGCGCTGCTGGAGCATGTCTGGGCCTTGATGGGCATGCCGTGCGGCAAGTACCTGGTGGTCATGGTCGAGCAATGGCTGCCACTGCTGGCCGCCGCCGGTGACCTCGACAAGCCGTTTGCCACTGAGGCGGCGCTGGCCGAAGTGGAGGCGATGAGCGCGGCAACGATGGACCGGTACTTGAAACCGGCCCGGGACAGGATGCGCATCAAGGGCATCTCGACGACGAAACCCTCACCGCTGCTGCGGAACTCGATCACCATCCGCACCTGCTCCGACGAAGCGCCCAAAGCTCCGGGGGTCATCGAAGCCGACACCGTTGCCCACTGCGGGCCGACCCTGATCGGGGAGTTCGCCCGCACCCTGACCATGACCGATCTGGTGACCGGCTGGACCGAGAACGCCTCGATCCGCAACAACGCCGCCAAGTGGATCCTCGAGGGCATCGAGGAGTTGCAGGGCCGCTGTCCGTTCCCGATGGCGGTCTTTGACTCCGACTGTGGCAGTGAGTTCATCAATCACGACGTCGCCGGCTGGCTGCAGGCCCGCGACATCGCCCAGACCCGCTCGCGGCCCTACCAGAAGAACGACCAGGCCCACGTGGAGTCCAAGAACAACCACGTGGTGCGCAAACACGCCTTCCACTGGCGTTACGACACCCCGCAGGAGTTGGCGCTGCTCAACGAGTTGTGGGCGCTGGTGTCGCTGCGGCTGAACTTCTTCACCCCGACCAAAAAGCCCGTCGGCTACACCCGGACCGCCGATGGCCGCAAGAAACGGATCTACGACACACCTGCCACCCCCTGGCAACGCCTACAAACATCCGGAGTGCTTGACGCCGAACGACTCTCGGCAGTGGCCGCACGTATCGAGGGCATCAACCCGGCCGATCTGACCCGCCAGATCACCGCCATCCAGATGCAGCTGCTCGACCTGGCCAAGACCAAGACCGAGGACCTCGCCGCCGCTCGTCATCTCGACCTGCAAGCATTGCAACCGTCAATCAACCGATTGGCCAAGTCGAAGTAGTGCAAGCCCCCCCATGCGCTCACACTTCGTGAGGCACCAGCCACTGCTTCGCGCTCACTTTTACGTGAGGCACCTCGGATCACTTCCTATGGGAAGGAGGAGCGATCATGGAACTAGATCCCGGGCTCGAATCGCTTGCTGACCAGAGTCCAGTGATTCAGCGCGTCCCGTTCGTAGATCAGCCGGTCCAGCACGGCCTTGGCCAGTGGCAAACCACGCCCACGTTCGGCCATATCGTCGGGCAGCGACACAGCGTTCAAGTCCAGATGGAACGGGCCACCGTTGTCGGTGAACTCGACCCAGACTTCGTTCGCCAGCACCGTGATCTCCATCGCGACACGCAGGATCTTGCCGGCCCCCGCATGTTCAAGGATGTTGGCGCCGATCTCGCCGGTCGCGATGGCGATCTGGGTCCGGACCATTTCGGGAATATGGGGATGAGCGGACCAGACCCTGGCAAGTAAGTGCTCAATCTCCGCGAGCGCATCCTGGCCGGAGTCCACCTCGAGACGGTACGGGTCAGGTCGGGTCATCAAAGGCGCTGTCGGCGTGATCGTAGGATTTCAGCACCCGGTTCAGGTTGGTCAGTTCCAGCACTGCCACCGCCTGCTCTCCGGGCGCTGCGATCCTCAGATCCCCGCCGGCTTGCCGCGCCACTTTCAGCCCGGAGATCAGAGCACCGAGCCCCGACGAGCCGATGGAGTCGACTCCGGACAGGTCCACCACCAGCCGGGCGTTGCCCTCACGCACCAAGGAGTGCAACTGCTCTCGCAGATCAAGGGCGGCAACCATGTTGAGACGGCCCGTCGGGCAGACCACCAGCACACCAGATGCAGATGTCCGCGTCGGCCATTCCGTCATTTCGAGGATCCTTCCGTAAACCTTGGCCAGAGCATAACCGCACTCATGTGACGGCGGTCAGGATAGACGTCACCGCGACAGGAATCGAGGCACGATCACCCCCGCCGCGATGACGACGACGAAAGCGCCCACCGCCGTCGGGCGGTGGGCGCTTTTCGAAGGCCGTGCTCTACCGGGCCCAGTTCTACCGGGCCCCGATCTGAGGTGCTACTTGGCCTTTTCGAGGACGTCGACGAGCCGCCAGCGCTTGGTGGCCGACAGCGGACGGGTCTCCATCAGCGAGACCCGGTCGCCGATGCCGGCGATACCGTTCTCGTCGTGGGCCTTGACCTTCTTGGTGGTGCGGATGATCTTGCCGTACTTCGGGTGCTTCACCCGCGACTCGAGTTCGACGACGATGGTCTTCTCCATCTTGTCGCTGACCACATAGCCGATCGCCGTCTTGCGAGCACCACGCGGCTTCTCGGTTGCCGGGGTGTGCTTGGGGCCCTTGGCCTCCCCCGCCGTGGACGTCACGGCCGTTGCGTTGTCTGCCATTAGGAATCCTCACCGCCGGGTCCGGCGGCCAGACCCAACTCACGTTCGCGCAGCACCGTGTAGATGCGCGCGATCTCCTGACGAACCGTCCGAAGCCGGCGATTGTTCGCCAACTGGCCGGTGGCGCTCTGGAAGCGCAGGTTGAAAAGCTCGACCTTGAACTCGCGAAGCTTCTCGGTCAACTCCTCGTCGTTGAACTCGCGCAATTCTCCGGCGCTGGTACCCACTGCCATCAGAACTGCTCCTCTCGCGTCACGATGCGTGCCTTGATCGGCAGCTTGTGGATCGCCCTGGTGAGCGCAGCTCTGGCG
>JAUPLT010000322.1 GCA_030836785.1 Actinomycetota bacterium
CCAGGAGTTCTCCGACCGCGCCTCCCGCATGCCGATCAGCCTCAGCGGGAAGCCAACCGGGTCCTGTCTGCGTTGCAGCTTGGCAATCTCGGTACCGATCTCGTTGTGCTGCAACCGTATCCGCCGACTCGGATAGGCCACGGCGCTGCCAAGAACCCCGGTGCGCAGTTCCGGTTCGAGCACCGCGCCGTGCGGATGCTCCTCCGCGAGGCGACGAAAGGACAGCCCGCCCGGGCGCAGTCCGAACCAGTCACCTCCTCGCCCCACCCGGATGATCCCGTCGATGAGGGGCCGTGGGCTGAGTTTCCGGCCCAGCAGGCCAGTCGACGCGCGCGCCACCGCGAGGGCGGCGAACGCCGGTGAACGGGTGGCCATCCGTCGCATCAGGTCGTCGACGATCTCCCACTCGGTGCGCGCCTGCCCGCGGGGTGGCACCACCGCTTCGGTGCTCTGCCGAAACGGGGTTGCGTGGAAGGGCTGGAACAGCAAGGGGAAGTCGTCCCGCTCGTACATGGTAGTGACGGGCAGGACGTAGTCGCACTGCGCGGTCGTTTCGGTGAGGTAGAAGTCCAGAGCCACCGACAGCCCCAATTGCGGCATGGCGTCGGCCAGTTCGGCGCCGTTGGGTACCGACAGCACCGGGTTGCCGGCGCTGACGAACAAGGCACGGATCTGGCGGTCACCCGGGGTGGTGATCTCTTTCGCCAGCATGGTGGCCGGTTCGGTACGAATGAGGTTGCCGAACCCTCCTACCCGGGATCGATTCCGGCGGTGGTCGTAGCGCAGCAGTGCGCCCAGTGCGGTGAAAACCCAACCTTCGCCCGGCACGCCGAACGATCCGAACACCGAACCGCCCGGAACATCGACGTTGCCGGCGAAAAGGTTCACCGCGTCGATGAGGTAGGACGTGAGCGTGCCGGATCGCCCCGCGCAGGTGCCGATCCGCCCGTAGATGGCTGCGCGCGGTGTGCGGGCCAGGCTGCGGGCCAGTTCGCGGACTGTTTCGGCGGGGATTCCGGTCGCGCTCTCGGTACGTTCCGGGGAGAACGGCGCGCATCGGGTTGCCAGCCAGGCCAATCCTTCGGCTTGTTTGTTCACTCGCTGACGGTCGACAAGGTCCTCGGCAAACATGACCTGGAGCAGAGACAGCAGCAGCAGTGCGTCGGTATCGGGGATGACGCCCAGCCACTCGAACTGGGCGGCGGTCTCGGTCCTACGTGGGTCGATCACGATGACCCGACCACCGCGCTTCACCACATCACGCATCCGGTCCTTGATACGCGGGGCGGTCAGCACGCTGCCGTGCGAGACAACCGGGTTGGCGCCCATCACCACCAACAGGTCGGTGCGGTTGAGGTCGGGGATCGGCACCGCGGAGGGGACGCCGTAGAGCAGTTGGCTGGCCATCAGACGGCTGTGGGTGTCCTGCGAGGATGCCGTGTAGAGGTGGGTGCCCAGCCCGAGTCCGTTGACGAAGCACAGCACCGCCAGTAGGTGCGAATAGCTGAAGGCGCCCGGGTTGCCGAAATACCAACCGACTGCGCCCGATCCGTGTCTCCGGTGAATCTCGCTGAGTCGCTTGGCGATATCGGCCAGGGCCTGATCCCAGGACACCTCCTCGAAGGTGCCGTCCGGGCGACGGCGCAGCGGGGAGGTCACCCGGTCCGGGTCATTGACCACCTCGGTGAACGCAATGCCCTTCTGGCAGGCGAAGCCCGCCGACAACGGATGGTCCTTGTCCGCGCGCAACGACACCAGGCGGTCGTTCTCGACTTCGGCGACCATGCCGCACAGCGACTCGCAGATACGGCAGTACGTGATCCTGCGTTCAGTGATCCTGCGTTCAGTGGTCGGGCGCTCAGTGGTCGGGCGCTCAGTGGTCGGGCGCTCAGTGGTCGGGCGCTCAGTAGTCATAGTCACATCCGATACTCGTCGAGCAATCGCTTGCTGATGATGGTCTTCTGGATCTCGCTGGTGCCCTCCCCGATCAGCAGAAACGGGGCGTCGCGCATCAGGCGTTCGATCTCGAATTCCTTGGAATAGCCGTACCCGCCGTGGATGCGGAAGCTGGCCTGGGTCACTTCCGAACAGAACTCACTGGCCAGGTACTTGGCCATCCCGGCGGCGAGATCGTTGCGCTGTCCGGAGTCCTTCAACCGGGCCGCGTTCACCATCATCAGATGGGCCGCTTCGACTTTCGTCGCCATCTCCGCCAACGAGAAGGCGATGGCCTGATGCTCGGCGATCGGCTTGCCGAAGGTGGACCGCTGCTGGGCGTAGCGGGCGGCCAGTTCGAAGGCCCGCAGGCCGACTCCGCATGCCCGCGCGGCAACGTTGACCCGGCCCACCTCCACACCGTCCATCATCTGCGCGAAGCCCCGGCCGGGCACCCCGCCCAACACGTCATCGGCGCAGGCCCGGTAGCCGTCGAAGATCAGTTCGGTGGTGTCGATGCCCTTGTAGCCGAGTTTGTCGATCTTGCCGGGAATGGTGAGGCCCGGGAGCACCTCCCCGAACCCGGCCGGTTTCTCGAGCAGGAAGGCGGTCAGGTTACGGTGCGGCCGGTCGGCGCCTTCATCGGTGCGCACCAGCACCGCGACCAGGGTGGAACTGCCGCCGTTGGTCAGCCACATCTTGGCGCCGTCGATGGTGTAACCGCCGTCGTCGCCGCGGACGGCGCGGGTCCGGATCGCCGCGACGTCGGAACCGAGTTCCGGTTCGGACATCGAGAAGGCTCCGCGGGTCTCCCCGGTCGCCATCGCCGGCAGGAATCGCTGCTTCTGTTCGTCGGTCCCGTGCTGGCGGATCATGTACGCCACGATGAAGTGGGTGTTGATCACCCCGGAGACACTCATCCACCCGCGGGCGAGTTCCTCCACGCACAGCGCGTAGGTCAGCAGGGACTCCCCCAGCCCGCCGAATTCGGCGGGAATCATCAACCCGAACAGGCCCATCTGCCGCATCCGGTCGACGATCGCGTGCGGGTAGGTGTCGGAGCGCTCCAGTTCCTGCGCGTGGGGAATGATCTCCCGGTCGACGAATTGCCTTACCGTGGTCACGATTTCGGTCTGGAACTCGGTGAGTCCGAGGGTGTGCGCGAGGCGGGTCATGACAGTCTCTCGAACACCGCGGCCAGGCCCTGCCCGCCACCGATGCACATGGTCTCCAGCCCGTAGCGGCCATCCCGGCGGTGCAGTTCGCGGGCCAGGCCGGCCAGCATCCGGCCCCCGGTGGCGCCGACCGGATGCCCCAGCGAGATACCGGAGCCGTGGATGTTGGTGCGGTCGCGGTCGGCACCGGTGAAGTTCCACTCCCGCATGACCGCCAGTGTCTGGGCGGCGAACGCCTCGTTGAGTTCGATGACGTCGATATCGCTCAACACCAGGCCGGCTTTGCCGAGGGCGACGTCGGTGGCCGGCACCGGGCCGATGCCCATGATCTTCGGTTCGACCCCGGCCAGTCCCCAGGACACCAGTCGCACGAGTGGCCGCAGGCCGAGGTCGGCGGCCTTCTCCAGGGTGGTGACGATACACATCGACGCAGCGTCGTTCTGCCCGGATGAGTTGCCCGCGGTGACCGTTGCCTCCGGATCCTGCACGGCCAGAATCGGTTTCAGCCTCGCCAGCGCATCGACGGTGGTGTCGGCGCGGGGGTGCTCATCAGTGTCGACCACGCGCTCGCCGGAACGGTCGGACACGGTGACCGGGACGATCTCCTCGGCGAACACGCCACTGCGCTGGGCGGCGACCGCCCGGCGGTGGGATTCGGCCGCCAGTTCGTCCTGCTCGGCGCGGGAGATTCGGTACTGCCGACGCAGGCTCTCCGCCGTCTCCAGCATGCCGCCGGGTACCGGGTAGTTCCGGCCACCCGCCGTCACCCGACCGCGGGTAAGACCGTCGTGCATCCGCACGCCGCTACTGCCCGCACCCCAGCGCATATCGGTGGAGTAGAACGCGACATTGCTCATGGATTCCACACCGCCGGCGATCACCAGGTCGTGGTCACCGGACGACACCTGCAGACACGCCTGAATGACCGCCTGCAATCCCGAACCACAACGCCGGTCCACCTGCATCCCGCCGACCGTCACCGGCAGTCCGGCGTCCAGGGCCAGCACCCGGCCGATCGCCGGCGCTTCGGGATTCGGATAGCAGTGGCCCACAACCACATCGTCGACGGCTCCCGCCGGGACTCCGGTGCGCTCCAAGAGTCCGGTCAGCGCGGCGACGCCCAGGTCCACCGCACTCAACGCGCGGAACATCCCGCCGTAGCGACCGATCGGGGTGCGGACCGGTTCGCAGATGACCGCGTTAGACCCCGCGTGGCTAGACCCCGCGTGGCGGGGCATTAGATATGCCTTCCGCCGGTGACCTCGAGCACGGTGCCGGTCATGTACGAGGAGAGGTCAGAGGCCAGGAACACTGCGACCTTGGCCACCTCATCGGGCTCCCCGGCCCGCCCCATCGGCACCTCGGCGAGTTTGGCATCCCAGATCCGTTGCGGCATCGCCTCGGTCATCGCCGAGCGGATCAGTCCGGGAGCGATGGCGTTGACCCGGACACCGAGGTGCGCGAGTTCCTTTGCCGCCGCCTTGGTCAGCCCGACGATCCCGGCCTTGGCCGCCGAGTAGTTGGTCTGTCCGACCAGTCCGACTTTCCCCGAGATCGACGACATATTGATGATCGCCCCGCTGCCCTGCTCGCGCATCACCGCCGCGGCCGACCGGGTGCCGTTCCACGTTCCCTTCAGGTGGACGGCGATGACCTCGTCGAACTGGTCTTCGGTCATCTTGCGCAACGTCGCGTCCCGGGTGATTCCGGCGTTGTTGACCATGACGTCGAGTCGGCCGAACCGTTGCACCGCCGCGTCGACCAGATTCTGGACCTGTTCGGCCGAGGTGACGTCGCAGCACTCGGCGGCGGCGACGTCTCCACCGCCGAGTTGCGCGGCGGCCGCGCGGGTCACGTCGATGTCGAGGTCGGCGATCACCACCCGGGCGCCCTCGGCGAGGAACCGGCGGGCGATGGCGAAGCCCAGACCCTGGGCGCCGCCGGTGACCACAGCCGTCCGGTCCGTCAGAAGTGCCATCGGAACACCCTCCTGCTCGCCCCCCGGTACTGCGCCCTGTCCGCGATCGTATTTGATGAGCCCATGACTTCCGCGGCCGTGGTCGGCAACGACGATTTCGCCGAGATCCTGGCCCAGACCCGCCGCTTCGTCCGGGCCGCCGTCATACCCCGCGAAACCGACATCGCGGACAACGACGCCGTTCCCGACGACCTCCGGGAGCAGGCCAAGCGGATGGGCCTGTTCGGCTACGCGATTCCGCAGGAGTGGGGCGGACTCGGCCTGGACATCACCCAGGACGTCGAACTCGCCCTCGAACTGGGCTACACCTCACTCGCCCTGCGGTCGATGTTCGGCACCAACAACGGGATCGCCGGGCAGGTGCTGGTCGGCTTCGGCACCGATCAGCAGAAGTCACGATGGCTCGAACCGATGGCCGCCGGCGAGGTGGTTGCGTCATTCGCGCTCACCGAACCCGGCGCGGGCTCCAACCCGGCGGGCCTGCGGACCACCGCCGTCCGCGACGGCGCGGACTGGGTCATCAACGGACAGAAGCGATGGATCACCAACGCGCCGATCGCGAACCTGTTTGTGGTGTTCGCCCGCACCCGACCCGCCGACGACGAGGGCGCCGGAATCGCCGTCTTCCTGGTGCCCGCCGAAGCGCCCGGGGTTGAGGTCGGTACGAAGGACGCCAAGATGGGCCAGGAGGGGGCGTGGACCTCAGACGTGTACTTCACCGATGTCCGGGTCGGCGCCGATGCGCTGATCGGCGGCAGCGAAGACATCGGCTACCGGGCCGCGTTGACGTCGCTGGCCCGCGGCCGCATCCACATCGCGGCCCTGGCCGTCGGCGCGGCGCAACGGGCGCTGGACGAGTCGGTGGCTTTCGCCGCCACCGCGACGCAGGGCGGCTCAACGATCGGCGGTTTCCAACTGGTTCAGGCCATGCTGGCCGACCAGCAGGCCGGGGTGATGGCGGGCCGCGCACTGGTGCGCGACGCCGCCCGCAAATGGCTCAGCGGTGAGGATCGCCGGATCGCCCCATCGGTGGCCAAACTGTTCTGCACCGAGATGGCCGGCCGGGTGGCCGACAACGCGGTGCAGATCCACGGCGGCACCGGCTACATGCGCGGCGTTGCGGTCGAACGGATCTACCGCGAGGTGCGACTGCTGCGCCTCTACGAGGGAACCAGTGAGATTCAGCGTCTGATCATCGGCGGCGGACTGGTGAAGGCCCACCGGGCGGACAACGCGCGGGGTTGAGCGCCGCGGTTTGACGGTCAGGGTCCGTAGGCGCGGCCGCCGCCTTCTTTCTTGGCGTGATACATGGCCTGGTCGGCGCGCTCCAGTGCATCGTCGAACTGGCCGGGGCCGATCATGGCGATGCCGATGGAGACGGTTCCGACCGAGTTCATTCGGACCAGGTCCACCAGGGTATGGGCCAATTTCTGCGCCTGTTGCGCCGACGTGCGCGGGAGCAGGACGGCGAATTCGTCACCGCCGACGCGGGCAAAGACGTCAGAGAGGCGCAGCCGACGGCTGATCGTGTCAGTCACGCTTTTGATGTAGTCATCTCCCGCCGCATGCCCGTACTGGTCGTTGATCCGCTTGAGTCCATCGAGGTCGATCATGAAGACCGCCGCCTCGTCGTCGTACTCGTGACGCTGGGCCAGCGCACGCTGCCGGGCCAGTTCCTCCTCGAATCGGGCGCGGTTGTACAACCCGGTCAGCGAATCACGGGTGGCCTGCCGTCGTAACAGTTCCTCGTCACGTTTGCGAACGGAGATGTCCTCCACGTGAGCGATGAAGCATCGCGGCTGCCCGTCCGCGTCGCGCACCATCGACCCGGAGAGGCGAACCCAGATGATGCGCCCGTCCTTGGCGTAGTAGCGCTTGTCCATCTGGTACGTGCTGATCTCGCCGTGCAGTAGCCGGGCAGCCTCGTTCAGGTCGTTGTCGAGATCGGCCGGGTAGGTCAGGTCCTGAAAGGTCAGCTGGGTCAGTTCATGCGCCGGATACCCAGTGATCCGGCACAAAGCCTGATTGACCTGCTGGAAGGCGCCGTTGAGTCCGACGACGGCGATCCCGATGGGTGCGTTGTCGAACACGGCCTGGAAGGTGGCCTCGGAACCGCTTTGCGCGGCCCGGGCCGCGGAGAGTTCGGTCATGTCGCGAATGAAGGCATGAAAGGTCAACTCGGGTCCGGAGCCGACCGCATTGACACTCACCTCAACGGGAAGTTCGGAACCGTCCTTGCGGACCATCACTTCCCCGACGACCTGGCCGACCACTTCTGACTGGCTGGTTTCCAAGTAGCTCCGCATGTCCTGCAGGGCCCAGTCGCGCCGATCGGTGGTGAGGATCAACTCCGTCACCAACCGCCCGACCGCTTCCTCCCTGGTCCAGCCGAACATCTCGCCCGCGGCCCGGTTCCACTCCAGCACATGGCCGCCCGCGTCCATCCCGACGTAGGCGTCCGCCGAGGAGTCCAGCACATGACGACTCAGATGGTCCAGTCGTCGCAGACTGGCGTTCTCGGCAAACTGGTGGCCGTTGCATTCCACGGCGTTGCCTTTTCTAACTGGAGTATCCATAGCGCTGTTCCTATCCAGTCAGCAGGCTAATCCAATCGACGGGACATCAGCAAAGAACCGGAAGGGGAAACCGTCGCGTCGACGGTTGCGAAGCCGTGGAGCTGCAGGGAGAAGAGGGTGGCCAGGGCCGGGATCGAACCGGCGACCTTCCGCTTTTCAGGCGGACGAGACAGCCACTGACCTGCGTTTTGTTTAATTCTGTGCGTCGTATGCGCCGCATTAAGCTGCGCTGACTCACTGAGTCTATCCGGCGAACGGACATAAACCGGACACGGTGCTTGCACTCCTGACCAGGAGCGTCCGCGCTGCCGCCTGCGTTGTGGGCAGCCTCGGCGGCTCCGGGGAGCAGGCACCCCGATGCCCAGCGTCGCATCATCAGCTACCGGATCAACCCGCTCGACCCTCGGGTCGCAATCATCGGCTGAACAACCGCCAGCCCAAGACGGCTCTGCCGGCAACGCGGTTGACGGAAGGTCGCGAGCGCCCGAGGCCGCCAGGCCAGAGGGCGGGAGAGCGACAGCGTTCGGCCGGACGGCAACCGCGTTACCGGCGACAGGCCGGCCAGCGGCCGGCGGGCTTGTTATATGTGCCGAAAATGTCCGCGACCCGGTTGCCGACGGGATCGCGACCGGGGAGCTGCGGGCGATCGACGCTTTGGGGCTACGGTTCCCGAGCCCCGAGATGGTCACCGCGGCTGCGGCGTTGTTCGAGCGGGCAGACCCGTGGGCTTCTGGCTCGGAGCGCCGTGGTGTCGAACCTGAATCCGGACGATTTCGGATCTCGATCGGTCCTGGTGTCGTGCGGCTCGGGTGGACCAATCCCGTCCGGGCCGAAAAGAGCTTCGAACGGGCAGTCGGTCATCACCAACGTGACGTCGACGACGTGGAGTTCCATGTCCGACGTGACCTTGAACGCTACGCCGACCACGGGGATCAGGCCGTCGTGTCTTCGACACGACGGAGTCCTACGGAGAACGACCACGACCCTACCGGCGGTGTTATCACCGAGTGGTCCCGGAAATCGCGGTCGGCGATGTGCCGCACCTTCGCCGAACTCGACTACAGCCCGCTGCTCGGGTCAGGCCGCGCCCCTGCCATGGTCACGCTCACCTACCCCGGAGACTGGGAAGCTGTCGCACCTGACGGGGCCAGTGTGAAACGGCATATGGTGTTGTGGCGCAAACGTTTTCAACGCGAGTACGGAGAGCCGGCCCGCTACATCTGGAAGCTGGAATTTCAGCGGCGCGGTGCCCCGCACATCCATCTGTGGATGACGCCGCCGATCTTGCCCGGGCGCTCTGGGCAAGGCTTCGCACAATGGTTGTCCGAGGCGTGGGCTCAAGTTGTCGACCACCCTGACGCCGAGCAGAAGGCGCGGCACCTGCTGGCTGGCACTGCCATCGACGTTCGCAACGGACTCCGGGCCTGCGACCCGAAGCGGTTGGCCATCTATTTCACCAAGCACTCATCACCAAATCTGCACGGAGACAAGGAGTATCAACACATCGTGCCTGAACTGTGGCGGCAGCCGGGACGGGGGCCGGGCCGGTTCTGGGGTGTGCACGGACTCAAGAAGGCCATCGCCGTCGTGGAGGTGGCCCAAGATGCATACCTGGCTGCTCGCCGGATCATGCGACGGTGGTCACGCAACCAGGCGGTGTACGGCGATTCCGCTACGCGCTTCCCCACCGCCGTTGTGCCGCGCACGGCCACGCGCCTCGTCGCCCGCGTCGACAGCGCCACGGGTGTTGTGGAGCACCGGCGTCTGCGACGACGACGAAGGCTCTGTAACCAAGGTGGATTGGCCGGCGGTTACGCGCTGGTCAACGACGGACCCCATTTCGCTGCCCAACTCGCCAAAGCAGTCGCATGAACGCGGCCCAACTTCCTTTACAACGGAGGAG
>JAUPLT010000323.1 GCA_030836785.1 Actinomycetota bacterium
GGGACAGAAGTTCCCGGCTACCTCTCACGTAACTGACGCCCGGATTTACTGAAGCCCGGATTCTCCAGCAAACCAGCCGGGCCCGAACTGGAGGTGCCGGCACAGGCCGCGGTGATACACTTTTCCACTACACGGTTCCTGCTGGGAGCCGTGTCTTGCGTCGTTAGAGCAGCTACAAGGGCTCTTCGGTGACAGTACACGCGGAGGCAGCCCTCTGCATTCCCAGCAGCGAACACCAGGGCGATCCGCGCGAGTCGCGGGACAACACCACTGAGGAGCGCGACGAGATGCCCGATACCCAGGTGGTCTGGCTGACGCAGGAGTCCTACGACAAGCTCAAGGTCGAGCTCGATCAGCTGATTGCGCACCGCCCCGTCATCGCCGCCGAGATCAACGACCGGCGCGAGGAAGGCGATCTGCGGGAGAACGGGGGCTACCACGCCGCCCGCGATCAGCAGGGCCAGGAGGAGGCCCGGATCCGCCAACTCCAGGAGCTGCTCAACACCGCCAAGGTGGGCGAAGCGCCCAAACAATCAGGCGTCGCGCTGCCCGGTTCGGTGGTCACCGTCTACTACGACGACGACGAGTCCGACATCGAGACCTTCCTGATCGCCACCCGCCAGGAGGTGTTCGGCGACGGCAAGCTGGAGGTCTACTCGCCGAACTCCCCGCTGGGCGCGGCGCTGCTGAACGCAAAAGAAGGCGAGACCCGTACGTACAGCTTGCCGAACGGCAGGACTGCCAAGGTCACGCTGAAAAGCGCCAAGCCGTACCACTCCTCCTGACCCCGGGCACCCTCAGTACGACGATGGCGCGCATCGCTGAGGACCTGCTGCTGACGCTGCTGGACAACGAGTCGTCGCAGCCTCAGGTGGAGCGTTCCCGACTCGGGCGAGTCCTGGCCGCTGCCCTGATCCTCGACCTCGCGCTCGGGTGCCGGGTACGGCCCAACCTCCCGGGTGAGCCGGTTCCGTCCGGGACGTTGGTCGCGCTGGCCGGGCCGGTTCCGATGGATCCCGCGGTGCGCCCCGCGCTGGCCATTCTGGAGCAGGGACCGATCACGCCCGCAGCGGCGATCGGCAGGTTGCGCAAGCGCGCCGAGGACGATGTCCTCGACCAGTTGCTGCGGACCGGGCAGATCCATCAGGTCCAGTTGTCGAAACAGCATTGGTTGCGGCGCAATGTCTACGCCTGGCCGATGCATGATCGGGCCCGCATCGACGCCATCCGGGCGGCGATGCTGGCAGCACTGTCCGGAGGACAGCACCCGGATCCGGCGACGGCAGCGGTGCTCACCCTGCTGACGACCACCGGGGATTTGGCGACAGCGCTGCACCTTGACGGCCACCAGGCAGAGCAGGCCGCTCACCGCGCCCGGGCGATCACTTTCAGTGCCGGCGCGGATCCGTCGAACACCGCTGTAGCAAATCTCGCCGTCACCGCGGCGGCCGTTCTTCCGGCACTCGGCTGATGGCGCCATGAATCCCGTCGACATCGGCGGCGTGGAATTCCGTTGGAACCACGTCGAATCCATCTCGTCGATCGACGAACAGCAGTGGGATACCTGCGCGGGTGACAACCCGTTGGTGCGTCACGCCTTCTTCCGGGCGTTGGAGACGTCAGGAAGCACCGGTTTCGACCACGGTGTGGTGCCCGGCTACTTCCTCCTCCGCGATCGCACCGGGACGCTGGTGGCCTGCGTCCCAACCGCTTTGAAATGGGGCAATCTTCGGGAGTTCGGCCCCGAAATCACCTGGATCCAAGCCGGTGTGGCGAGGGACTGCTTCCAGTGGCCCAAGTTTCAGGCGTGTTCACCGCTGTTTCCGAGGATGGCGCCGAAGCTGCTGGTCCACCCGCAGTGGAGATCGGCGGCATTCCGGGCCGGGCTGTTGCGACTGCTGATCGGACTCGGCGCAGCAGAAGGGCGGTTCTCCGCCTTCAACCTCATGCATCTTCCCGCCGAGGACGCCCGGGGTTGCGCGGCCGAGGGCGCGCTCATCAGCTACGAGCAGCGTTCGGCGTGGACGAATCCCGGCGTCGCGACCTTCGACGATTACGTTGCGCAACTGCCGCACCGGAAGCGACGCATGCTGCGTCGGGAGCGGGCACGGACTGAGGCCTTGGGCTTGACGGTGGCGGTCCGCCACGGAACCGAGGTCTCCACCGCCCTGGCCACCGATTTCTACGCGGGGTATCGCGCAGTCTGCCGACGACACGGCCACGAAACCTGGCTCCCGCCGGCGGTGTTCGAGCAACTGTGCGCCCGGATGCCGGACGCGGTACGCATCTTCACCGTCCACGACGGTGACCGCTACGTCGCCGGCCTGTTCTGCTTCCAGAACCGCGACACCTTGTTCGTCGACACCTGGAGCGCTCCCGATGACGTGCCGGACCTCTGCTTCGAGATGCTCTGCTACCGCCCGATGGAGTACGCGATCGAGCACAACCTGACCAGCATTGACGCCGGGCTCAGCAGCCCGTACAAGACGGTGCGCGGATACCGCGCCGATCCGGTGTTCAATGCGCACTGGTTCTATGACGAACGCCTCGCCGCACTGGCCCGGACGGTGCTGAACCTGCCCGCTTACTCAGCGGGCGAGCGACTGCTCGACGTCGGCTAACAGGTCAGCCTGGTCCTCGATTCCGACCGATAACCGCACCAGGTCGTCGGGAACCTCCAACTGCGACCCCGCCGTCGACGCATGCGTCATCGCGCCGGGATGCTCGATCAGCGACTCCACCCCGCCCAGGGATTCGGCGAGGATGAAAATCTCGGTGCGCGAACAGAATTCACGTGCCGCCTGCACCCCACCCCGCATCCGGACCGACACCATGCCGCCGAAGCCACTCATCTGCCGCGCCGCGACATCGTGGCCCGGATGGTCCGGCAGTCCCGGGTAGAGAACCCTGCTGACGGCCGGATGCCCGCTGAGCAACTCGGCTACCGCTGCGGCGTTCTCACTGTGCCGCCGCATCCGCAGTTCGAGGGTCTTGCAACCACGCATCGTGAGGTACGCGTCGAATGGTCCAGGCACCGCACCGGCACCGTTCTGCAGGAAACCGGATGCGGCGTCGAGTTCCTCGCTGTCGGTGACCAGTGCCCCGCCGACCACGTCGGAGTGGCCACCGATGTACTTGGTCGTGGAGTGCAGCACGATGTCCGCGCCGAGCAGTAGCGGCTGTTGCAGTGCCGGCGAGGCGAAGGTGTTGTCCACCAGCACCTTCGCCGCCGCGGCGTGACCGATTTCGGCGATCGCGGCGATATCGGCGATGGACAGCAGCGGATTGGTGGGCGTCTCGATCCAGATCATCGCGGTGTCCGCGGTGACAGCCGCCCGCACTGCGTCGAGGTCGGACAGCGCTACCGGTGTGTGGTGCACACCCCACTCCCGGAACACCTTGTCGATGAGCCGGAAGGTGCCCCCGTAGGCGTCGTCGGGGATGACGATGTGGTCGCCGGGACGGAGCACCGCCCGCAGCGCGCAATCGCTGGCCGCCATCCCCGAACTGAAGGCGCGCCCGAACCGGCCGTTCTCAACCGACGCCAGCACCGCCTCCAGTGCGGTACGGGTGGGGTTACCGGTCCGCGCGTACTCGTAACCGCCGCGCAGACCTCCCACCCCGTCCTGGGCGAAGGTGCTGCTGGCGTAGATCGGGGCGTTAACCGCGCCGGTCGCAGGGTCCGGACGGTAGCCGGCGTGGATAGCGCGGGTCGCGAACCCGAGCCGACGGTGCGTTTCGCTCACCGCACCGAGCCTAAACGGCCGCCGACGGGCAGCCGCTAGATGGTGGCCGGGGCGAGCGCGCCGCCGGAGAGTCTGCGGTAGGCGTACACCTGCAGCAAATAGGCCACCGGGGCGGCGACCAGCAGTCCGACGCCGCACAGCAGGGCCCCGACGAGGGTGATCGCGGTGGACGTCAGCCAGAACAACAGCACCTGCCCGAAGTTCCGCTTGACCATGTCGAAACTGGCGCGGATGCCGTCGATCGGAGAGAGTCCGCGGTCGACGATCCCCACGTTGGTGAACCAGGCGAAGATCGTCACGATCACACCCGGAACGATGCACAGCAGCAAACCGACCGAGGTGAGGATGCCGATGAGAAGCGACGCGATGACCACCGCGAGGATGTTGCGCGGCCGGAAGAATGAGCCGATCGACACCGGTCGGCCGTCGGCGATGTCGAGCAGTCCGGCGAAGTACGCCGCACCGATCGCGCCGGCGATCACCAGTTGCACCACCGTTGCCACGATCAGGACCGCGATGCCCCCGGCGGTCACCGAGTAGGTAGCGGTGTCCATCATCCCGTCAGCGCTGTCATAGGTCGTGATGCTCTCCGGCGAGACGGCTTGCATCAACGGGGTGATCACACTGCTCGCCAGGAACAGGATCAACCCGAATACCAGGGTGGCGACCACTAAGGGTGCCGGATTCTTGCTGAACTTGTTCCACGCCCAGTTGAGACCCTCACTCACGCTGAGGGTCGGACGCCCGGCCCCGGGCGGCGGCGGGAAGTAGCCGCCCTCAGCGGGCGGTGGCGGCGGATAACCCTGGCCCGGTGGCGGGGGATACCCCTGGCCCGGGGGCGGATAACCCCAGCCCGGAGGCGGCGGCGGATTCCCCTGGCCCGGTGGCGGCGGGTATCCGCCCGGCGGAGGGTAGTTGCCCGGCGGCGGGTAGTTCCCCGGCGGCGGGTAGTTGCCCGGCGGCGGATAGTTGCCCGGGGGCGGGTAGTTCCCCGGCGGCGGGAAGCCACCGCCCGGGGGCGGCGGGTTGTCACCGGGCGGATTGGGGGGCTGAGTCATGAAGTTCCTCGTTCAGTTCAGGAGTGACGTACAGATCAGAGCGGAAGGCAGATGGTGGACATGATCTTGTCCGCGAGCGTCTGCCGCTTGGAGTCCCAGAGCGGGAAAAGGTAACCGATGTAGCAGATGAGGCCGTCGACGATGTGGGCGATCTGCCGGACGATCGACATGCCGAACCCGATGGGCTGGCCCGTCTTCTCGCTGACAACCTTGAACTTCATCACCGACTTGCCGATGCTCGAACCGGTGGTTCCCTGGCGGTAGCCGTAGTTCCACACCACGAACGCGAGCGCCAGCAGGCTGCACAGCAATGACACCGTCAGCCCCAGACCGCTGGGCTCGGAGGTGCACACCGCACTGAAAGCGCTGTCGGTGCTGTCGCTGATGCACTCGTTCTTTCCCGTCGCGACCATCACGATCTGGCCGATGCCGACCAGCAGGCCGACCGGCAGAAAGTCGATCACATACGCGACCACCCGGGTGATCCACGGGGTGTACGCGTCCTTGGGCAGCGCTCCTCCCGGGGCCGGCGGGTAGAAGCCGCCCGGCGGCGGATAACCACCCGGAGCCGGATACCCGCCCGGCGGCGGATAGCTCCCAGGGGGCGGGAAACCACCCGGCGGCGGGTAGTTGCCTGGGGGTTGTTCGGTCATGACGCCCTCCGAGTGCGCGGGTGAAGATTCTGGGCACAGCTACGCCGTACCCTAGCGTGGCAGCGCTCGACCGCGCGGGATTCTGAATTCCGACACTTAGCGCCGGCGCGGCCCCTCGGAGAGAAAACCCAGCAAGTCGTGACGGGTGATCACACCCACCGGCTTACCGCCCTCGACCACCATGACGGCGTCTGCCTCGGCCAGCGCTTTGGCCGCAACGCTGACGGACTCCCCGGCTCCCAGCAACGGCAGCGGTGGGCTCATGTGCTCCGACACCGCGTCGGCA
>JAUPLT010000324.1 GCA_030836785.1 Actinomycetota bacterium
CGGCCGCACCCACCAGCGCCCGGTTTCGGCTGCGTCCCACCGAGATGGCGGTGGCCACCGCCGCGATCACCAGGCAGGCCAGGCCCGCGGAGGGACGGTTGCCGCCGAAGGCGATCACCGACATCTGGTATCCGACCGGGAAGGCCAACAGCAGCATCACCCAGACCCAGCCGAATCGCACCACCGGACGCAGCCCGAACAGGATGACGCTGGCGGAGAACACGAACAGCCACAGGGCGGCGATGTCGATGCGCAGCAGGTGGAAGTAGAGCGTGTAGCGCGGCAGAAGGACGCTCTGCACCATCACCGCCGCAGTCAGTCCCAGCAGTCCGACGATGATGTCGGTCTGCCGGTCGTGGATCGGCAGTTCCACCCGTTCGCGGCGGGCCACCCCCACGCCGGCGATCACGGCCGCGATGGGCATCAGCGCCAGGAAGCCGTTGAGGCTTCCGGCCCGGATGCTGTCGGCCACGCTCAGGAAGGTCTGGTGGAACGCCACCAGTGTCAGCAGCGCCAGGAACACCCAGCGCCAGGTGAGCAGCGACACGGTGCGCTCGCGTCGTGGCGGCGCGGGAGCCGCACCCGCCGAGTCGGCCGGCCCCGCGGTGGACGCGGCTGGAGTGGTCTGGGTGCCCGCCGGCTCAGCCGTCATCGGTTCCGCCGGAGCGTCTCCGGTTGCGCGACAGCAGACTGAACGCGGCGCCGAGCACCGCCACGGCCGTCACGGCGCCGGCAGCCCACCACAGGATCCGGTTGCCGGAGCCCGAAGCCGACACGGTGACACCCGGCTGGAGGCCGACGACGACCGGTTGCTGACCCGGTGCCCCGACGAGTGCGATCCCGTCCAGTTTGGAGAATCGCCGGGGATCGGCACTCACCCACCCCAACAGCGCATCGAGTTGGTCGGGTGCGCCGTTGGAGGTGGCCACCAGCAGGGACCGCCGGCCGTCGTGGAACGCCTGTAACGCGCCGTACCGCAACTCCGGTGCCAGGGTGAGAGTGTCCGGCTTGCCATCGGCCGAGGTCCCGTCGACGGTCAGGCGTCCCTGGTCGGCGCGGATCGGCAGCGGTACATCCGGCTGGTCCCAACCGTCGGCGGAAATGATCACCGCCGGCAACTTGCCCGCCAGCGCCTCGTCGATCCCGGTGACTGCGGTGTCGATCGGCAGCGCGGACAGCCGCTGCAGGGCCACCGCAATGGTTGTCGCGCGGACCGTGTCGGCGAACGCGTCCGGCCCGATCCCGATCAGGGTCCGCGGCATCAGCGCCTGGGGCAGGGATTGCAGCCCGGCGGGGGTCGGCGGTACGGCCGCCGAACT
This sequence comes from Actinomycetota bacterium, assembly GCA_030836785.1. Lineage (GTDB taxonomy): Bacteria > Actinomycetota > Actinomycetes > Mycobacteriales > Mycobacteriaceae > Mycobacterium. The sequence goes on from JAUPLT010000324.1 coordinate 1,320, forward strand.
CTCCACCGCACTGTCGCCGTCGACGGTGAGGGTCAGCGGCTGGAACTCGCCGCAGCGCCCGGTGTTGCCGGCAACGTTGAGCGAGATGCCGACGGTGGTGTAGCGCTGCAACAGCCGGTCCGGCACGTCGATCCAGCGGTCGATCAGCCCGCGGTCGTCGACCTGCCAGGTGTCGATGGTCTCCCCCCCGACGATGGCCAGCAGGCGTGCGCTGACGCCGGCGGGCAGCGGGGTGTACGAACCGATCAGGTGCACCCGGACGTTCTTCGCCGGCCGCCCCATCCGGGTCTGGTCGATCCCGATCGCGACCTGGGGAGCCAGCGCGACGGCCGAGACCACCGGCTGGCCCAGCCGGCGCAACGTGGTGACGTCGCCGGGAAGCTGTGGTGCGGTGCGCAGCGGTCCCACGACGGCCGTGGAACTCAGTGCCAGCCGGTCCAGATCGGAGGAGAGCAGTCGCGCCTGATTGGTCAGTTCGCTCTCCGGACCCGAGATCCGCAGGTTGGGCATCTCGTCCGCCACGGGCTGCAGGGCCAGGCCGACATCGTCGCCCTGCTGGATGACGATCTGACGTTCGAACGGACCCGCCGGGGGCGGTGGCGGCACGGACGGCACCACCGCGATCTTGGTGGGCTGCTGGCCGTACCGCGCGGTCACCGCCGCCGCGAGGCGGACGGCGGCATCCGACTCGGCCCGTTGCGGCGTGGGCGGGATCGCGATGGTGAGCCTGCGCAGGATCGGAGGCAGGAACTCGGCCACCGTGGCGGGCGGTTGTTCGTCCCCGCCGAACGTGACGGCGGCGTTGGTCAGACGAAGCGGGTTGGTGGGGTCCAGGCAGTAACCCTCCACCGGCACCAGGGAGGTACGCAGGGTGACGGTCACCGAGTTGTCCGCGATCGCGGCCCCGGCCAGCGGGATCACGATCGGAGCGACGTCGGTGGTCGGCAGCGGAATCCGGGCGATGGTGCGTTCCTGTTGCGTCACCGAAAGCGCGCCGGAACGTACGTTCACCGGGAGTTCGACCGTGGCGTTGAGGGTCAGCGGCGCCAGGCCACGCGGGACGGGGAAGGTCAACTCGGCAGTGCCCTGGGCACCGTAGAAGGTCAGTGGGGCAGGGGTGCCCATATCGGTCAGCGAGAAGACCGTTCCGCCGGGTGGCGCGGGTGCATCGGTCGGATCCGGGGCGGCGAGTCCGGCCGGTGCACCCACCCCCAGGAGCCCGAACGACATCAATCCGACCAACACCACAGCTACACCACGACCGACCCCCGACATGGCCCCCATTGTGCTAGTCCCCCTCCTCGTTTCGAGCCTTCTCCGCGAACCCGAGCCACCAGTGTGCTGCTACGGGGGCGATTCAGCAGTTCAGCCCCGTTCACCCCCCCACACACAGCGCAGATCCCCCGCCCGTTACCAGGCGGAGGATCTGCTTGGGCCGAGTTTAGGAGCCGGGGAGATGCCCGTACACGTAGAACGCCAGCGCAGCCACGCCCAGAACACCGGCAGAGACCGCGGCCACCCGCGGGCTGAAGTGGAAGTCGGGCTGTGCCGCATCGAGGGATGCGGCCAGACGGTCGGCTCCCGGGGCTGTGTTGTCCAGTTCGACGCGTTCCAGTTCGACGCTCAGCGGTCTCATCAGATCCCCGGGGACAGCTGGCCGTAGATGACGAGGGCGGCAGCCGCGAGCAGCGTGATCCCGGCGGACGCCATCATGACCCGTCTCCCCACACCGACGTGAAAGTTCGGGGCACCTGACTCCGCACCTTCAGCCGCGGGAACGTCACGCATCGGACCCTCGGTGACGAGAGTCTCGACGACAGGTCTCTCGGCGACCAGAGATCGCCCGGAGTTGTTCGTCATAGTGGTCATCAGCGACCTCCTTTCAGCCCGGGAACCCGGTGGAGCGTCCACCGGGAGTTAGCCCATCGTTAAGTATCCGGCCGACAGTCGTTTTCCGAAATGAATCACCGGGGTCATATAGGTACTAGATCCCCCCCAATCATGCTGGGGTTTCCCCGGTCAAGTACCACGTGCCGGATTCGCCGAGACCCATTCGGAGGTACGCACAGCTACCATCGGAACGTGCTCAGCAGTCGGATCGTCATCATCGACGACGGGAGACTCAATCGGGAGTGCCTGGCCGCCCAGCTGCGGAGCCACGGGGTCGAAGCCGACGAAGCTTGGGATCTGCCGTCGCTGTTCAGCCAGGTGGACGCCGGCGTTCCGGACGTGATCCTGCTCAATGTCGGCACCGCCGACAGCGCGACGTTGCTTCACGTGAGCGGCGATATCGATCCGAAGACCAAGGTCGTGGTGTACGGGCTGGCCATGGATCGTGAATCGGAGATCGTTGCCGCCGCCGAGGCCGGCGTTTCGGGTTTGCATCTGAAATCGGAGTCCTTCGCCGACCTGCTGGAGACGGTCCGCACCGCCGGCAACGGACAGGCACTGTGCTCTCCGGAGGTCTCCGCGATCCTGATGAAGCGGGTTTACGCATTCGCTGCGCAGCCGAACCCTGAATCGAGTACCGACTCGCTGACCGCCCGGGAGAACGAGATCTTGGAGCTACTCGACCAGGGACTGACCAATCAGCAGATCGCCACCCGGCTGTCGGTCACACTGCACACCGTCAAGAATCACGTTCACAGCGTTCTGAAGAAACTCGGCGTCGGCTCGCGCTCCGAGGCGGTCACGGTGTTCCGCACCTCCAGGTACGCCAACTGAGATTCCGCTCAAGGCAACCAGCGCGAGGCGATCAGAAGGGCTTGCTGACCAAAGTCCAGTGATTGAGCCCGTTACGGCGGTAGGACAGCGTTTGAAGTACCGCCTGTGCCAGCGCCAGTCCACGGCCTGTCTCGGCCATCTCGTGGGGCAGGGACACGCGCTCCAACTCCACCGGACTCGGCGGTCCGTCATCGGTGAAGTTGACCCGGACTTCGCTGAGTCCCACGCGGGCCTCCATCCGCATCCAGACCGGGGACTTCGCACCGGAGTGCTCGACGATGTTGGCCGCGATCTCCGCAGCGGCAATCCCGACCTCCATACGAACGGCGCCGGGCACGTGGAAATTGACCGCCCACATCCGGTCGAGGATGTCCTCGACATCGTTGAGAGTGGTCCACCCAGTGGTCGAGTCGTACACCCAGGGATGGCCCATCATGCTGTCGACAATGCCAGCTTTCGCGATCACGACGTGCCTCACCTAGTTTGAGCGCGTAGCCGGTGGTGGTGCCTCAGCTAGTTTGAGCGCGTAGCGGTGAAGGCTTGCCTGATGTGGAGGGCAAGATCGGGATGGCTGCGCGGCGGCA
>JAUPLT010000325.1 GCA_030836785.1 Actinomycetota bacterium
ATCTCGACCGAAGAGGCTAACGAGATGGAGGTCGACCGGCACGGCAAGGCCTATCGCGCGGTGATCAAGCGGATGGGCTCGGACGGCAAGCTCGGCGTGGGCTGGCCGAAGGAGTACGGCGGGCTGGGCTTCGGACCGATCGAACAGCAGATCTTCGTCAACGAGGCCGCCCGGGCCGATGTGCCACTCCCAGCGGTCACCCTGCAGACCGTCGGTCCAACCCTGATGGCGTTCGGAAACGAGGCGCAGAAGCGAAAGTTCCTGCCCGCCATCCTCGCCGGGGAGGTGCACTTCGCGATCGGCTACTCCGAGCCCGAGGCCGGCACCGACCTGGCCTCGCTGCGCACTGCGGCCGTCCGGCATGGGGATGACTACATCATCAACGGCCAGAAGATCTGGACCACCGGTGGGCACGACGCCGACTACGTCTGGCTCGCCTGCCGCACCGACCCGGAAGCCGCCAAGCACAAGGGCATTTCGATCCTGATCGTTGATACCACCGATCCGGGCTACTCGTGGACCCCGATCATCCTGTCCGATGGCGCCCACCACACCAACGCCACGTACTACAACGATGTCCGGGTACCGGCCGACATGCTGGTGGGGGAGGAGAACGCCGGCTGGCGGCTGATCACCACCCAACTCAACCACGAGCGGGTGATGCTCGGTCCGGCCGGCAAGATCGCGGGACTCTACGACCGGGTGCACGGCTGGGCGTCGAAACCGGGGGGCGACGGGGTGACGCCGATCGACCGCGACGACGTACGCCGGGCGCTGGGCGAGATCCGCGCGATCTGGCGGATCAACGAGTTGCTCAACTGGCAGGTGGCGGCCGCCGGTGAGACCGTCGACATCGCGGACGCCGCGGCAACCAAGGTGTTCTCCACCGAGCGGATTCAGCGGATCGGCCGGCTCGCCGAGGAGATCGTGGGCAGGTACGGAAATCCGGCCGAGGAGTCCACTGCCGAACTGCTCCGCTGGCTGGACTCGCAGACCAAGCGCAGCCTGGTGATCACTTTCGGCGGCGGGGTCAACGAGGTGATGCGCGAACAGGTCGCGGCAGCGGGTCTGAATGTGCCCAGGGTTCCGCGATGAGCGCTGTCGAGGAGATCAAACAGGCCGCCGAGAAGATCAAGGCGTCTGGAAAGAGTAAGCCCCGCAAGGGTCGCCACCCGGTGAACCAGCCGATGATCGACCACTGGTTGGATGCGATCGGCGATCGCAACCCGATCTACGTCGACGACGCGGCCGCCCGAGCCGCCGGCCACCCAGGGACCGTCGCACCACCGGCGATGATTCAGGTGTGGACCATGATGGGACTGGGCGGAACCAGGCCCGACGACGACCCGTTGGGCAGAATCCTTGAGTTGTTCGACGCCGCCGGATACATCGGCGTCGTCGCCACCAACTGCGAGCAGACCTACCACCGCTACCTTCGCCCCGGCGACGAGGTGAGTGTCACCGCCGAACTCACCGACGTCGTCGGCCCGAAGAACACCGCGCTGGGAGAGGGTTTCTTCATCACCCAGAAGATCACCTGGTCAGTCGGCGCCGACGGTGAAGAAGAAGCCGTGGCGGAGATGATGTGGCGCATGCTGAAGTTCGCGCCGGCCGACAGCCCGCCGGACGAAAGCACACTGGCCGACACGGCGGGCGCGCCAGTCGACCTCGACCCCGAACAGCTGATGCACCCCGCCGCATCCCGGGACACCCAGTTCTTCTGGGACGGGGTGAACGCTCACGAGTTGCGTATTCAGCGTCGGCCCGACGGCCGTTTGCAGCATCCGCCGGTGCCTGCGGTCTGGCAGGACAAGGACCTTCCCGTCGACTACGTGGTCGCGAACGGCGGTGGAACGGTCTTCAGTTTCGTCGTGCATCACGCCCCGAAGATCCCCGGACGCACGTTGCCGTTCGTGATCGCGTTGGTCGAACTGCAGGAGGGCGTGCGGATGCTCGGCGAGCTCCGCAACGTCGACCCGGCCGCGGTGACGATCGGGATGCCCGTTCGTACAACGTTTATCGACTTCCCAGAAGGGGAGAGCGGCCCCGCGTGGACGCTCTACGCGTGGGAGCCGGCGCTGTGAGCGGACCCACGGTCACGGTCGGAACCACACTGCCGGAACTGGCTCTCTACGGCGATCTGACCTTCATTGTCTCGACGGCCATCGCCACCCGCGACTATCAGGACGTCCACCACGATCGGGACAAGGCGCAGGCCAAGGGTTCCAAGGACATTTTCGTCAACATCCTCACCGACACCGGCCTGGTGCAACGCTATGTCACCGACTGGGCTGGGCCGACCGCTGTGATCAAGACGATCGCACTGCGGCTCGGGGTGCCGTGGTACGCCTATGACACCGTGACCTTCCGTGGTGAGGTGACCGCTGTCGAGGACGTTCTGGTGAAGGTGAAAGTTGTCGGCACCAACAGCCTCGGCGACCACGTCATCGCCACGGTCACTTTCGCTTTCGGAGGTTCCTGATGCCCGGCGGACTCTCCGGTAAAGCCGCGATCGCGGGGATCGGCGCGACCGACTTTTCCAAGGACTCCGGCCGCAGTGAACTGCGTCTGGCCGCTGAAGCCGTCAACGACGCCCTCGACGACGCCGGGCTGACCCCCGCCGACGTCGACGGCATGGTGACGTTCACGATGGACTCCAACACCGAAGTCGCCGTCGCCCGCGCGACCGGCATCGGGGAGTTGAAGTTCTTCTCCAAGATTCACCATGGCGGCGGTGCCGCGTGCGCGACGGTCCAGCAGGCGGCGATGGCCGTGGCCACCGGTGTCGCGGATTGTGTTGTGGCGTATCGGGCTTTCAACGAACGCTCGGGGATGCGCTTCGGCCAGGTGCAGTTGCGGTTGATCCAGGGGGCCGACTCCACCAGCGTCGACAACTCGTTCTGCTACCCGCACGGGCTGTCCACCCCGGCAGCCCAGGTCGCCATGATCGCCCGCCGGTACATGCATCTGTCCGGGGCGACGAGCCGCGACTTCGGGGCGGTGTCGGTCGCCGACCGCCGCCACGCCGCGAACAACCCCAAGGCGTACTTCTACGGCAAGCCCATCACCATTGAGGATCACCAGAATTCGCGTTGGATCGCCGAGCCGTTGCGACTGCTCGACTGCTGCCAGGAGACCGACGGCGGGGTGGCGATCGTGGTCACCTCCGCCGAGCGCGCGCGGGATCTCAAACATCGGCCGGTGATCATCGCGGCGGCCGCGCAAGGCTCCAGCCCGGACCAGTATTCGATGACCAGCTACTACCGTCCCGAACTCGGGCTACCGGAGATGGGAATGGTGGGCCGGCAGCTGTGGGCGCAGTCCGGGCTTACTCCCGCCGACATCCAGACTGCGGTTCTTTACGACCACTTCACCCCGTTCACCCTCATTCAACTCGAGGAGCTCGGATTCTGTGGCCGCGGTGAGGCCAAGGACTTCGTCGCGGACGGCGCGATCGAAATCGGTGGAAGGCTGCCGATCAACACTCACGGCGGCCAGCTCGGCGAGGCCTACATCCACGGGATGAATGGCATCGCCGAGGGCGTTCGCCAGCTGCGGGGGACCTCGGTCAATCAGGTCGACGGTGTTGAGCACGTCCTGGTGACGGCGGGCACCGGGGTGCCCACCTCGGGCCTGATCCTGGGCTGACTTGAATGGTTGACTTCGATGCGCTGGAAGCGGCGGGCATCGAGAACGCGCGTGAACGTGCGGGGCTGCTCAACTACCTTGATGGCCTCGGGTTCACCGCCGCCGAGATGGGGGAAGCCGATCGGCGCGGTCGGCTGTTCGGACTCGCGGGTGACGTACTGCAATGGTCCGGGCCGCCGCGCTACTCCATCCGGACGGCCGCGGAGAATCTAGGCGTGCCGGTCGAGGCCCTCGTCCGGGCCTGGGCGCTACTCGGTCTGCATACCGGCGGCCCGGATGAGATCTCATTGAGCCAGGCCGATGTGGATGCGCTGACCACCTGGATCGAGATGAAGAAGTGGCTGGGCGACACTGCGGCCTTCGGGTTTCTGCGCGTGCTCGGGTCGGTGATGGCCCGGCTGGCCGAGGCGGAATCGGCGTTTACCCGGGCCCAGTTGCCGGACATTCAGATCCACCACACCCGTGATGAACTCGCGACGGCGAAGGCGTACCGGGCGGCGGCGGCATTCGTCCCGCGCATCGGGTCCCTCATCGACGTCGTGCACCGCCACCACATCATCAGCGCGCGGACACATTTCGAACGTGTCATCCGCGACTCATCGGCGAGCGTGGTGTGCGGTGTCGGTTTCGCTGATCTCTCGGGTTTCACCGCGCTCACCCAGAAACTCTCTGCGACGGAATTGTCGGCGCTGCTCAACGAATTCAGTGCCACCGTCAGCGACGTCCTGCACGCCGACGGGGGCCGGGTGGTCAAGTTCATCGGCGACGAGGTGATGTGGGTCAGTGCCACGCCAGCGGCACTCGCCGAGGCGGCGATTGATCTGGTCAATCATCCGAAGGCACGCGAGGTGGGACTGCGGGTCCGGGCCGGCCTGGGCTACGGCGAAGCGCTGGCCATCAACGGCGACTACTTCGGCGTCATGGTGAACCTGGCCGCCCGGCTCGTCGGCGCGGCCCGCCCCGGGCAGGTGCTGGTCGCGCAGGCGGTGCGTGACGAATTGCCGGACTGGGCGGCTACGGCATGTGACCCGTTGACCCTCAAGGGTTTCGGCTTCCCGGTCACCGCCTACGAGCTGCACCCGGGGAATTGCTGAGTCCCAGAACCTCAGGTTCCGATGTTCGCGTTCGGGGCGAGGACCGCGAGAGCGGCCTGCCCCCAGGCCAGAACGACGATGAGGCCGGCGGTGGTGATCAGTCCGACGTCGGCCGCGATAGGCAGACCGATCGCATTGACAAGACCACCGATCAGGTCGCCGCTGAGCATCTGCTTGATGCCTTCGAGGAAGAGGTCGACGTTGTAGGCGGGCAGGATCGTCACGATGGCGTTGATGACATCCGCCGTCGGTAGCAGTGCGGCGTAGATCCCGGCGGCGGCCACGGAAATCCGCTCGGCGACCCCTAGGACGACGTTCTGGACGGCCGTGATGACGTCGTCCGGGCTCGGCAACGAGAACGAAGGGCTCGGTAGCGTGATCGCCGAGATCTCCCGGGCTACCGAGCCGCCCGGACCGAGGTCGGCGATGAAATCATTGATTCCCTGTTCGACCCCCGCTACCAGCTTTTCCAGGACTTCCAGGGGGCTGACATCGGGGATCACCCCGAACGGCACCAGCACGTTGGCGTAAGGCTGGGTGGCCGTGGCGAAACCGTGTGCAGGGTCGGCGTAGCCGAGGTCGACGATCACCTTCAGGACGGGTTGGATCAGATCGGCGATCGGATTGCCGATGATGGGGATCAGCCGTAGCGGTTCCAGCAGCGGCAGGTTCTCGGTCGGCATGAAGTAGTACTGCTGGGTCGGCGAGGTGGTGGGCAGCGGTATAGCGGTTTCGACCTGCTCTTTGGTCAGGCAGAAGCTGCCGGTGCAGTCGGCTGCGGGGACGTACTGGGTGTGGACGAACACGATCCCGAGTCCGGCATTGAGGACGGACAGGAAGTTCATCGTGTAGCGGGGGAAGTCCGCGAAGCCGTCGTACTCCCGTGCGTAGCTGACGGTGGGGTAGGCGTCTTCGGGTACGGCTCCATAGAACGGGATTCCGAGGCTTGGCAGGTTGAGGTCGGGGAACCGGGACAGGAAGCCGCCATTGGGATTCATCTCGTTGGCGACGAGGACGAAGTTTATCGAGTCCTGTAAGTCGTCGGGGATCGTTGGCAATGGGTATTTCGGAGGGACGTAGGGCGAGTCCGGTGGAAGGTATCCCGCCTGCAGCAGCGACGAGATGATCGAACTCTGCGAATAGCCGAAGACTGTGGTCGTCGTACCCCCGGGCAGCGTCCCAAGGGTCTCCGACAGGATCGTCATTCCCTGATCCACCGATGTGTTCAACGGCAGGCTTTTGACTCCGGTGATGGGGTAGAGGCCTTCGGGAGTGAAGACCACCTGTGGCGCGTTCGCCCCCTCCGGACTATGGGGCAGGATGTAGAAGTCCATCACCGTATCGACATAGTTCTGCGAGGGGATGGGCACCCCGCTGGGGCCGAGGATCATGGGCTGCGTGGCCGCGGCCGCCCGGACCGCTGGGGTGAGAGTTCCTACAGAGGCCCCGGCGCCGGTCACTTCCCGACGCGCGTAGGCCAGCGCCGTCCACTCCATCGGCGAGCCGACCGGAAGGCCGCCAGGGTTGTCGTCAGCAACCAACTCGGTGGCCGGGTCCTTCAGAGCGGTGACCGAACCCGACTCCGGTGCCGCCGTGGGCGTGGGGAGTGCTGCGGCAACCCGCGCGGGCAGCGTAACTGCCGCCGACGCGGGACGGTCTGCGGTCGGTGCCGGTGGCAGGGACTTGGAGGTGGACCGGTTGATGGTCGACCCGAACCCATTACCCGTAGTTCCATCGCCCGTCGTTCGAGGTGATCCGCCTGACTGACCCCGGCGGTTCGACGTGGACGGCGTGGTTGCCGATGCAGCCGCCGATGAGGAGCCGGTATCCGCAGAAGGCGTCTCGGCGGATGCTAA
>JAUPLT010000326.1 GCA_030836785.1 Actinomycetota bacterium
GCGGGTACTCCAGCGGCAACCAGCCAGGGCACACCGGCGGCGGGGGCGGGCACTCCAGCGGCGACCAGCCAGGGCACACCCGCAGGGACACCGGCACCCGCGGCGGGTACTCCAGCGGCACCCGTGGTGCCGACGACGGTCAGTCCGTCACCAACGCCAGCAGCGACCAGCGCAGGCTGATCTCAGCTGTGGGTCGACCACCATGTGTACAACTGGTCGAGGCGTGTGCCCTGAATCGCGGCCAGCAGCATGGCGGAATCTAGCGTCCAGCCGACGGAGGGTGTGCCCTGGCGGGTGGCACCGCACACCAGGGTTCCGGCGGGGATCTCTGGCGTGGTGGTCTTTCGCCACGGCCCCGGTGAGGCGTAGTTGCCGGGGCATATCTGCGTAGTCATGCCCTCAATGAGTTGAGTCATCGCGTCGGCGAGGGGTTGGGCGGCGGCGAACAGTGTGTAGCGCGCTGAGGTTCCCGGGGCGTCGGCGTTCGCACCGCATTCGACCATGGACAGCGCGTCTGGTGGCGGGGCTGCCTGACGGCACGCTCCGGGTGGGTAGCCGGCGGGCAGCAGTGCCATCAGGCGATTGTCGAACTCGCGTGTCTGACTCTGCGGCGGCGGGGTGGGGGTCGGGGCGGGGCCAAGGGCGGTGGTTGGGGCGGTATTGGCCTGCGGGGGATCGGACTGTGGTCCGCTGCCGCTCAACGCCCACCACGCGATGAGACTGATCACGGTCACGGCGGCCGCCGCGGCGGCGGCCACGACCGGGCGCGGCCACGGCGGGAGACGGCGGGCGGGGGCGGGCTTCCGGACGACATCGACCAGAGCCTGGGACACCGCGGCGGCGGGCTCGACCGGCCGGGGTAAGTACGGCGCCGGTTCCTCGTCGCCCCACGTGAAGAAGGGGTCGGTCGGTGTCGGCCAGGAGTCGGTGGGGGTGTCGTCATCAGATGACATACGCCGTTCCTCCCGCGGCTCTCGCGTTTCTAATCAGGACCGCCCGAACCGTTCTGGAGCACAAGTAGTCGGGGCGTTGCCAATCATTGCTCATCGGTGTCGGCGGGCGGGGCGGGGACCGTGAGCCGCACCATCTCCCGTGCGGCGGCCAACGCCTCGGTCAGCACCGTCACACGATCGTCGGCGTTGCGCTGGTATTGCGTGAGTTGCTCGGCGTGGGTGGCGCGGAGAACGTCGCGTTCGGCGCGTGCTTCGACACGCTCGCGTTCCAGGTCGCTGCGCAGTGATTCCGCGGCCTTTCGAGCGGTGTCAGACGCACGTTCGGCGGCAGCCGCCTGGGCGGTCGCCTCGGCTAGGGCGGTGCGGGTCGCGGCGGTCTCGGCAGCAGCTGCCTGAAGTTCGTGGCGCGCCGAGTCGATCTGGACCTGGAGTTGGCTGCGGGCCGACTCGAAATCGCCGCGGGCGGTATCGAGTTCCTGCCGCAGGCGGGCTACGGTCTCGCGTTCCCGGGCCGCCTCCGCGATCGCAGCATCCTGAGCGGCTACCGCGGACGCGGCCTCCATTCGGGCGGAATCCGCGTCGCGGTGCGCCTGCTGCACCTCGGTGTCACGCTCAGCCTGGCCGGCGGCGAACGTGGCCTCCGCGTCGGCGAGTCGCTGTCTCATGTGGGTGATCTCGGTGTCCGTCTCGTCTCTGATCCGGGCAACCTCGGCCCTGGCCTCCTCGGTCAGGGCGTCGGCTTCGGCGCGTTCCTCCCTGGCGGCCTGCGCGTCCGCCTGGGCGCTGCGGGCGGCGCGTTCGGCGGCCGCAGCCCGTCGCTCAGCCTCGGTGACCTTGGCCAGCGCCTCGCGGTGCGCGTCTTCGACCTCCGACCCGGCGGCCTCGACATCCCCGGCGGCGCGCAAATCCAGGACCACTGCGTCGAGGTATTCGCGCAGATCGGCGACCCGACCCGGCAACTCGGCGAGACGGTGTTCCAGAGTGGCGCGGGCCATCGACACCGGAGCGTCCGATCCGGCTTCCTGCGGCTCGTCGCGGTGCGCCCGGCGTGCTTTCCATGCGGTCCCGCGGTTGTGAACGGGGCCGCCCTCGCCGTCAGCGCGTTCGCAATAGCGCGACGGTCGGCCGGTCGCGGGATCGGGGCGCCGCGGGCGAGTGCATCCCGGGTAGGTGCACAGGTTTTCCGTGTCGGGCGGGGCGGCGTTCTCATCCATACGCCCCATACTGCCATGTTACGTCACCTATCACAACAAAACGTAACGTAACGTAACAAAAGCAACGTAACAAAAGAGGGAGCGTTCACCCTTACGTCGCCGCGATGCGCTGTATGAGCGCATACGTTGAGGCGTAGTCGGGGCTGCCGTCCTCGCCGACGCCGGTCTGGATGAATGCCACAAGCTCGCCCGCTGCGCGCAGTTCATAGCGGGCAGCGCCCGCCGCGGACATCGCGGCCGCGGCGATAGCGTCCTGGGTGGCGGCCAAGAGGGCAGTCACGGCCCCGTCCCGATCATCGGCGCAGCCCGTGACGGCGGCGACGATCCGGTCACACCCGGTGGCGGTCAACGACCAGGCAACGGTCACGGTGGGCTCCCCTTTCGCGGGGCACGGTGGGGCAGATTGCTCGAGACGTACAAGCAGAGTGTGGGCCCACAAATGCCACCAACCGGGTCTGCTATCCATCGGTGTGGATAACACGACCCGGCGGGGCGTGGGCCTGTGGACAGGCGGGTGCGGCTAACTGGTCGCCGGCGGGGTATAGCCGATGTCGGCGGGGTCCTCGGCGTGGTCGGGGCCGTCGAGGAAGACCTGGATCGCGGTGCGGTGTGCGCTGGTGAGGAGTTCGACCGCCCCCACACATCCGGCCTGGTCGAGAATCTGGAAGGTCACCGGCCCCATATGCAGGTCCAGCCACCTCAGCTGCCGGGTGCGGTCCCGGGAGAGTTCCTGGCGGGGAACCACCGCGTAGGCCGGTCGGCGCATCCAGTCGATGGCCACGGCCGGGCGCGCAAACGGGTCGGACGCTATTGGCGACGCGGGGATGTGGCGGGGAATCAAGGCCATCGCCGAGCGGGCGGCGCTGAAGCCTTCGAGCACACCCTGGCACGCCTGCGCGGACAGCATCGCCATCAGGATGCCACCCCACTGGAGTTGCAGCCGTGCATTGGGGGAGCAGGCGTGGTGGACGGAGAGGTCGCCGACCTGCTCGCCCTGAATGCGGATCATCGTGTGGCTGACCAGGGCCGCGGGGGTCAGAGCGGCTTCCGTAGAGCGAGTCTTCATGTGGCTACCTTCCGGCGTTAAGGGGTTGCTTATAGCCTACAGTTTATCGCGAATGTATCTGGTGCGCAACCGCTTTCACGCCATGGTGACGGTTTTCGCCACTCGGGGTGTTCGGGCAACCAGTGTCCAGGAACGCCGCTTCGCAGTGACGGCCCGACCCGGCTTGGTTGCCTGCGCGTGCAAGCGGCCGTTGCGCCTCTCCCGCTGTCTATCTCGCGAAGACCCGCCTTGTAGACCCCTGCCTGAAGATTCGTCACTGTGACGCCAGTGGCCACCGAAATCAACACACGGTTGGCTATAGCCAACATTCTTGGTAGTCTATTCCAGGCACCGAGAATCCCCGGGGCTGTAGGTCGACAGAAAGACAGGTGCGCGCATGGACGACGGAGTGTGGAGGCGTGTCGGTTCCGAGGCGATCACCGACGACCTCAACGCCACGGCCCGGCACTATCTCACCGATGCCCGGGAAACCGCCGACTGGGTGCACCAGCACCGGGCGGAGTTGTCGGCGGCCGAGCGAATCTCACTAGCGGGCCTCGACGCGACGATTGCTTTGGCCGCCGCGACTATGGTCCAGTCGCGGGTCCAGGCCGAGCAGCTGGCGCTCCACGAGCACATGCTCAGGGTCTACATCGAAGTGATGGGTGCGCGGCCTGACGCCGCCGCCTCCACCAGTTCCGACGGTTCGGCGGCGTTCTAGCGCGTCTCGCCCCCATCTGCCCGCCGGAGCGCGCGGATTCACGCATAACAGTCAATATGCGACACCAATGGTACGGTGCCTGGGTGGCCGACACCCCGCCCATGAGCACCGCCGCCGCCGGCGGGCCTCCTCCACCCAGCATCGCTCTGAGATCGGTATGAACGCCGACGAGCGGACGCGTCCGGAGTGGTTCGAAGAGTTCCTCGCCGACCGCGGAACCCGGAAACCCTCAGCCCACACCCTGGCTGCGTACCGCAGAGACTTCGACGCGATCGCCGAGATCATCGTCGGGGGAAACGATCTAGCGGCGCTTCGCCTAGACGACATCAACAAGGATGCGCTGCGGACCGCGTTTGGGCTGTTCGCCAAAACCCATGCAGCCGCCTCGATTCGGCGCTGCTGGTCAACGTGGAACACCTTGTGCACCTACCTCTACAGCGAGGAGTTGATCGCGGCCAACCCGATGGCGAAGGTGGGCCGGCCGAAGGACACCGGCAGGCTGGCGAAGGCATTGCCGCCCAATGCGATTGATGCACTGCTGGCAGGTTTGGAGGACGGCGGGGGGACGCGGCGCGATGACTGGGTCGAACGGGACCGCGCGATTCTGCTCACCGCTCTGTTGACCGGGCTGCGGTTGGAGGAATTGGTCGGGATCAACTTCGGTGACATCGGTGTCGTCGGTGACGGCGCGGTCGTTCACGTTCGCGGTAAAGGCAACAAGGATCGCCGTGTGCCGATCGAAGCGCCGCTCATCGACGCCCTGGAGGTGTACCTGGCCAGCCGGCGAATCCGGTTCCCCGGCGGACCCCGGCGAGGCTCCTCCCCCGCCGGGGGACTGGGTAGCTGGCCCGCCGATGCTCCGCTGTTCGTCAGTGCCAAGGACGGCACCCGGATCACTCGCCACACTGTGCAGTACAGAGTGCTGCGCCTGTTTCGCCGGGCGGGCATCGACTCCGAACGCGAGCGCGGTGCCCTGGTCCACGGCCTTCGGCACACGTTCGCCACCGACCTGGCCAACGCCAACGTCAGCGTCTACGAACTGAAAAGCCTACTCGGACATGAATCCATCGCCACCTCGCAACGCTATGTCGACGGCGCCGGGCAGGAGACCCGGGCAGCCGCCGCCCGCAACCCTCTCTACGAGCGGCTACGCGGGGACTGAGACGACCCCGTACTTTCCCCTCCTCCCCCGGGCACCGGACCGTTCAGGGGTGAAGGTGAAAGCAACGCTTCACTTCATGGCTAACAGCTAGTGCTGAATCCAAAGTGGGCGAGGGGAGCCAGTGCCGCAGTGTTTCTTCCGTTGACCGAGAAGGTGTCGATAACGCCGCCAGACTCGATCGCCGACGCGTAGCACATACGCAACATCGCCATGGCGTTGCGCATTTTGAAGTTGCTGTCCCATTGTGTGACGTAGACGGGCCCAGGCCCAGCCTGCGGACCCACACAGGTGCCGCCGCCAGTTGCACCCACAAAAGGACCGCTTACTGTCTGGATGCCGTCCATGAATTTGCCGGGCTTACAGATGGCCTGGACCCAATCTTCCGAGGTCCCCGAGATCGAGCCGCTGGACGTCCCACCAGCGTCTCCGACGGGACCTCCAGCCGATGTGCCGCCACCGCAGCCCGTTGCAGCGACAACAGTTGCTATCCCCACGGCGGCTGTGACGTGCAGAGCGCGGACATTTCCCATCGTTCCCCCCGTGGCTCCCCAGAAACCACTATTTTGGGGCTCTACTGCCATGAATGTGGATGACCTTAGGTGTGATACGGGAGTTCGAGGGTGACGGGCCCGCAGGCGAGCATGATCATGGCGAGGGCGTGTTCGGCGGTGTGGAAGCCGTAGGCCCTGCGGATGATCAATCGAA
>JAUPLT010000327.1 GCA_030836785.1 Actinomycetota bacterium
ACGTCACGGCCCGAAGAAACCACGATCGGCCCGCGCGGGGGATCCCGCCCGACCAGGGGCGTCTCCCGGGGCAGCAATCCCCACAGCAGTGCGGCGGCGAAGAGCAGGCCCACGGCCAGCAACGCGGGGCGTAACCGGGAGGCCACGATGTCGCCGACCTCGTCTTGAGCATCAGCTGTCGCGGCGGCGCCGATATGGGCGTGGTCGGTGAAGGCAAGCTGGTCGTGGTGGCCGTCAGCGGTCACATGGTGGTCGACCTGCGGGGCAGCCGGGGAGGCCGCGCTGGCCGGTACCGCGCTGAAGAGCGCGACGAACACCAGTCCGATCGCCGCCCAGAACCGGGCGCTGCGCAGTGTCCGTCGGGTGACCATGATGATGCCGACGGTAGCAGCGTGCGTGCCCGATCCGGCCGTCCCGAACTGCGCTTCGAGCAATCTTCGTTGAATCTTTATCAAACCCCTACCGCCCCTGCAGCGAGCGGGGAGGACGGTCGAAGTGGACCGAAGACGGCGTTCGGCGTGGATGAGTTTCCCGGCAGGACCCGGTGGGAAGCCATGACGAGGGCCGCAGCACTAAGGAGATTCATGCCCACCTCGACCGCGGTACTCGACGTTCACGGCCTGCACTGGGCCACTTCCGCCGCGGTGGTCGAGTCGGCCCTGACGCGCCGCCCGGGGGTGACCGGGGTGCACGCCAACGCGGCCAATCAGACCGCGACGGTCACCTACGACTCAACGGCGACCTCCGTGGCCGACCTCACCAACTGGGTGCGCGAGTGCGGCTTCCACTGCGCGGGCCGCTCGGTTCCCGACCACATGTGCGACCCGATGTCAGAGCCCGCCGGCCCGCCCGCAGAGCACCCCGCCGACCATCAGGTAGTCGGCGAACACGCCCATCACGCCCCGGCGACACAGCACAGCCCGCACGAGATGATGGGCCACGGCGGACACGCCGGCATGTCGATGGACGCCATGGTGCGCGATATGCGCAACCGGTTCCTGGTGGCACTGGTGTTGTCGATCCCGATCATGCTGTTCTCGCCGATGGGCCGCGACATGCTCGGGTTCCATGTGCCCGCCCCGTTCGGGCTGCGCGACGACGTGTTCAGCTTCTTGTTGAGCCTGCCGGTGGTGTTCTACTCGGCGTGGATCTTCTTTGACGGCGCCTGGCGGGCGCTGCGCGCCAGGACCCTGGACATGATGGTCCTAGTCGCCGTCGCAGTCGGCGCGGGCTGGCTCTACAGCGTCGCGATCACCTTCACCGGCGGCGGCGAGGTGTTCTACGAGGCCGCATCGGTGCTGACAGCCTTTGTGCTGCTGGGACATTGGTTTGAGATGCGCGCCCGCGGCGGGGCCAACGAGGCGATCCGCACCCTGCTGGAGTTGGCCCCACCGATGGCGGTGGTGATCCGCGGCGGCGAGCCGGTGGAGGTGCCCACCGCCGACGTGGTGGCCGGGGACCTGCTGCTGATCCGGCCCGGGGCCAAGATCGCCGTGGACGGCACCGTCGAGGAGGGCGCCTCCGAAGTCGACGAGTCGATGGTGACCGGGGAGAGCCTGCCGGTGTCCAAAGCCGCCGGGGACACCGTGATCGGGGCGTCGATCAACACCACCGGCACACTGCGGGTACGGGCGACCAACGTGGGCTCCGACAGCGTGCTGGCCCAGATCGTGGCGATGGTCCAGCAGGCGCAGAACTCCAAGGCCCCCGGGCAGCGACTGGCCGACCGGGCGGCGTTCTGGCTGGTGCTCGTCGCGCTGATCGGCGGGACGGTGACCTTCCTGGTCTGGTGGTCCGTCGGGGCAGGGGTGCAGACCGCACTGCTGTTTGCGATCACGGTCGTGGTCATCACCTGCCCGGACGCCCTCGGTCTGGCCACCCCGACGGCCATCATGGTCGGCACCGGTCTGGGCGCCAAACGCGGAGTGCTGTTCAAGAATGCGACCGCCCTGGAAACCGCGGCGCGCATCGACACCGTCGTGATGGACAAGACCGGCACCCTGACCAAAGGCGAGCCCGAAGTCACCGACCTCATCGCCGAGGCAATCAGCGAGCCCGAACTGCTGGGCCTGGTGGCGGCGGTGGAAAAAGAGTCCGAGCACCCGCTGGCCGCCGCGATCGTGCGCCACGCCACCGCACGGGGAGCGACCGCTGCGTCCGCGACCGGCTTCCGCAACGTGCCGGGCCACGGGGCCACGGCCACCGTGGACGGCCGGCGGGTGGCCGTCGGCAACCGCAAACTGATGGTGGACGAGGACGTGGACGTCCCGGCGGCGTTGATGGGCCGCCGCGACGAATGGGCCTCCACCGGCCGCACCGCGGTCCTCGTCGCCGTCGACGGCCGCGGAGTGGGTGTGATCGCGCTGGCCGATGCCGCCCGGGAAACCTCCGCCGCCGCGGTCCGGGACCTGCACGACCTGGGTGTGCAGGTCGTGATGCTCAGCGGTGACAATCAGGCCACCGCGCGCCGCATCGCCGACCAACTCGGCATCGACACCGTCATCGCCGAGGTGCTGCCCGGGGACAAGGCCGCCGAGATCGCCGACCTGCAGAAGGCGGGCCGCAAGGTCGCCATGGTCGGCGACGGCGTCAACGACGCTCCCGCGCTGGCGCAGGCCGACCTGGGGGTGGCGATCGGGGCGGGCACCGATGTTGCGATCGAAACCGCCGATCTGGTGTTGATGCGCTCCGATCCCCTCGATGTGCCGATCGCGTTGCGGATCGGGCGGGGCACCCTGCGCAAGATGCGCCAGAACCTGTGGTGGGCGGTGGGCTACAACGTGATCGCGCTCCCGATCGCAGCCGGGGTGTTCCAACCGGCGTTCGGGCTTGTGTTACGCCCGGAGATCGCCGCGTTGTCAATGTCGGGATCCAGTCTCATCGTGGCCGTCAACGCCCTGATGCTCAAGGGCCTCAAACTTCCGGCACCCCCGGCGGCGCCTAGCAACCCCGGCCCCGTAACGGTCACCCAATGAAACCCGGGAAGCGCCGGGGGGCGATGCCGGCCAAACAGCTCTAAACCCCGGGACGGGGTCGGATTTCAAAGACTCAGACAACAACCAAACACAGTATGGAGGGTCCCATGTTCACATCCCAGCCGCGCGTGGCCGGAGTTCTCAACAGATCAGCTGCCACAGTCAGAAAAGGCACCCGTCGCCTCACCGTCATTGCTGCTGCCCCAGCGTTCGGTCTGTCGCTACTGCTCGGCAGTGCCCCCGTAGCTGCGGCCGAGCCCACTACGGAGTGCAGCCAGATGGCTCATCCACCCGCCGGTCAGACAGACCCCGGTTCGGGCAACCCACTGACGCGACCGGGGCAACTGGGTGGTGTGAACCAGCAGCCGGCGCCCAACGGCGACATGCCGATGGACTGCCCGCCCATCGGTCACGGATAGCCCTCGAAGTGCTTGAAATTTAGGGGCCCCGCGCTGCATGCCAGCGCAGTAACTGCTTTGGGGCCGACGCCCACCCCGGTGTGACTGCCAGCAGCTACGCCGAGGTGGGCGTCAGTGTTTCGATCGCGGTGCGCAGCTTGCCGGTGACCTCATCGGCGACGTCCTGCAATGCGGGATTCCCGGTCACTTGAACCAGCAGTTGCGGGTTCATCGCCTCCACCAGCACCCGGGTGGCATCGTCGGGGTCGGTGCGTACGACGACGTTGCAGGGCAGCAACAACCCGATCTGGCGGTCGAGGCTCACCGCCCGGTGGGCCAGTGGCGGATTGCAGGCGCCCAGGATCAAGTAGTTCTCCATGTCCTGATCCAGTTTGGCTTTCAGCGTGGCTTTCATGTCGATCTCGGTGAGCACGCCGAACCCCTGACCGGCTAGGGCCTGCCGGGTGCGGGCCACCGCATCGGCGAACGAGGAGTGCAGCGACGTCGAAATAGCAATGCTCATGCGGGTTCCCTCCGGTGTGTCGTTGCTGTCCACTTCCCGAATCTGGCACCGGTATCCACCCAGAGGGACGAGTAGGTCGGTTCTTTATCGAATCTTCACAGAACGACCAAAAGACCCGCACCAGTCTGGGGAAGGCTGTTCTGGGAAGCGATCTCAACGACGAAGGGGATGCGTGTGACCGGCAGTGGCGTGAATAGGACAAGGACTGTGGCGATCGGCGTGGTGGCGTTGGCCGCGGTGGCCGCCATCGGGGCGTGTAGCAAGTCGGCGACCACAGAGGCCGGTCCACCGGCGTCAACGTCCACCCAGATCTCGGCAACAACCCAGGCGGCCGCCCACAACCAGGCCGACATGGATTTCGCGCACAGGATGATCCCGCACCATCAGCAGGCAATCGAGATGAGCGACATCATCCTCGGAAAGCAGGGCATCGACCCCCGCGTGGTCGATCTTGCCGAGCAGATCAAGGCCGCCCAAGGCCCGGAGATCACTACCCTGCAAGGCTGGATGAGCCAGTGGGGCATGCCGATGAGTGGGATGCCGGGGATGAGCGGTAGCAGCATGCCGCCCATGAGCGGAATGCCCGGGATGGATCACGGCGGCATGAGCGGGATGCCCGGCATGAACGGATCGGGTACCCCAACGAGCACCACCATGCCGATGCCCAGCGGGTCGATGATGCCGCCCGGGATGGATCACGGCAGCATGTCCGGGATGGACGGCATGATGTCGCCGGCGCAGATGGACGCGTTGACCACAGCCCAGGGTGTCGAGGCCAGCAAGCTGTTCCTGACCGGGATGATCGCCCATCACCAGGGTGCGCTGACCATGGCCCAGGACGAGATCAAGAACGGTCAGTTCCCCGATGCGATTGCGATGGCCAAGGCGATCCTGGACAGCCAGCAGAAAGAGATCGACACCATGAACCAGATCCTGTCCTCCCTGTAGGGGTTGGGATGTCCCAGACCCGGACCTATCAGGTGCGCGGAATGACCTGCGGGCATTGCGCTGGTGCGGTGACCGCGGAGCTGGAGAAGCTGGGTGGTGTCACCGCGGTGGCGGTCGAGGTGGTGCCGCAGGGTGATTCACCAGTCACCGTGACGAGCACGGCTGCTCTGACCGACGATGCGGTGCGCGCGGCGGTGGCGGTCGCGGGTTACGAGCTCGTCGGAACACCCTCGCTCTGAGAGGCGACCGGCACCGCCACGGTGAAGGTGGTGCCCTGACCGGGTCCGCGGCTGGCCGCGCTGATGTGCCCGCCATGGGCTTCGGTCAGCGCCTTGGCGATCGCCAGTCCGATACCCGATCCGCCGTGACCCCGGTCCCGGGCGGAGTCGGCCCGGTAGAACCGTTCGAAGACGTGCGGCAGGTGCCCTGCGGGGATCCCGTCGCCGTCGTCGGTCACAGTGAAGGCCACTTCCGGCCCGCGCCGGGTGGTGGTCAAAGTGACGTGCCCGCCGGCGGGGGTGTGCCGCAGGGCGTTGTCGAGCAGATTGCCCAGTACCTGGGTGAGCCGTTGCCGGTCGGCCCAGATCGGCGCGGTATCGCCGGCTTCGGTGTGCAGGGCAACCGCCTTGGCGGCGTAGCGGTCGGCGAACGCCGCCTTCAGTGCGGTGAGGAGTTCGGCCGTGTCGACCGGAACCCGGGCGATCGCGGTGTGGGATTCCTCGGTCTGGGCCAGCGCTCCGGCGTCGGCGGAAAACCGCACCAGACGCCCGGTCTGCTCGCGCAGCATCGCAATCGTCTGAGGGTCAAGGGTTTTCACGCCGTCCTCGACGGCTTCCAGGTAAGCCTCCAGGACCGCAACCGGGGTCCGGATTTCGTGCGCCAGGTCCCCGAACATCCGGCGGCGGGTGGATTCCACCGATTGCAGGCGCTGCGCCATCTGGTTGAACGAGCCGGCCAGGTTCTCGAATTCGTCTCCCAGTTGCGGTGGGGCGACGCGGATGTCGTAGTGGCCCTCAGCGATCGCCGCGGCTGCTTGCGACAGTTCGGCGATGGAGTGTTGCAGACGCCGGCTCAAATAGGCGGTGACGACGAACGCGGTCGAGGCGGCCACGGTGATCGCCACCGCGATCGACAGGGCGGTGGCGTGCTGATAGGCCTGCTCGGCGTGGAACTGCTCGTTGGAATTGTGTTCCACCCCTGCCTGGTGCAGATGTTCGCGGAACAGCGGCGGCCCGACCACCGAAGCGACCACCCAGGTGGTGGCTCCTCCGGCGAGCAGCACCAGTGTCTGGGCGAGCAGCAGCCGCCCGCGCATCCCCATCCCCGGCCGCGGCGTCATCGCCCGGTTGCCATTCGGTAGCCCACCCCGCGGACGGTGAACACGAACCGCGGATCGGCGGGGTCGTCGCCGAGTTTGCGGCGAAGGTGCCCGACGTGGACGTCCACCAGGTGGTCGTTGCCCACCCACGGCTCACCCCACACCGCGTCGATGAGCTGGCGGCGGCTCCACACCGCACCCGGCCGCGACGACAACGCCGCCAGGATGTCGAACTCGGTACGGGTCA
Organism: Actinomycetota bacterium; assembly: GCA_030836785.1. GTDB lineage: Bacteria > Actinomycetota > Actinomycetes > Mycobacteriales > Mycobacteriaceae > Mycobacterium. Next base: position 6,410 of record JAUPLT010000327.1, read on the forward strand.
ACGGGATCAGATCCCCCTCGAGGAACACCTGCCGGCTGGCCAGCTCGATCGACAGCGGCCCGAAGAGGCGGGCGGGCGGCATCTGCGCATCGGCAGCCGTTGCGCCCGGCGTCGCCGCGGCCGTGCGTGGCCGGCGCAGCATGGCGCGGATCCGGGCGACCAACTCCCGCGGGCTGAACGGTTTGGTGATGTAGTCATCGGCCCCCACCGAGAGCCCGACGATGGTGTCCATCTCGGTGTCACGGGCGGTCAGCATCACCACGTAGGCATCGGAGAACGTCCGCAGCTGTCGGCACACCTCCAGCCCGTCGATACCCGGCAACCCCAGGTCCAGCACCACCACGTCGGGATCGACCTCGCGGGCCACCGCCAACGCCTCGGCCCCGCCGTGGCAGACCGTCACCTCGAAATGTTCGCGCTGCAGATAACTGGCGACCACGTCGGCCAGGGCGGCCTCGTCATCGACCACCAACGCGCGATAGCCGAGGTCCGCGCCACCCCCGGCGGCACCGGGTAAGGAATTCATCCTCACATCGTGCCGCCCGAGCCGCGGCACACCGCGTCTTGAGCGAATCTTCATACAACCAACACCAAACCCCCGCACCCGCCGGACCACAGTGGACAGCACAGCCCCACAACGACAGGACCGGTGATGACCCAAGCGCCCCCGCCGGCGGTGCCGCTGACACGGCGGGGGTTTCTGGTGGCCGCCGCCGTCGGCGGTGCAGCCCTGGTGGGGTGTAGCCGCTCCACCACCGCCACCGCCCCGACCAGCGGCACCACCGAGGCGATCGCCGCGGCTGAGGCCGCCCGCCCCCACACCGGCAAGACCGTGACCGCCCGGTTGTCCCCAGGCGCCGCTGAAGTCGACCTCGGAGGCACCCGCGCCCGGACCCTGGCCTACAACAACCTCCTGCCCGGCCCGTTGATCCGGGCCAACGTCGGCGACGAGATCGCCGTCACCATCGACAACGGCCTCGACCACCCCACGTCGGTGCACTGGCACGGCATCGCGCTGCGCAACGACATGGACGGAGCCGCCCCGGCCACCCCCAACATCGACCCCGCAACGTCGTTCACCTACCGGTTCACCTCCCCGTACCCGGGCACCTACTGGGCGCACCCGCACACCGGCCTGGACACCGACTACGGCCTCTACGTGCCGCTGATCATCGACGACCCGACAGAACCGGGACGCTACGACGCCGAGTGGATCGTCATGCTCGACGACTGGACCTCCGGGGTGGGCAGCAGTCCCGAGGAGATCTTCAGCGGCCTCAGGTCGATGGGCATGGGCGCCCGATCCGGGCATGGCCCCATGGCAGGGATTCCCGCGAGGGGACCCATGGGCGATATGGGGCGCATGCCGGGAATGGGCGGCATGGGTTCGATGCCCGGGAACCCGGGTGCCGGGGTGGGCGCGGTGAGTGACCTGCTCGGCGGGGACGGCGGCGACGTCACCTACCCCTACTATCTGATCAACGGCCGAATACCAGCGGCGGCTAAAACATTCACCGCCGCACCCGGTCAGCGCATCCGCATCCGGATGATCAACGCCGGTGCCGATACCGCCTTCCGGGTCGCCCTTGCCGGGCATCGTATGACCGTCACCCACACCGACGGGTTCCCCGTCGAGCCGGTGGACGTCGATGCGGTGCTGATCGGTATGGGGGAGCGCTACGACGTCCTCGTCACCGCGGGCGACGGGGTGTTCCCGTTGGTCGCCTCGGCCGAGGGGAAGAACGCCGTGGCCCGCGCGCTGCTGTCCACCGGGGCGGGCCGCGCCCCCGACGCGGCATTCCGGCCCGCCGAACTGACCCGCAGGGTGGGAACCGTCGACACCTTCACCGCCGCACCCCAGGTCCAACTGCCCACCACCAGTGACCTTTCCATGCAGGCCCGGCTGACCGGTTCGATGATGCACTACGACTGGGCGATCAACGGCCGGCCCTACGACCAGACCGTGCCGCTGACCATCCACGAGGGTCAGAACGCCACCCTGACCTTCGCCAACCAGACCGCGATGTGGCATCCCATGCACCTGCACGGGCACACCTTCCAGGTGATCAAGGCCGACGGTAGTCCCGGTCCGCGCAAGGACACCGTCATCGTCACACCCATGCAGTCCGTGTCGGTCCTGCTCGTCGCCGACAACCCCGGTATCTGGATGCTGCACTGCCACAACGGCTATCACATGGATGCCGGGATGATGACGACCCTCAACTACAGCAGCTGACATCGCAGCTTTCGGATAGAAATCGAGGTGGAAGAGAAAGGAGACGTCCCATGATGTTCTGGTCCGACCACGACATGAGCGGATGGGGATACGCAGGCATGGTGATCGGAATGGTGTTGTTCTGGGTCCTGATCATCGTCGGCATCATCGCCTTGATCCGCTACACCACCGGTGCCACCCAAACCCGCGTCACCGCGACCCCGCACTACAGGGACTACGAGACACCCGAGCAAGTGCTGGCCTGCCGGTTCGCTCGCGGGGAGATTGACGACACCGAGTACCGCAACCGCCTTGAGGTGCTGCACAGCACCCCGCGGCGCTGACACGGCAGAGGGCGGTGGTTTCCGTGAGCCGCGACGATTTCCGCCTGCCGATCGCCGTTCGGCTCGGCGGGCACCAGCAGCCGCCGAATCAGCTAGACACAAGCGCGCCATCAGAAATCCCGGGCCGAAGGCCCCGGATCTTCAACCCGAAGGGATCGCCACCATGACCGAATCGACACCAACCACCGCGACGCTGGACCCGACCGACACCACCGAACCCATGGGCCGCCCCAACACCCGGCTGTACCAGGTGTTGGCCTGGGTGGGCATCGTCGCCGGGATCCTGTTCATCGTCGCCGTGGTCTTCTTCTCCGGCTTCTTCGCCGCCCACGCAACCGGCGGGTACGGATGGCACCGCGGCGTCCAGAGCGGCCAGATGGGTTCGGGCGGGCCCATGGGCGCGGGCTGCCCGATGATGCAGGGCGGCGGAATGGGCCCCGGGATGATGAGTCCCGGCGGTATGCCCGGCATGGGACCCGGTGGGATGGCACCCGGTAGCTCCCGGGCATCGACCCCGCCCTCGTCAATGCCGATGCCGATGGCGCCGGCCGGACAGCGGTAAACGTCACCTCAGCGCGGGGCCAGCTGGCCGCGCGCGATGATCGCCGAGCCGGGAGAGCCTGGCGATGCGGTCACCTCCTCACCGGGCGCGGACGTAATGAGCGGTCGGCGGTTAGCGAGGAAGCGCTGACGGCCCACCGGTGCCGCAATTTCCGCGGCAGCCAAGACCTGGACAACCGCGCGGTTCTGGGATTCGCAACAAAAACCGGAAAAAGCACTTCGCCATGGTTGGCGGAATCCCGACGGCTGCGCTGATCAGAGCGGTTGGCATTCGCCAAGGTAAAGCGGACCGACCCTCAACCAGGTAGCAGAGTGGGCTGCCATTCGCCTCAGGGTGGGAAGCCGTATTCGGAAGCTGCCTACGGGCGGCCGGCATGACTCAAGAGGGACTGGCGCTCAAGTCTGGGCTCTCTCGCAATCTGCTGTTGGACGTCGAGCTCGGGCAAGAGCGGTCTTCTTTACGAAAGAGGCTCTTCCGGGATTTCTGTGGGTCACGGTGTGGCGGGGTAGAGCTGTAATCCGCCGAGGTGGAAGTAGATTGCGGTCTTGAAGTGGTCTCGATTGCGGTAGCCGCGGGCGGAGACCCTGATCGCCTGGATGCGGGAGTTGAGGCCTTCGGCGCCGGCGTTGGTGATCCGGTGGGAGAAGTAGGACAACAGCCCTGCCTCATGACGTTTCAATGTCCTGGCCGCGTCGATGATGGGTTTGAGCCGGGAATGGGTGGCCCAGAAGTACCAACGCCGGAAGTGCTTGGCGCCCCAGCCGCGGCGTCGGTAGGACCATAGGTGGCGCAGGCTTTCCTTGATGGCCCATGCCCGTGCGGTTTTCAGGTCCCCGGCGCGTAGGGCCGCGAAGCGGTCGTGGTGGCGGGCGGGGAGGTTCTCCGCGGAATACAGCCACAGGTACTTTGAGCCGGCCAGGCTTTTGTCGCCGGCGCCCATCAAGGCCCGGTTCTCCTGTTTGCGGACGGTGTCCACGGCGGTGGTCAGATAGCGCATCAGGTGGTAGCGGTCGAAGACGATCTTGTCCTCGGCGTCGTCGAGGTGAGCGCGTACCGAGGACGCGAACGGTTCCCACATGTCCATGGCGACCGCGGCGATCCCGTCGAGTTGCTCGGCGCTGAACTTCTCGAAGTAGCCGTCCAGGCTGGCCTGTCGGCGCTCGTCAGCGATGTATTCCACGGTGGCGGCGTCCAGATCGCTGACCACGGTGATGTAGTCGTGTCCCTTCCCGGCGGCTTTCTCATCGACCCCGAGGTGGGTGGGCACGCTGGTGGGTTTGGTGGCCAGACCGCGGGCGACGGCGCGGTCCATCAGATGCCATGCCTCATCCCAGCTGATCCGCAGCAGCTTTGCCGCCGAGGCCACGTCACAGGCCGACAGCACGTCGATAGCCAGCCGCTCGAACAGCATGGTGAACCGTGAGTGCGGCTCAGCCCACGGCAGCCGGGCCTGGCGCACCCCGTGCTCGGGGCAGGCCACCCGCGGTGGGCTGGCGTGCAGGAAGGTCATGAACGCGCACGAGTCCAGATGCCGCCAACTGCGTTCGTCGGTGTGGTCATAGACCGCCAACACCGCATCGCAGTCAGGGCAGCCAAACCGGGTCCGGGCTGGATGTTCCACCCAGACATCGACCCGCCCGTCGGCCGCCGACAGCTCGACCCGGCCCACCTTCCAGGGGGCCTGAATTCCCAACAGATGGCGGTACAACTCGGTGTCGCGCATCCCCCCGATCCTGCCGCTGACCGCCCATCAAGACCAGCCCTCACCCACACAGAACCCGGAAGAGCCTCTAACCCACAATGGGCGCAGAGGTGAACGTCGGGGGAGTAAAGCGATGTGGGTAGCGGAGGCGCGGTGAGTGTGGTCAGTTGTTCCAATTGCGGTCGGGAGTTCAGCATCGAGGGTCGGCCCTACGGTCGGGTCCGCGCAGGCCAGGTGGCCAGGTTGACCAGGGGTGTGGCTTCGGCCACCCACGCCCCGTCACGGATCTGCCCGCTGGAGTCGATGGCCGGGTACCAGCCGTCGGCGAGGTTGAGGGTGTCCACGGCGTCCCAGACCCGGGCATCGACGGGGAACCCGAAGGAGAACCCGACCCCACGGTCGCGGCAGGCCTGGGCGAAGCGGTGGGTGGCCCCGGCCGAGTCGCAGCGCACCACCACCGCCGGCCCACCGTCGGCATCAGGGGTGGGACGCCACTCGGCGGGCAGCGAGGCCAGCGCCTGCTCGAGGACGCTGATGTGGTCGGCGGCGGTGTTGGATCCGGCGTTGCCAGCCCGCAGCAGACCGGCCAGGGCTTCCCCGCCGGCGATTTCGGGGCGGTCCAGGAACGCTAGCAGCGGGTGATGGCCGAAGGACTTCTTCCACGTCGGCGCCGCTTGGGCCTTGTTGTCGGAATGGTCGATGACCAGCGTCGCATCGAGGTCGATATAGAGCGGCCGACCGGCGGGCGGGGCCGCTCCGGCGGCCCAGGCCGCGGCCCGCGCCGACGCGCGGGCGCCGCGGATCTTCGGCAGGTGGGCGGCGTCGATGCGCTGGTCAACCAGCCGCCACATCGTCGTTGTGGAGGCCTTCGCCCCGAACACGTGCTCGCGGTCCCCGCACAACTGCCCGACGGCGTCGATACAGTCCGCCCCGTCAGCGATAGCGGCGGCCAGATCGGCGAACACCGCGCCCGGGGCGTAGGTCCACGGCCCTTTGTAGGTATCGGCCAACACGGCCGTGACCTGCTCAGACAGCCCGGTCGCATCTGCCAACTCGCGCAGTAACCCCATCCCGGCGTGCGACACCACCCCACGGCCGTCCGCCGAGACTTTCACCCGCTGCGCTGCCGCGATACTCTTCACCTGCGAGGTGCCTTCCTGCTGGACGACCGAACCCTAGACAAGTCCGATTATCC
>JAUPLT010000028.1 GCA_030836785.1 Actinomycetota bacterium
GTCATTCCGGCCCGCAGGCCGGAGTCGACCCGCACCGTGGCGCGCTGAGCCGCGTCGGCGGGTGTGGCGGGTTCGGTCACCGCCAGCACCGGGCCGCCGGTCGGGAGGAAGCCTTCGGCCGGATCCTCGGCGTACACCCGGGCCTCCACTGCATGCCCGCGCATCGTGACCGACTCCTGGCCGCACGGCAGCGACTCCCCTGCGGCGATCCGGACCTGCCACTCGACCAGATCCCAGCCGGTCACCATCTCGGTCACCGGATGCTCGACCTGCAACCGGGTGTTCATCTCCATGAAGAAGAACTCGCCGGGCCGGTCGGCGGAGATGATGAATTCGACGGTGCCGGCCCCCAGGTAGTCGACGCTGCGGGCCGTGTCGCAGGCCGCGGCACCGATCCTCGCTCGGGTTTCGGCATCCAGCAGTGGCGAGGGCGCCTCCTCGATCACCTTCTGGTGGCGACGTTGCAGACTGCACTCCCGCTCACCGAGGTGCAGCACCGAACCGTGACCGTCGGCGAGCACCTGAACCTCGATGTGGCGGGGCCGCAGCACGAAACGCTCAAGAAACAGGGTGTCGTCACCGAACGCCGCGGCGGCCTCGCGCCGCGCACCGGCCAGTGCGCCGGGCAGATCGACGGGGTCGTCCACCCGCCGCATGCCCTTGCCGCCACCGCCGGCAGAGGGCTTCACCAGCACCGGATATCCGATGCCACCCGCCGCGCCGATCAGGTCGTCGTCGGTCAGGCCGGGTACGGCGATGCCGGGCACCACCGGCACCCCGAATGCGGACACCGCCGACTTGGCGGCGATCTTGTCGCCCATGGTGGCGATCGCGGATACCGGCGGCCCGATGAACACAATGCCGGCGCGGTTCAGCGCGGCGGCGAAATCGGCGTTCTCCGAAAGGAATCCGTACCCCGGATGGACGGCCTGGGCTCCCGCGGCCAGCGCGGCCCGGAGGATGGCCTCGATGTCGAGGTAGCTCTGCCGGGCCGGTGGCGGTCCGATACGCACCGCGACGTCGGCCTCGGCGACATGGCGGGCGTTGACGTCGGCGTCGCTGTAGACCGCGACGGACCGGATCCCCATCGCGCGGAGGGTGCGGATCACTCGCACGGCGATCTCGCCGCGGTTGGCCACTAGAACGGTGTCGAACATCGTCTGCCTCACATCCGGAACACGCCGTAGGAAACGGATTCCAGCGGAGCGTTACCCGCAGCTGAAAGCGCCAGGCCGAGAACGGTTCTGGTGTCAGCCGGGTCGATCACACCGTCGTCCCACAACCGGGCCGTCGCGTAGTAGGGGTTGCCCTGCTCCTCGTACTGGGCGCGGATCGGCGCCTTGAAAGCCTCCGTCTCCTCAGCAGTCATGTCGGCGCGCACCGTGGCCAGCACCGAGGCGGCCTGTTCGCCGCCCATCACCGAGATTCGGGCGTTGGGCCACATCCACAGGAAGCGGGGCGAGTACGCACGGCCGCACATCGAGTAGTTTCCGGCGCCGTAGGACCCACCGATGACGACAGTGAACTTCGGTACCCGGGCGCAGGCCACCGCGGTGACCATCTTCGCACCGTGCTTGGCGATCCCGCCGGCCTCATACTCGCGACCGACCATGAAGCCGGTGATGTTCTGCAGGAACACCAACGGGATGCTGCGCTTGTCGCACAACTGGATGAAATGCGCTCCCTTGAGGGCGGATTCGCCGAACAGCACTCCGTTGTTCGCAATGATTCCGACCGGGTGACCGTGAATCCGCGCGAACCCGGTGACCAGGGTCGCGCCGTATTCCTTTTTGAATTCGGCGAATTCACCGCCGTCGGCCACCCGGGTGATCACTTCGTGCACGTCATAGGGCACCCGGGCATCGACCGGGACCACGTCGTACAACTCGCTCTGGTCGGCGATCGGATCCACCGGCGGCCGGACGTCCCACGGGGCGGGCTGCCGCGGTCCGAGGGTGGCGACGATATCGCGGACGATGCGCAACGCATCCCGGTCGTCGGCGGCGAGGTGGTCGACGACACCGGAGGTCTTGGCGTGCAGGTCTCCCCCGCCGAGGTCCTCGGCGGTGACGACCTCACCGGTGGCTGCTCTCACCAGTGGTGGACCGCCCAGGAAGATGGTGCCCTGGTTGCGGACGATGACGGTCTCGTCGCTCATCGCGGGGACGTAGGCGCCGCCGGCCGTGCAGGACCCGAGCACCGCCGCGATCTGCGGGATACCCGCAGCGCTCAGCCGGGCCTGGTTGTAGAAGATCCGGCCGAAATGATCGCGATCGGGGAACACCTCGTCCTGTCGGGGCAGGAAGGCCCCGCCGGAGTCGACCAGGTAGATGCACGGGAGCCGGTTCTGTGCGGCAATCTCCTGGGCGCGCAGGTGCTTCTTGACCGTCACCGGGTAGTAGGTGCCGCCCTTGACGGTGGGATCGTTCGCGACGATCACACATTCCCGACCCGACACCCGGCCGATACCCGTGATGATCCCCGCGGCCGGGCAGTCGCCCCCGTACAGGCCGTCGGCAGCCAGCGGGGCGATCTCCAGCAGCGGACTGCCAAGGTCGAGAAGCCCGTCGACCCGGTCGCGGGGCAACAGTTTGCCGCGCTCGACGTGACGGTCACGGGAGCGCTGCGACCCGCCGAGCGCCGCAGCGGCCAACTTCTCACGCAGCTGTGCGACGAGGTGCAGATGCGCCACGCGGTTGGCGGCGGCTGATGCCATCGAAGTCCCTTGGTTAATCACGACTAACTGATGTTAGGTTAGTGAAGATTAACTCAGTTCGTCCAGTGGGTGCCCCGGAGGTCCGGTATGACCGATTCGACGGCGCCGGTGCGGCGCGGTGCGCAACCGGCCGGACCACACCCCGGGCGGGAGAAGCAGAAGTCCGACCGCCGCGCCCAGTTGCTCACCGCCGCCGCCGCTCTGATGGCCGAGCGGGGCTACCTCGCGGTACGCCTGGAGGACATCGGCGCTGCCGCCGGTATCAGCGGACCAGCGATCTATCGGCACTTCCCCGGCAAGGAGGCGCTACTGGTGGAGTTGCTGGTCGGCATCAGCACCCGACTGTTGGACGGGGCGCGGGACGTGGTGGCCACCGTGGCCACCGGGGACACCGGGGACACCGGGGACACCGGGGCACAGTCGGCCCTCGACGGGCTGATCGAGTTCCACCTGGACTTCGCCCTGACCGAGCCGGACCTGATCCGGATCCAGGATCGCGATCTGGCCAGCCTGCCGGTCGTCGCGCAACGGCAGGTGCGACGCGCACAGCGCAGCTACGTCGAGACCTGGGTCGGGGTGCTGACACGGCTCCATGCCGGCCTTGCCGAGGACGATGCCAGGGTGATGGCGCACGCCGTGTTCGGGCTGCTGAACTCGACGGCGCACAGCATCAAGTCCGCCGGGGCCCGCTCCACCGAACGCTCGCGCGATGTCCTACGCGCCATGACCCGGGCGGCGCTGGCGCTACCAGCACCAGATCATGAGCGGCGCTAGTACCAGTAACGTCGGCCACCCACCGGCCGCCCGACCTTACCCATCACCCACATCACCGCTCCCACCACCAGCAGGATCGCTCCGATGGTCCAGAGCAGCTGGATCCTGAGCCCCAAGCCCAGGCTGAGCAGGAGGGCTCCGAGCACGATCATCGCTGTCCTCCAGTGCATTGCGGCGGCCGTGCGTCGCGGGGACTGGGTTGACCCGCCGGGCCTTCCCTAAACACCTCTCAGGGAACACCCCGCCGGCGCGGGTAGCCTGCTGGTCGTGAGGACGGCATGAGCGAACCGCGCCAGTGGTCGGACCCGACCGGGGCATCGGGGTATCCGGCAAACACCGATCCCGCCTATTCGGGTCAGTATTGGGCACCGGGCTACTCCGGCCAGAATTACGGGGGCCAGAATTACGGGGGCCAGAACTACGGGGCCCAGAACTACGGGGCCCAGAACTACGGGAGCCAGAACTACGGGGCACCGATGACCCAGCCGACCGAACAACTACCCGCCTACTGGCAGCCGGGCTACCAGGGCGGCCCGCCGCCACCGCCGCCGCAGCCGCCGAAGTCGCCGCGCTGGCTCTGGATCGTCGCTGCCGCAGCGGTGCTGCTGGTCGCCGGACTGGTGCTCGCGCTGGTCATCGTCAGCAATTCCTCGCGGGAATCCACCACGGTGGCGCCGGCGAACCCGACCACCACCTCCCCCCGGACGACCACCCCGACCCAGGTGCCCACGACCACGCGCGCCCCGCGGCCGACGGTGACCATCCTGCCGGGGCCGTCGACCACCCGGCCCGGCGCCACGGAACCGACCACCCCGAGCAGCCCCGACCAGACCACGTCGCCCACCGAAACCGAGACCGTGGTCTACAGCGTCAACGGCGAGGGCCGTGCCATCAACATCACCTACGTCGACACCGGCGGGATCATGCAGACCGAGTTCAACGTCGCGCTGCCGTGGAGCAAGGAAGTCAGCCTCTCTGCGCCGGCCAAGACCTCGGCCAGCGTCGCGGTGGTCAACGTGGGCCGTGACGTCACCTGCAGCGTCTCGGTCGACGGGAACCAGGTGCGCCAGCGCACCGGTCGCGGGCTGACGATCTGTTCGGGACTCGGCTAATGCGTCTCGCCGACGGACGTCGCTGACACACGCCGGTCCGGCACCCGCACAGCGAGCATCCCGACCAGACCGGCGGCCAGCACGACCAGGATTCCGGCCAACCCGGCACGGTCGGAGTCGAACAGGTCGACGAACACGAAGAACAACCACGGCGCCAACGGGGCGGCAGCCCGGCCCGTCATGGTGTAGAGGCCGAAGCTGACCCCCTCCTTGCCCTCTCCCGTCATCCGGAGAAGCAACGTCCGGGCCGCGGACTGGGTGGGTCCGACGAACAGGCACAGCAGTAGCCCGCATACCCAGAAAGCGGCCGGGCCGGATGTGGCCATCAGCGCCGCCCCGACGATGATGAGCGACGTCAGCGAAGAGATCAGAATCGGCTTGGCGCCGATCCGGTCATCGAGCCGGCCGCCGACGACCGCGCCGACCGCGGCCACGGTGGAGGCCACCACCCCGAAAATGAGGACGTCGGCCTGCGAGATGCCATACACGCTGACGCCGAGAACCGCGCCGAAGGCGAAGATCCCCGCCAATCCGTCCCGGAACACCGCGCTGACGATCAGGTAGTAGACGAGGTTTCGGTCACGACGCCACTCCCCGCGCAGATCGTCGAACATCTGCCGGTAGCCGGCCAGAACGCCGCCCACCGGCGGCGCGGGTTCGCCGCCGTCGGCCAATCGGTGCGCGGTGAACAGCAACGGCAGCGCCAGGATCGCCAGCCAGCACGCGGCGGCGATCATCGCAGCACGCACGTTCTGCCCGTCGGCCACCGGCAGTTCGAGCAGCCCGCGGTCCGGACCGTCCCCGCTGATGAAACCGACGTAGATGATGAGCAGCAGTAGCACGCTGCCGCTGTACCCGGCGGCCCAGCCCAGCCCGGAGATCCGGCCGGCGGTCTGCGGGGTGGACAACTGCCGGAGCATGGCGTTGTAGGGCACGCTGGCCAGATCACCGCAGGCCGCCGTCAACGCCAGCAGCGCCAGACCGGCCGCCAGGTAGCGGGGGTCGGCCCGGATCAGGCTCATCGTGGCCGTGAAGCCGACTGCCAGCACGGTGAGCGATACCAGCGCCACCCGCCGTCGCTGCGGGGCCTGCACCCAGACACCGACCAGTGGGGCCAGGAGGGCGACTACCACGCCGGCGATGGTGAGGGTGCGGCCCAGCCAACTCGCCGCCGACGTCGGGCCCGCCATCCCCTCGGCAACCGTGCCGGTCAGGTACACCGAGAATACGAAGGTCGCCACGATCGCGTTCAGACCGGTGGACCCGCAGTCCCACAGCGCCCAGGCGGCGACTTGGCGCCGAGATACTCCTGCGCCGGCCCGGCGCTGCAGCCCACACGCGCCGGCCCGGCGCTGCAGCCCACTCGCGCCGGCCCGGCGCTGCGGCACTTCTGCGCCGGGCCCGCTCATGCCGGTCACCCTATCCCTACGATGTCGGGATGCCAGTCCCCGCGCCATCCCCCGACAGCCGAGCCGTCGTCACCGGTGCCTCCCAGGGCATCGGAGAGGCCCTGGCCCACGAACTCGCCTCCCGCGGCCACCATCTGATCATCACCGCGCGCCGCGCCGAGGTGCTCGAGCAGGTGGCGGCCCGGATCACCGAACGGCACGGGGTGACGGTCGAGGTCCGCCCGGTGGACCTCGCCGATCCGCCGCAGCGGGCAGGTCTGGCCGACGAACTGGCCGGCCGGAACATCTCGATCCTGTGCGCCAATGCTGGTACCGCGACCTTCGGCCCGGTGGCCAAGCTGGATCCGGCCGGTGAGAAGGCGCAGGTCCAGCTCAACGTCCTCGGTGTGCATGACCTCGTCCTCGCGGTGCTGCCGGGCATGCTGGCGCGTCGCGCCGGCGGCATTCTGATCTCGGGGTCGGCCGCCGGCAACTCGCCGATCCCCAACAACGCCACCTACGCGGCCAGCAAGGCGTTCGCGAACACGTTCAGTGAGTCGCTGCGCGGCGAACTGAAGGGCTCCGGAGTGCACGTGACGCTGTTGGCGCCGGGACCGGTACGCACTGAGATGCCGAACCCCGACGAGGCCTCGCTGGTGGACCGGCTGATCCCGGACTTCCTGTGGATCTCGGTCGAGCACACCGCCCAACTGTCGCTGGACGGCCTGGAGAACAACAAAATGCGTGTCGTTCCCGGGCTGACGTCCAAGGCGATGTCGGTGGCCAGCGGTTATGCGCCGCGGGCCATCGTCACCCCGATCGTCGGCTTGGTCTACAAGAAGCTCGGCGGCGGTTAACCCGCACTGGCGAACAGGTTCTTGGCGGTCGGCGAGGTCGGCACCGACTGCGGGTCCGGATAGGTGCCCAGCGCACGGTCGGCCAGGCCGGGGGTAGTGACGGCGAACCAGTAGTGCTCGTTCTTGAAGTGGTGCAGCCGGTGGTTGCGATACATCGTCCGGTAGAACCAGGTCTTCGGTTTGTAATCGGTGTGCACCAGATAGTGGCTCCACTCGTAGACGACGCCGATCGCGAACAGAGTCACCAGGAACGTCAGTCCCAGTCCGGTGCGTGGGATGAGCACGAAAGCCACCACCAGTGCGGCGGCGAACGCGCCGGCCAGCGATTGCAGCGGGATGAAGATCAGCCGGGTGATCCGCGGGTCGGCGTGGTGCTCGCGGTGTTTGCGGGCCAACTCGGAGTCAATCATCACACCAGCTATCCGCCGGGGTCGCCAATGCAGGATGAAGACGTGAATCAGCCACTCCGCGAAGGGAAATACCGCCAGCACGACGAATGGCAGCACCGCATCGCTCCACTGCCAGTCCCCTACGACGAGGCGGGCCGCAACCGCGCCGACGAACGCGGCGACGAGCAGCCAGGGCGAGGGGTGGCGCCAGAATTCGCGGGCCGCGTCGGCGAGAGTCATCCCGCGGCGTTTGGTTTGGGTCATTGCTCCTCCTGTTTTCCCAGATCCTCAAGGACGTTCAATGCGGCGATCAGCGCGTGGGTGGCGGGTTCCAACAACTGACGGGCGGCCTCCTCGGCTGCGACCGGATCGCCGTCGGCGATGGCCCGCGCGATGGACCGGTAGGCCGCGCTGTGGCCCACCTCGGCGGCCTTCATGGTGGCCAGCGCGGGCAGTGCCGGTTCGTAAGCGGCGCGCAGGGTGTTGAACATCAGCCGGAAGACGATGGAGTCGGCGCCGTCGACGACGTGATCCCAGAAAGTCAGCGCGTGCCGTTGTTGGCCCACCGGGTCGGCGTCGGTCTCCAGATCCCGGATCGACTGCTCGAGCAGGTCGGTCAGGCCCGGCGAACGGCGACGGGCAGCGAGCTCGGCGACCTTGGGCCCGTTGTGCAGCCTGGCCTCCAGAATGCTGCGCGCCACCGCGACATCGAGGCCGGTGTCGCGTAGCAGCAGCCTCGGCAGCAGATCGAGGCCGGCGTGCCGGCGGAAGTCACGCACGGTGGTGGCGTCGCCCTGGCGCACCTCCACCAGTCCGGCCGCCGCCACCCGCTTCAGCGCCTCCCGGACCGCGGGCCGTGACACCCCGAGGACCTCGGCAAGCCGGCGTTCGCTGGGCAGCGACTCCCCCGGCTGCATCTGACCGCTGAGCACCTCGTCGAGGATCTGCTCGAAGACCTCTTCGGGTACCGAACGTCGGCTCACGGGCTGCAGTGCCATAGCCGCAGCATGCCCGGTAAGGGGACAGAGGTCAAGTGGTCAGACCAATATCGGGCATTGGCGCTTACCGGCGCCGGCGACCCGTCCCGAAGATGCTGCGGCCGATCTCCCGCCCGATGACCGTGCCTGCCGACCGCATCGCGCTCTTGAACGCGGGATTGTCCATCATCTTCTCCAGCATTCCGGGCTCCGCCCGCTCAACCCGCTGCGGCATCGGCGGCAGGTCCAGCCCGGTGGGCAGGATCGGCGGCAGGTCGACGGGCTCTCCGACCGCCACCTCGGCAGGCGTCGGAGTCATCCGGGAGGCCAGCATCTCGTAGGCCGACTCCCGGTCGACGGTGGGCCCGTACTTGAGGAACAACGGGCTCGATTGCGCCGTCGCCTTGATGTAGTCCGGCCCGATGCTGGCCATCAGCGATCGCGGTGAACGCAGCCGAGTCCACGCCACCGGCGTCGGAGCCCCCCGCTCGGAGAGCACCGTGACGATCGCCTCACCGATACCGAGCGAGGTCAGATCAGTCGCCAGATCGTAGACGTCGGTCTTGGGATAGGTCCGCACGGTCTTGGCAAGCGCCTGCTGGTCATCGGGGGTGAACGCGCGCAGCGCATGCTGGACCCGGGCGCCCAACTGGGACAGCACCGCGTTGGGCACATCCGTGGGCAGCTGGGTGCAGAAGAAGACGCCGACGCCCTTGGACCGGATCAGCTTGACCGTCTGCTCGACCTGCGCCAGAAACGCCTTGGAGGCGTCCTTGAACAGCAGATGCGCCTCGTCGAAGAAGAACACCAGCTTGGGCTTCTCGACATCACCGACCTCGGGCAGATAGCTGAACAGATCCGCCAGCACCCACATCAGGAAGGTGGAGAACATCACCGGCCGCGATGCCTGGTCGCCGACCTCGAACAAGGTGATGACGCCCCGACCCTGGGCGTCGACGCGCAGCAGGTCGGCAGGATCCAGCTCGGGTTCGCCGAAGAAGGTGTCTCCGCCCTCGGCCTCGAGGTTGATCAACGCACGCAGGATCACCCCGGCGGTCTGGCTGGACACCGCACCGATCGACTTGAGCTGCGCTTTGCCCTCGTCGGTGTTGGTCAGGAAGCTGATCAGCGACCGGAGATCCTTGAGATCGAGCAGAGGCAACCCCTGCTGGTCCGCGTAGTGGAAGATCAAACCGAGGCTGGATTCCTGAGTTTGACTGAGCCCCAGGACTTTCGACAGCAGGATCGGCCCGAACGCGGAGATCGTGGCGCGTACCGGCACCCCTATCCCACCGGTGCCCAGGGAGAGGAACTCCACCGGGAACGGGGTGGCGACCCACTCGTCGCCGGTGTCCTTGGCCCGCTCAGCGACCTTCTCGCCCGCCTCGCCCGGCCTCGACAGCCCGGACAGGTCCCCTTTGAAGTCGGCCATCAACACTGGCACGCCGTTAGCGGACAACTGCTCGGCGATCACCTGCAGGGTCTTGGTCTTCCCGGTGCCGGTGGCGCCGGCGACCAACCCGTGCCGGTTCATCATCGCCAGTGGGATGCGGATCTGCGCGGCCGGATCGACCTCGCCGCCGACGATGACCGACCCCAGTTCCAGCGCTGCGCCGGTGGTCACGTAGCCCGCGGCGATCTGCTGCGCGGGAGCGGCGGCCGGTTCCGTCATGGCACCCCTTTTCCTGGTGGTGAATTCCTGCATTTGGGCCGCTACGACCCTACGTGACCGGCGGGGCTTACTGTTGATCGCTGTGCGCGATGAATTGGTATGGATCGACTGCGAGATGACCGGACTGGATCTTCGATCCGACCGCCTGATCGAGATCGCCGCCCTGGTGACCGATGCCGACCTCAACGTCCTCGGCGAAGGCGTCGACGTGGTGATCCACACCGACGATGCCGCCCTGGACGGCATGGTCGAGGTGGTCGCCCGGATGCACAGCAAGTCGGGCCTCACCGAGGAGGTCCGGGCCTCCACGATCGACCTCCAGACGGCCCAGGAACTGGTGCTGGGCTACATCAGAAGCCACGTCAAAGCGCCCAAGACCGCGCCCCTGGCCGGAAACTCGATCGCCACCGACCGCGGGTTCCTCGCCCGGGACATGCCGGTGCTCGACGAATACCTGCACTACCGGATGATCGACGTCAGTTCGATCAAAGAGTTGTGCCGCCGCTGGTACCCGCGGGTCTACTACGGCCAGCCGGAAAAGGGCCTGGCGCACCGGGCACTGGCCGATATCCATGAGTCCATCCGCGAGTTGCGCTACTACCGGCGCACCGCGTTCGTGCCCCTCCCCGGGCCCTCCACCAGCGAAATAAGCGAGGCGGTGGCCGAGTTGAAGAGCCTGGAGGCGCACGATTCGGCCTCAGGCACCGAAAGCGGCTAAGATCAACAGGCCGTCTCGCGCGGCGATGGTGGCTGTAGTTCAGTTGGTAGAGCACCAGGTTGTGATCCTGGCTGTCGCGGGTTCGAGTCCCGTCAGCCACCCCGATGCGGAAAACCGCCTCTGATCAGTTCAGAGGCGGTTTTTCGTTTTGCGGGGAGGGCTCCCCAGGAGGCCGAACGGCGGATTTCCCACCTCCTGCAAGCCGTCCGTGTGTCAGACAGCGACGGGAGCCTTGATCGCCGGATGCGGCCGGTAATTGCGGATCTCGATGTCGTCGTAGGTGTAGTCGAAGATCGACTCGCGCGGAGCCAGTTTCAGTTCCGGGTACGGCCGTGGATCGCGGGAAAGTTGCTCAGTCACCTGCTCGACGTGGTTGTCGTAGATGTGGCAGTCCCCGCCGGTCCAGATGAAGTCCCCTGCGCCCAGCCCCGACTGCGCGGCCATCATGTGGGTGAGCAGTGCGTAACTGGCGATGTTGAACGGGACCCCGAGGAACAGGTCGGCGCTGCGCTGGTAAAGCTGGCAGCTGAGCCTGCCATCGGCGACGTAGAACTGAAAGAACGCGTGGCACGGCGGCAGTGCCATCTTGGGCAGGTCAGCCACGTTCCAGGCCGAGACGATGATGCGCCGCGAGTCGGGGTCGGTGCGCAGTAGCTGCAAGGCAGCGCTGATCTGGTCGATGTGGCCACCGGACGGCGTCGGCCATGACCGCCACTGCACCCCGTAGACCGGACCGAGATCGCCGGTCTCCGACGCCCACTCGTTCCAAATCTTCACCCCGTGCTGCTGCAGCCAGGCGACGTTGGAGTCCCCACGCAGGAACCACAGCAGCTCGTAGGCCACCGACTTGAAATGGACCTCTTTGGTGGTGATCAGCGGAAACCCCTCGGCGAGGTCGTAGCGCAGCTGCGCGCCGAACAGGCTGCGGGTTCCGGTGCCGGTCCGATCGGACTTCTGCGTCCCCTCGTCAAGCACACGACGCAGCAGATCCTCGTAAGGGGTGGCGATCACCCGATCCACCTAGTCAATCGATTCGCGCCTAACGCGTTGTGGCGCGCTGCGCACCAGCTTTGGCGCTGCTTCCACGCTCTTGCGCTGCCGCGCCCCGGGCATCGGCGGTATCCGAGTCGCCGGCTGCCGCGGCATCCGCTGCGGCGGCCGCCGGAGTCGAATCGGTCGCCGCCACCTTGGCCGCACCCCGCGAACGCGGAGTGGCAACCGCTGCCGGGGGCTCGTCGGCGACAGTCGTCGCGGTCTCCTCCGGAGCCGACACCGCGACTGAGACAGTCGCCGGGGCCACTGCTGCCGGCACCTCGGCGGCGGCAGGCAGGGCCGCCTGGGCGCGGTTCGCCGCGCCGTTGCCCACGGCCGCGACAGCCGCGGCGGCCGGGACGGTGGCCGCCCCCGCCCCCGGAGTGAGACCGCCGAGCAGGTCGGACAGCGCGTCGCCGACCGTGTCGATCAGTGACTGCAGGTTGCCGCCCAGTACGGTCTGCACTGCTGAAAACAACACGGCGGGCAGGGTGGTGATCAGCCCGTTGAACTCCGTGGTCAGGAACTCCTCGAACGCCTGGGCGGCCTCCGACAGCACCGCGGCGATCCCGGAGACGGGGCCGGCCAGGCCCTCGGTGATGGTCTGCAGGGCGATGGCCAGATCCCCGGAGCCGAGTGCCTCGAACGCCGCGATCACCGTTTCCGGGATGGCCGCCAGCGCGTCGCCGAACCGGGCAGGGATCGA
>JAUPLT010000328.1 GCA_030836785.1 Actinomycetota bacterium
ATTCCGAAACAGCCGAGGACCGGTGGTCGGGCGGCTGTTGAGCGCAACAGTGCGGCGATGAACTGCAGGGTGGGTACCCGCGCGCGCAACCGCGCCGGGCCGACTGTGGCGCCGCCGGGCACGACAACGTAACCGGCCCGGTCCAGGTAGGCCGTTGCCGCCTCGCCCGACAGTGTCACCCCGTACCCGGGGTGCCACACCCGCAGTCGTCGCGGTTGCAGGTTGTAGTAGGTGAACAGGAAGTCCCATACCGGGTGGCTCTCACCCCGGCGGGCGCGGTCGCGATGCGCGGCGGTGAAGGCGTCCGCCCGCACCCGGTGGGCCTCCGCGCGGGCAGTCCACTCGGCGGGGGTCAGGACATCACGAACCGTGGGCAGGGTGTCCTCAGCCACGGTGGGTGCCGTCGCGCACGGTCCCCAACAGGTCCTCCACCAGGTCCTCAAGGGTCACCATTGCGCACACCGAGCCCTCGATCGAGGTCACCAGGGCCAGATGGCTGTTGTCCTCGCGCAATCGTGACAGGGCATCCGGCAGGCTCATCGTCGCCGGCACCCGAGGTAGGTAGCGCACCGTCGATCCGGGCACGATCGCGCCCGGATGCTCGACGAGGTCGAGCATGTCCTTGATGTGGACGAACCCCACGAAGTGGCCGGCCTCGTCGATCACCGGGAACCGGGAGTATCCGGTAGCGGCGAGGGCTTCCTTGATGGAGGCGACGGTGGGACCTGCGCCGGGTGCAGCGGCGGGCACCGCCCGAACAGCGGTCAGTTCGGTGGCGACGTCGGCCACCACCCGGTGGCGAATCTGCAGCGCACGAGACAGTCGCATGTGCTCCTCGGGGTCGAGCAACCCCTCCGAGCGTGACTCGGCGATCATCTCGGCCAGTTCCACCATGGAGACGGTGTTCTCCAGTTCGGTCTTCGGTTCCACGCCGAGGGCACGCACGATCGTGCGGGCGCACCAGTCATAGACGGCGATGATCGGCCGGGTGGCCCGGACCCACAGCAGGTACGGCGGGACCAGCAGTATCGCCGCCTTCTCCGGCCCTGCCAGCGCGATGTTCTTCGGAACCATCTCGCCGAGGAGCACATGGAGGATGACGACAACGGTGATCGCCACCAGGAAGGAGACCGTGTGCAGCACCGCGGTCGGTACTCCGAGCAGGGTGAAGAGTGGCTCGAGCAGGTGCGCCACCGCGGGCTCGCCGACCCGGCCGAGAATGATCGAGCCGATGGTGATGCCCAACTGCGCGCCGGCCAACATCACCGCGAGGTTCTCGCCCGCACGAATCACCGTCACCGCACCGCGCTTGCCCTGTTCGGCCAGCGCCTCGAGTCGGTCGCGTCGGGCTGAGATCAGCGCGAACTCCGCGCCCACGAAGAACCCGTTGGCGGCGATCAGCAGCACCGTGAGCAGGACGGCGAAGAGGTCGTTCACCGGGAGACCTCCCCGGTGTCGTCCGCCGGGCCGAGCCGGACCAGATCCACCAAGTCGATGCGTCGGCCGTCCATCCGGGCCACGGTGGCACGCCACCGTGGCGGGTGGTCCGGCGAGGTGTCCGGATCGAACGCTGACAGCACCAGCGAATCGCCCTCAGTGGGGATACGGCCGAGCGCAGCCATGACCAGCCCCCCGATGGTCTCGTAGTCCCCTTCGTGGGCCCGGAATCCGATCTTGTCGGCTACCTCGTCAGTACGCAACAGGCCCGCGACACGATGTCCACCAGCGATCTTCACGACCTCGGGAGAGGTGTTGTCATGCTCGTCGCGGATATCGCCGACAATCTCCTCGATCAGGTCCTCGAGGGTCACCATTCCGGCGATGCCGCCGTACTCGTCGGCCACCAGTGCGGTCTGAAGTTCGCTGATCCGGATTTGCGCCATCAGCGCGTCCCCGTCGAGGGTGGAGGGGAACACCGGCACCGGTCGCGCCAGTCGAGCGAGTCGGGTGTCGGCGCGCTCGGGGTGCGGTATCTCGAAAACTTGCTTGAGGTGGACCACACCGATCGTCTCGTCGAGGTCGCCGCGGGTGACCGGGAAGCGTGAGTGGCCGGTTTCGCGGACCTTGGCCAGCAGGTCGCGCACCGTGGCGTCGGCCTCCAGCGACTCGACTTTAGATCGCGGAGTCATGAATTCCTCGGCAGTGCGTGCGCCGAACTGCAACGAGCGGTCCACCAGTTCGGCGGTCGGCTTATCCAGCGCCCCCTGCTCGGCGGAGTTGCGGACCAGCGACAGCAACTCCTGCGGGGACCGCGCCGAACTCAGTTCGTCGGCGGGCTGAATTCCGAAGCGAAGCAGCACGCGGTTGGCCGCGCCGTTGGTGAGTCGGATCAGCGGTGTGAACACCGCCGAGAACAGCACCTGCGGGCCGGCCACCACTCGGGCGGTCTGCAGCGGTACCGCGACGGCGAGGTATTGGGCGACGAGTTCCCCGAACACCATCGACACCGAGGTCGCGATGACCAGCGACACGATCAGGGCAGTGCCCTCCACCCACTGTTCGGGCAGGCCGCCGGCGGCCAGTGCGGGTGCCAGCAGTCGGGCGATGACCGGCTCGGAGAGATAGCCGGTGACCAGGGTGGTGATCGAGATTCCGATCTGGGCTCCGGACAGCTGGATCGACAGGGTGCGGTGCGCCCGTTGAATCATCTTGTCCCGCGCCCCACCGGTGCGAGCGTTGGCGTCAACGGTGCTGCGCTCCAGCGCCGTCAGCGAGAACTCCGCCGCCACAAACACCGCGGTGCCCAGGGTCAACAGCACGAAAGCGGCCAGGCTGAGCGCGATCATCCACCCGCTCACCGGAACGTCCTCTCGATATCGATATCGACATGGACGTCTACATCGCCACCGCCACCGCCA
>JAUPLT010000329.1 GCA_030836785.1 Actinomycetota bacterium
CTGTTCACCGCCGCGATTGATGCGGGGCTCAACGACGTGGCCTACATCGTTCCCGGACTCGGCGACGCCGGCGACCGCCAATACGGGCCGCGGTAGCGCCGCCCGACGATCAAGCGGCGACGGAGGAGCCGCGTTGAGGAGGGCGGCAATTGGGTCCGCCGCCCGACGATCAAGCGGCGACGGAGGAGCCGCGTTGAGGAGGGCGGCAATCTGGTTGCGCCGGCGCTACAGCGCGGCCAGCACGGCGGCGAGCAGACCGCCCATTCGGCGGGCCGACTCCCGGCCCGCCGCCAGAACCTCCTCATGGCAGACCGGCTGACCCGTCATCCCGGCGCCGAGGTTGGTCACCAGCGACAGCCCCAGCACCTCCGCCCCGGCGGCGCGGGCCGCGATGGTCTCGTGCACCGTCGACATACCGACCAGATCCGCACCCAGGATCTGCAGCATCCGGATCTCGGCCGGAGTCTCGTAGTGCGGGCCTGTCACCCCGGCGTAGACCCCCTCGTTCAGGGTCGGGTCGATCCGGCGGGCCAGCGCTCGCAGCCGTGGCGAGTAGGCATCGACCAGGTCGACGAAGTCGGCACCCACCAGCGGGGAGCGCGCCGTCAGGTTGAGGTGGTCGGCGATCAGAACCGGCTGTCCCACTTCATATTCCGGGCGCAGGCCACCCGCTGCGTTGGTCAGCACCAGCACACCCGCGCCGGCAGCGCAGGCCGTCCGGACCCCGTGCACCACCTGGTTGAGGTCGTGGCCCTCGTAGGGGTGCACCCTGCCGACCAGCACCAGAACCCGGTGGCGGCCGGCCTGCACCGAGAGCACCCGACCCTGGTGTCCGCCGGCGGTGGGCCGGGCGAAACCGGGCAACTCTGCCATCGGGATGTCGGCGCTCAGCGCACCCAGGGCGTCGGCCGCCGGTGCCCAGCCTGACCCCAGGACGACGGCGACGTCATGACGATCCACGCCGGTGCGCTGGGCGAGTGCCTGGGCAGCCCGGTCTGGGTCCGGATTCACAACCCGGCAGCCTACTGGCGGTTGCGGGGCGGTGAGATACTTCCAGGATGCCGTTGGCCGACACCGCCGAGTCGTGGCTGGCTTCCCACTACGACGACCTCGTCGCGTGGCGGCGTCACATCCATCGTCATCCCGAACTCGGCCGCCAGGAATTCGCCACCACCCAGTTCGTCGCCGACCGTCTGGTCGACGCCGGGCTCAACCCCAAGGCGCTGCCGGGCGGTACCGGGCTGATCTGCGACCTCGGACCGGACCACATGCCGCGTGTCGCACTGCGCGCCGATATGGACGCGCTGCCGATGACGGAGCGTACGGGCGCGGACTACTCCTCCACGGTGCCGGGCGTGGCGCACGCCTGTGGGCATGACGCCCACACCACCATTCTGCTCGGCGCAGCGACCGCGTTGGCGGCTGCGCCCGAACTACCGGTCGGGGTGCGGCTGATCTTCCAGCCCGCCGAGGAGTTGATGCCCGGCGGCGCGCTGGACACCATCGCCGCGGGCGGGCTGGCGGGAGTGTCCCGGATTTTCGCCCTGCACTGCGACCCGCGTCTGGACGTCGGCCGGGTCGCCATCACCGCCGGGCCGATCACCTCGGCCGCCGACTCCATCGAAATCGCCCTGTACTCGCCTGGCGGGCACACCTCGCGACCGCATCTCACCGCCGACCTGGTCTACGGGATGGGCACCGTCATCACCGGACTGCCGGGCGTGCTGTCCCGCCGCATCGACCCGCGGCACAGCACCGTGATGGTCTGGGGTGCGGCCAACGCCGGGGTGGCCGCCAACGCAATCCCACAGAGCGGGTCCCTGGCCGGCACCGTCCGGACCGCCAGCAGGGACGCCTGGCTGGATATGGAACTGCTTGTCCGCGAGTCGGTTTCGGGGCTATTGGCCCCGCTGGGCATCGAGCACACCCTGCAGTACCGCCGCGGCGTGCCGCCGGTGGTCAACGAGGAAAGGTCCACCCAGATCATGACCCACGCCATCGAGGCGGTCGGGCCGGAGGTACTCGCTGACACCCGCCAGTCCGGCGGTGGGGAAGACTTCTCCTGGTACCTCGAGGAGGTCCCCGGAGCGATGGCCCGTCTCGGGGTCTGGGATCGGGTCGGGCCGCAACTCGACCTGCACCAACCCAATTTCGACATCGACGAGCGCGCACTGGCGGTCGGCGTCCGGGTGCTGGTCAACACCGTCGAGCAGTCGGCGCTACTGGGATGAGGTCGGACGGATGAAGCTACTGGTCACCGGCGGCGCGGGTTACATCGGCAGTGTTTGCGCAAAAGTTCTTCTCGAACAGGGCCACCGGGTGGTCGTCGTCGACGATCTGTCCACCGGCAACGCCGACGCGGTGCCGGCCGGGGCGGAGTTCGTCGAGGACGACCTGGTTCCCGCGGCGCGGACATTGCTGCCGGGCGGGGCGTTCGACGGGGTGCTGCATTTCGCGGCCCGCTCACTGGTGGGGGAGTCGGTCGAGGCGCCCGAGAAGTACTGGTACGGCAATGTCGTCAAGACGCTGGATCTGCTCGAGGCGATGCGCGAGTCCGGCACCCCGCGGTTGGTGTTCTCCTCGACCGCGGCCACCTACGGCGAACCGGAATCGGTGCCCATCACCGAGGACGCACCAACCCGACCGACCAACGCCTACGGCGCCACCAAACTCGCGATCGACCACGCGATCACCTCCTACGCCCGGGCGCACGGTCTGGCGGCGGCCAGCCTGCGCTACTTCAACGTGGCCGGTGCGTACTCCGGACTGGGTGAGCGGCACCGGCAGGAGACCCACCTCATCCCGTTGGTGCTGCAGGTCGCGGCGGGTCGACGGCCGGAAATCCTGGTCTACGGTGACGATTGGCCCACGCCGGACGGCACCTGTATCAGGGACTACATCCACGTCCGCGACCTCGCCGACGCCCACGTGCTGGCCATCAAGCAGGCCCAGCCCGGATCGCACCGGATCTTCAACCTCGGCAACGGCACCGGCTTCAGCGTCCGCGAGGTCATCGAGTGTTGCCGGCGGGTCACCGGCAAACCCATCGCCGCCCGTGATGTCGACCGCAGGGCCGGCGACCCGGCGATCCTGATCGCCTCAAGTGAGCGGGCCATCGCCGAACTCGGCTGGCAGCCCCGGCATGCCGCGCTGGAGGAGATGGTCTCCGATGCCTGGGAATTCGAGCAGCGCCGGAGTTAGTCAGGGAACCGTAGGCCGGGCGCCAGCCCTATTCGGCCGGGCTCCAGCCCTATTCGGCCGGGCCCCAGCCCTATTCGGCCGGGCTCCAGCCCTATTCGGCGGGGCCGGGCCCGATGTTGCGGGCCGGGCGGGTGCGTAGATCGTGGACGTAGTCGGCCGGCGCGCCGGCCACCTCCGCGGCATCGGCCATCACACCGATGTACCGCGCCGACGGCAGGCCGCCCTCCCAGGCGTCCAGGACGTACAGCCATGCCAGCACCGGCCCGGTGGTGGTGTCCGAGGCCTCCCGGTCGATGCGGCAGCGAATCTTCTTGTGCAGGAGGATGTCCGAGCCCTCCCAGCGATCCATGCTGTCCTCGTCGGTGGGGGTCACATCATAGAGGACCACGAAGACGCTGGAGGTCGGGTCCTCGACCACTGTCGCCAAGGCCCCCTCCCAGCCGATGTCCTCGCCGGCGAAGGTCAGGCGCCAGCCGTGCAGCCAGCCGGTGCCGGCCATCGGGGAGTGCGGCGCCCGCTGCAGCATCTGCTCGGGATCCATGTTCGACCCGTAGGCGGCGTAGATCGGCACGGGAGAAGCGTAGCGGGCTTACCGGCGAGCCGACCCGCCGTAGCGGTGTTTAGATAGGCACGTGGGAGCGCCGATCACCAAGCGGATCGTCATCATCGGCGGGGGTCCCGCCGGTTACGAGGCGGCCCTGGTGGCCGCCGGCCGAGGTGCCGAGGTGACCGTCGTGGACAGCGACGGCATCGGCGGCGCCTGCGTGCTCTACGACTGCGTGCCCTCCAAGACCTTCATCGCCTCCACCGGGGTGCGTACCGAGTTGCGCCGGGCCGCGGGGCTGGGCTTCGACATCGGCATCGAGGACGCCAAAATCACCCTCGGCCAGATCAACAACCGGGTCAGGACGCTGGCCCGATCGCAGTCCGCCGACATCGGCTCACAATTGCTCGGCCAGAAGATCAACGTGGTCGCCGGCCGTGCCGAGTTGATCGACGACATTCCCGGCATGGCGTCGCACCGGGTCCGGGTGACCACCGCGGCGGGTGGGGGCGGGGTTCTCAAGGCCGACGTGGTGCTGATCGCCACCGGTGCCAGCCCGCGGGTGCTGCCGGGGGCCGAGCCGGACGGCGAGCGGATCCTCAACTGGCGGCAGCTCTACGACCTCACCGAACTGCCCGAACATTTGGTGATCGTCGGCTCCGGGGTGACCGGCGCTGAGTTCTGCAACGCGTACACCGAACTGGGTGTGCCGGTGACCGTGGTGGCCAGCCGGGACCAGATCCTGCCCCACGAGGACCGCGACGCCGCCGCCGTTCTGGAGCAGGTGTTCGCGGAACGTGGTGTGACATTGGTCAAGAACGCCCGCGCCGACTCGGTTGCCCGGACCGGCTCGGGCGCTGGGGACGGTGTGCGGGTGACCATGGCCGACGGACGGGTCGTCGAGGGCAGCCACGCCCTGATGACCGTGGGCTCGGTGCCCAACACCGCCGGCCTGGGCCTGGATCGGGTCGGGATCGACGTCTCGCCCGGCGGTTACATCCCGGTCGACCGGGTCTCACGCACCGTCGCGGCCGGGATCTATGCCGCCGGGGACTGCACCGGGCTGCTTCCACTGGCGTCGGTGGCCGCCATGCAGGGCCGGATCGCGATGTACCACGCGCTGGGCGAGGGGGTGTCCCCGATTCGGCTGCGCACCGTCGCCTCAGCGACCTTCACCCGGCCGGAGATCGCCGCGGTCGGGGTGCCGCAGACCGCCATCGACAGCGGCGCAGTCCCGGCCCGCACGATCATGTTGCCGCTGACCACCAATCCCCGGGCCAAGATGTCGCTGTTGCGCCGCGGTTTCGTCAAGATCTTCTGCCGGCCGGCCACCGGCGTGGTGATCGGCGGTGTGGTGGTCGCTCCGATCGCCTCCGAACTGATCCTGCCGATCGCGCTGGCCGTGCAGACCCGGATCTCGGTCACCGAACTGGCGCAGACGCTGTCGGTCTACCCGTCGCTGTCGGGTTCGGTGATCGAGGCGGCGCGCCGGTTGATGGCGCACGACGATCTCGACTAGCCGGACTTGACAGCCCGGGATCTTGACCAGCCCGGGGCCGATCTCGACTAACCTGACCGCCATGAGTGACCCGATCCTGCAGCCGGGCAACGGCCAGACGTTCCTCGGTCCCGCCCAACGTGAGCAGTTCTGGCAGCGGCTGGGTAGCGAACAGTTCGACATCGTGGTGATCGGTGGTGGTGTGGTGGGCGCGGGCGCGGCGCTGGACGCCGCCACCCGCGGACTGCGCGTTGCGCTTGTCGAGGCCCGCGACTTCGCGTCGGGCACCTCGAGCCGCAGTTCGAAGATGTTCCACGGCGGACTGCGGTATCTCGAGCAGTTGGAGTTCGGCCTGGTCCGGGAAGCGCTGCACGAGCGGGAGCTGTCGCTGACCACCCTGGCTCCGCACCTGGTCAAACCGCTGCCATTCCTGTTCCCGCTGACCAATCGGTGGTGGGAGCGGCCCTACATGGCCGCCGGCATCTTCCTGTACGACCAGTTGGGCGGCGCGAAATCGGTTCCCGCGCAGCGCCATCTGACGAAGTCGGGTGCGTTGCGGCTGGCACCCAGCCTCAAGCGCAGTTCACTCATCGGCGGCATCCGTTACTACGACACCGTCGTCGACGACGCCCGTCACACCATGATGGTGGCTCGGACCGCCGCCCACTACGGTGCCGTGGTGCGCACCTCGACCCAGGCGGTCGGAATGCTCACCGAGGGTGATCGGGTGGTCGGGGTGAACGTCCGCGATTCCGAGGACGGCCGGGTCACCGACGTCCGGGGTCACGTGGTGATCAACGCCACCGGGGTGTGGACCGACGAGATTCAGGCGCTGTCGCGGCAGCGGGGCAGGTTCCGGGTGCGCGCGTCGAAGGGCGTGCATATCGTGGTGCCGCGGGACCGCATCGTCAGCGAGGTGGCGATCATCCTGCGCACCGAGAAATCGGTGCTGTTCGTGATCCCGTGGGGCACGCACTGGATCATCGGTACCACCGACACCGACTGGAATCTCGACCTGGCCCACCCGGCCGCCACCAAGGCCGATATCGACTACATCCTCGGCCACGTCAACACCGTGCTCGCCACCCCGCTGACCCATGACGACATCGACGGCGTCTACGCCGGTCTGCGCCCACTGCTGGCAGGGGAGAGCGAAGAGACCTCGAAGCTGTCCCGTGAGCACGCCGTGGCCTCGCCCACCCCCGGCCTGGTGGCCATCGCGGGTGGCAAGTACACCACCTACCGGGTGATGGGCGCCGACGCTGTGGACGCCGCCGCCGAGTTCGTCCCGTCCCGGGTGGCCCCCTCGGTGACCGAGAAGGTTCCGCTGATGGGCGCCGACGGGTACTTCGCGCTGATCAACCAGACCGATCACGTCGGCGCCGAGTACGGTCTGCACCCCTACCGGGTACGCCACCTGCTGGACCGGTACGGCTCGCTGATCGGCGAGGTGCTCGACCTCGCCGCCGACCGCCCCGATCTGCTTGAGCCGATCACCGAGGCGCCGGTCTACTTGAGGGTGGAGGCCGCTTACGCGGCGGCCGCCGAGGGGGCGCTGCACCTCGAGGACATCCTGGCCCGCCGGATGCGGATCTCGATCGAGTACCCGCACCGCGGGGTGGACTGCGCCCGGGAGGTGGCCGAGATCGTGGCGCCGATCCTGGACTGGAGCCCGGAGGACGTCGACCGCGAGGTGGCCACCTACATCGCACGGGTGGAGGCCGAGGTGCAGTCGCAGGCCCAGCCCGACGACGCCTCCGCCGACGCGCTGCGGGTAGCCGCCCCCGAAGCGCGCTCGGAGATCCTCGAACCGGTGCCGCTCGACTAGGGGGAGCGACGCCATCAGGCGGGGGTGCCGGGTGCCGCTTCCGGTCCGGGACGGGCTGGGGCCGGCCCGGCTGCGGTTGCACGGCGGCAATGTGGCCGACGAGTTCGACCGGCGTTTCGGCGACCGGGAGAAGGTGCTGCGCGGGGAGGTCGTCGATGCCCGGGGTGCGGCAGTCGACGCATCGACGGAGATGCCGCCCGGTGCCGTCGTCTACCTCTACCGCGACCTGCCCGACGAGGTGGAGGTGCCGTTCGACATCCCGGTGCTGTACCGCGACGACGCCATCCTGGTGGTGGACAAGCCGCCGTTCCTGGCCACCATGCCGCGGGGTGGGCACGTCGCGCAGACCGCACTGGTGCGACTGCGCCGGGAGTTCGACCTGCCCGACCTCAGCCCGGCGCATCGACTGGACCGGCTGACCGCCGGGGTGCTGATGTTCACCGTCCGACCCGATGTTCGCGGTCGCTATCAGCGGATGTTCGCTGACGGCCAGGTCGAGAAGATTTACCTCGCCTGGTCGACGATGTGGCCGGATCTGGCTGAGCCACAACGGGTTTCGAATCGGATTGTCAAGCGTCGGGGAGCGCTGCAGGCGGCGGTCGAAGCGGGGGAGCCGAATGCGGAGACTCTGGTCGAGCCAGTGGGGGACGGGCGGTATCGGCTGACGCCACGGACCGGGCGAACCCACCAGTTGCGGGTGCATATGGCCGGGCTGGGTGTGCCGATCGACAATGACCCGTTGTACCCGGAGATCCTGGAGGTCGATCCGGGAGACTTCACCCGCCCGCTGCGACTGATCGCCCACCGTCTGGAGTTCGACGACCCGCTGACCGGTGAGCGCCGCTGTTTCGTAAGCTCGCGCGCATGATCGACACCCGGCGGATGACCGTCGAAGGCATCGCCACCTCGGTACACATCGGCGGCCCCGGCAGGACCGGCCCGGCCGGCCCCGGGCTCACCGAGGCGGTGGTCTTCGTGCACGGCAACCCGGACAGCGGATCGGACTGGATGCCGCTGATGACCCGGGTGGCCAGGTACGCCACCGTCGTCGCCCCCGACCTGCCCGGATTCGGTTCCGCCGCCGCGCGGCCCGACGGCGACTACACGATTTACAGCTATGCCCGATTCCTGCACGGGGTGATCGAGAAGCTCGGGATCCAACGGGTGCATCTGGTGGCGCACGACTTCGGTGGTCCGTTCGCCGCGGCGTGGGCGGCGGACCACCCGGACCGGGTGGCCAGCGTGACCTTCGTCAACACCGGCGTTTTGGTGGGCTACCGCTGGCACCGGATGGCCAGGATCTGGCGCACACCCGTGCTCGGCGGGCTGTCCATGCGGTTGCTCGATGAGCGGACGACGGCGAAGGTGCTGGCCCGGGAGAACCCGGGGCTGTCCTGGGAATGGGTGCAGGTGATCGCCGGTCATCTGCTGCCGGAGAAGACCCGCCGCGCGGTGCTGAGGCTGTACCGGTCGACCCGGCCCGGCGATATGGACCAGTTGGCCGCCCGGTTGCGCGAGCACGACCACAACGCCCTGGTGCTGTTCGGCGATGCCGACGCCTACATCCCCGTCGAACAGGCGCACCGACAGGCCGAGATCTTCCCCCGGGCGATCGTCAAGATCCTGCCCGGTCTGGGGCACTGGTGCTGGCTTGAGAACACCGACGTGGTCGCGGGCCACCTGGAGGGGTTTCTGCGCGCTACGTTGGAGTGATGGACGATGACCATCAACTGATCCTCGTGGCGACCTACGGGGATCTGGACGCTGCGCACACCGACTTCGGGGAACTCGAGCGCCGGCTCAAACACGGAATGGAACTGCGCTCGGCCGCCCTGGTCGCCCGCGATGAGCGGGGTCAGGCGGAGGTGGTCGAGGCCGCCAACCGGCACGGCCGCTCTGGCGCGATGATCGGCGCCGGGATCGGTGCGTTGTTCGGGCTGGTGTTCGATCCGCTGCTGCTCGCCCTGGTGGTCGGCGGGGCGGGAGGCGCGGTGGCTGCCGCGGTCGCCGAGCACGAATTGCGCTCCGGATTGCGGCATGAGGTCGGCGAGGCCCTCGACAACGGCACCGCGGTGGTGCTGGCGCTGACCTATCCCAACGGCCGCTCTGATGTGGAGAACACCCTGTACCGGGCGAATTCCGTCACCGCCCTGCGGATGGATCGCACCACCGTGAAGACCCTTGACGACACGGTCGCCGCCGAGGTCGCCAAGTTGCGGCCTAACGCTGACACGCCGGACACCAGTACCTGACCCGCTCGACGGCGTCCCGACCGTCCGGCCAGGACTGCGAGATCGGTGTGCCGCAACGTCGGCAGGGCTGCCCCGCGCGGTCGTAAACCCAGAGTTCGTGACCTGGCCGGGTGTTACCGGTGGTGGTGCGTTGCCGCCGGATCCGGTTGGCCCACAGCATTTCCCGGGCGCGGCCGACGAGTCGGACCGGATCGTTGACCGTCGCGACCGGGCTGTTCGGCAACCGCCCGAAGATGAAGCACAGTTCGTTGCAGTACACGTTGCCGATCCCGGCCAGCACCCGCTGGTCCAGCAGCGCCTCGGCGATCGGTCGGTCCGGGCGGGCAACCAGGTTGGCCGCGGCGGCGGCGGGATCCCAGTCCGGGCCGAGCAGGTCCGGCCCGAGGTGGGCCACTGATTCCTGGTCGCGGTCGCGCTCCAGAATCTCCAGGACGCCCAGGTCTATCCCGAGCGCCACGACGTCACCGGCCTCCAGCAGGATCCGGATCGTGTGCGGCCGGCGCTGCGGAGCGCCGCGGCGGGTCACCCGCCAACTGCCGTCCATCTTCAGATGGGAGTGGATGCTGGCCGGGCCGACGCGGATGAACAGGTGCTTGCCGCGGCTGATCACTTCGTCGACGGTCTGACCGGTCAGGTCGACGGTGGCGTAGCGGGGAACACGGACGTCGCAGCGGGTGAGCAATTTGCCGGTCAACGCCTGCCGAAGGTGTGCCGCGGTGCGGAAAACGGTGTCGCCCTCCGGCATTGCCACAGGGTAGGCCAGGGATGACCTTCAGGCGCGGACGAAGGGGTCATCACGAGGGTTGGCAGCGTGTTCACCGCTCCTCACCGCAATCTCAGCCCGCGCGGCGTCCGGGCGAAGCCGGCGGCCAGCAGGGCCTCGGTGATTTCGGTGTGCGGGGCTTCCAGCACCGATACGCCGTTGATCTTCTCGACGAGAATCCCGCTGAATCGAGCCGCACCGACAAGGTCGGCCAGCGCAGCCGCGGCCGCGCGCAACACGTCGGCATCGGCGCCGAAGGTCAGTAGCGTGCGGCCACCGCGCTCGAGGTAGGTCACCAGCGCACCATCGACGAGGACGACGAGGGCGCCGGCCTTCCGTCCCGGGCGATGCCCCGGTTCGGTCGCGGGCCACGGTAGCGCGGCGCCGTAGGGATTGGCCGGGTCGGCAGCGGCCAGCGCCACGGCGTTGAGATCCGGCTGTGCCCGGTCGACGGAGTCGGCGTGGCTGCGCAGCCGGTCCACCGTCGACGCGGCCGCGAACTGGGCTCCGCCCAAGGTCTCGACGAAGTAGCCGCGCTGGCAACGGCCAGCCTCCTCGAAGCCGGTGAGCACCTTGTAGAGCATTGCGAAACCGCCCTGCACGTGCTCGGCCACGCTCCCCTTGGTGAGTACCCCGTAACGGTTCATCAGCAGTTCGGCGGTGGCGTGCGCGCGCAGAGTCGAATCCGGTTCCGGGGCCGGCAGGGCAGACCAGCGGCCGGCCACCGTCGGATCGGACGGCCGGGTCTGCGCATGGGCGACGGCGTATCGGCTCAGCCGGGGGCGTCCGCGGTGCCGATGCGCCGCGGTCGCGGGGCTGCGGGAACCCGGTCGGCGGCCGCCGGTCAACAGGGCGCGCACCGGAGCGAAGGTGTCACCACTCACCCAGCCGGCCCAGATCAATTCCCACAGAGCTGCTGTGGCCGCTTCGATATCGCTGGCGGAGTCGCCGGCGAACTGCCGGAAGAAGAAGGCGCCCCGGGAGTCGCCGGGCTCGCCGAGGACGTCCAGGATGGCGCGGTGGGCATCCCCGAGTTCGATGGCGGCCGGCGCCGTCAGGGTCAGTGCTGCGGTGCCGGCGGGATGGAACACCACCCACCCGTCGCTGCCCGAGAGGGTGCCGGCTCCCGACCAGAGGACTTCGCCGGAGGCCAGCAGCTCGTCGAGCATGGGGGGTTGATAACCCCGGATACGCGGACCGAATATCAGCGGTTCCACGGCCGACGCGGGAAGCGGGGCACCGGCCAGTT
The DNA here is from genome assembly GCA_030836785.1 of Actinomycetota bacterium. Lineage (GTDB taxonomy): Bacteria > Actinomycetota > Actinomycetes > Mycobacteriales > Mycobacteriaceae > Mycobacterium. The sequence goes on from JAUPLT010000329.1 coordinate 11,336, forward strand.
GTTCGATGACGGCGGCGAGTCCGTCGATCCCCGAGATGTTGCCGCCCACCTGCTGCCAGGCCGGCAGAAACCGGGCATAGGCGGCCGTGCTGACCGGCTCTACCTGAGCGCGCAGCGCCGCCAGCGAGCGCCGGCGCAGGATGCGCAGCACCTCGGCGTCACACCACTGGCCGTCGGTGCCGTCGGCGCCGGTGAACTCCCCGCGAATTAACCGGTGCGCCAGCCCCAGCCGGGACAGTGCATCGTCGGCCACGCGCAGCCCGAGGCCGAACCGGGCGGCAGCGTCGGCGGTTGCGAACGGGCCGCGGGTGCGCGCGTAGCGGGCCAGCAGTTCACCCAGCGGGTCGGTGCTCGCCTCGGTGAAGGCGGCCGGTACCCCGGGCGGCACGGCGACCCCGACGGCGTCGCGCAGCCGGCCGATGTCCTCGATGCCCACCCACCAGTGCTGCCCCGCGTAGGACACCGGGAGGATCCGGCGGGCGGCGTACAGGCCGTCCAGCCAGGGTCCCAGCCCGGCGGCCGTCGAACGGGCGGCGATCTCGGCCTCGGTCAGCGGGCCGAGCAGGCGCAGTAGATCGGCCACCCCTTCGGCGTCGCGGGCGCGGCGGTCCTCGGCGAGGTGCTGCAACTGTCGTTCGGTGGTGGCCACCACCTCGGGATCGAGCAGTTCGCGCAGTTCCACCCGGCCCATCAGCTCGGCCAGCAGGGCGGTGTCCAGCGACAGCGCCGCGGCCCGCCGTTCCGCCAGCGGGCTGTCGCCCTCGTACATGAACGCCCCGACGTAGCCGAACAGCAGCGAGGCGGCGAACGGCGACGGGGTCGGGGTCTGCACCTCCAGCAACCGAACCCGGCGTTGCGCGATCCGGGACATCAGCCGGGTCAGCGCGGGCACGTCGTAGACGTCCTGCAGGCATTCCCGCACCGCCTCCAGCACGATCGGGAAGTCCGGGTACTTCTTGGCGACGTCGAGCAACTGGGCGGCCCGCTGGCGCTGATGCCACAGCGGCGACCGCTTGCCGGGATGCCTGCGGGGCAGCAGCAGTGCCCGGGCGGCGCACTCCCGGAACCGGGAGGCGAACAGCGCCGAACCGCCCACCTCGGCAGTCACCAGTGGTTCGATCTCCTCGGCGTCGAAGACGAACATCTCCGACCCGGGCGGCGGCCCGTCGGTGTCGGGTAACCGCACCACGATGCCGTCATCGCTGGCGGTCGGCTTCTCGTCGATTCCGTATCGTTCGGCCAGCCGCCGGCCGACGGCCAGCGCCAGCGGACCGTGCACCTTCAACCCGTACGGCGAGTGCAGGATCACCCGCCAGTCGCCCAGCTCGTCGCGGAACCGTTCCACCACCAGGGTGGCGTCGCTGGGCACCACGGTGGTGGCCTGCCGTTGCTCGTCGAGCAACCGCCACAGATTGTCGGCGGCGAAGTCGTCGAAACCTATTGCCGCGCAACGCGTGTTGAATTCGCCGCGGTCGAGCCCGGCAAGTTCGCCGGTGAACTGCCCGATCGCCTCACCCAGCTCGGCCGACCGGCCGGCGTCGTCGCCGCGCCAGAACGGCAGCCGGGACGGCTGGCCGGGGGCGGGAACCACCAGCACCCGGTCGTGGGTGATCTCGGTGATCCGCCAACTGGTCGCACCCAGGGTGATCACGTCACCCGGTCGGGACTCGTAGACCATCTCCTCGTCGAGTTCGCCTACCCGGGAGGGTTTTTCGGCTTCAGTGGCGAGGTACACGGTGAACAATCCGCGGTCGGGGATCGCCCCGCCGGAGGTGACCGCCAGACGCTGGGCCCCGGGCCGGGCGGTCAGGACTCCGGCGTCGCGGTCGTAGACCAGCCGGGGTCGCAGTTCGGCGAAGTCGGTGGACGGATACTTGCCGGACAGCAGATCCAGGGTGGCCTCGAAGGCGCTGCGCGGGAGCGTGGCGAACACCGCGCTGCGCCGCACGGTGTCGAACCAGACGTCGGCGTTGAGCGGCTCCAGTGCGCAGGCGGCCACCGTGTGCTGGGCCAGCACATCGAGCGGGTTGGCCGGGACCGCGATGCTCTCGATCTGCCCGGCGAGCATCCGACGCACGCTGACGGCGCAGCCGATCAGATCGGTGCGGTGCTTGGGCAACAGCACCCCGCGGGAGATCTCCCCGACCTGATGGCCGGCCCGGCCGACCCGCTGCAGCCCGCTGGCCACCGAGGGTGGTGACTCGACCTGGACCACCAGATCGACAGCGCCCATGTCGATTCCCAGTTCCAGGCTGGAGGTGGCCACCACCGCCCGCAGCCGGCCCGCCTTGAGGGCCTCCTCGACGTCGGCCCGCTGCTCCTTGGACATCGACCCGTGGTGAGCCCGGGCGATCTGTTCGGCGTCCGGGCTCTCAACGCCCGGCTGTTCAGCGTCCGGCCGTTCAACAGCCCTGCGCTCGGCGTGAATCTCGTTGAGCCGGGCGGTGAGTCGTTCGGCCAGCCGGCGGGAGTTGGCGAACACGATGGTCGAGGTGTGCGCCTCGATCAGGTCGACGATGCGGTTCTCCACGTCGGGCCAGATGGTGTTCTCGGCCAGTTCGGTCATGTCCGGGACCGGAACCTGCACGCTCAGCTCGAAGGTCTTGGC
>JAUPLT010000330.1 GCA_030836785.1 Actinomycetota bacterium
AAGTTCTGGTAGCTGCGGCCGGTGGTGTGCGGCACCAGGGTCTGCCAGAGCTCGTCCTCCCAATCCATGATGTCGGCCGGGATGGGCGTGGCCGGCCAGTCGGGCTGCGCCGGTGTGGTCCATGACGAGGACATTTCGACAAGAAGCCGGGCGCCGCGGTGGACGTAGGCGGTGGCGTCCGTCGCGATGTCTGCGACGGCCCCGCCGACCCAGCCAAGCAAGCCAATCCCTCCGTCGCGGCCCGGGTCATCGCCGGCCGGGAAGCGGCGCAGCACGTCGAGTGCCGCGGACAGAACGTCGCCGGAGAGGGCCTCGTCGGCGTACAGTGAGCGGTCCCAGAATGAGTAGGCGGGCCTGGGTTCGGTGACGTACCAGCGATAGGTGTCCCACCAATCCCGTTCGGCGACATCGGCTTTCATTCCGGGGATGGTCAACAGACCGGACAGCAGCGAGCGGGTGTCCGCCTCCCCGGCGAGGACCTGAACGCTGAGTACGGCCATCACATCTCCGTCGGCGCGTCCCACGTACAGATTGCCGGTCGCGGTCCGTTCGGCTTCGGCGCGCAGCTTCTGGAAGCCCAGGGCGGTGGCCACCGCCGCATCGCCACCGGTGACCGTGAGTTCAGCAGTGGTCGCCCGGGCGACCGGCACTTCGACCAATTCGTATTCCAGGTCGGTCACCACCCCGAAGTTGCCGCCCCCGCCCCCGCGAAGAGCCCAGAACAGATCGGGGTTCTCGGTGGCGCTGGCGGTGACCAGGTCGCCGTCGGCAGTCACCATCACGGCTTTGCGCAGTCGGTCGGCGGTCAGCCCGGCCCACGGCGCGTTGGGGCCGATGCCACCGCCGAGGGTCAGACCCGCCACCCCGACCCCGGGGCAGGTCCCGCCGGGCAGCAGCAGTCGGCCTACGCCGCCCTGGGGCAGAAGTGTTGCCAGGTCGGCGTTGCGAACCCCGGACTGGGCGTGCAGGGTGGTGCCGTCGAGCCTTGCGGCATTTATCCGCCGCGTGCTGATCAGGATGCCGCGTGTTGCCGATCCGTCGGTGTAGTTGTGCCCGCCGCCGCGAACGGCGAACGGCGTGTTGGACTCTCGCGCCCACCTGATCGTCGCGGAGATGTCCTCGGCGTCGGCGCATATCGCCACCGCCTCGGGCATGGTGGCCGCAAAGCGCAGGTTACGAGGGGTGGCCAGAGGTGCATAATCGGGACTGCCCGGGCGTGCCAGCGAGCCGTGAAGGCGCCTGGCAAGGTCATCCCACGCCTTTTGGGAGGGCACGGGTTGCGAAGGGGCGGGTTTTGCCGGGGCGGGTTGTGCCGGGGTAGGGCCGGAGTTCGGGGCAGCGCACGAGGCGGTGAGCCCCGCGGCGGTCAGGCCTGCCGCGGCCAGGAGTCTGCGGCGGCTGAGATCGGGCATGCGTGCCAGTCAACCACCCGACCGGCGGCCGCTGGGCGACTTCCCGGATAGCCTGGCCCGGTGCCGTCGTTCGCAGTGCCCCACACCGACGATCAGATCGACGTGGACACCGAAGGGGCGGTGGTGATGCTGTTCCGCAACGCCTGGAACCGTGACTCGTGCGGAACGCCCGATGAAACCCACACCTTCGCCGCGCTGCGGCAGAACCCCGAGGTGCTGGACAGGCTCACCGCGATGCTGGTGGCAGCCGAGGCTGCCGAACTGCGGCATCTGGTCGGCTAACGGCCGGCATCTGCCGGTTCGCCGAACCACTTCCGGATGATCAGGTCGTAGTCGCCGTCCTCCTGCATCCGTAGCAGCGCCTCGTCGAACTGCTTGCGCAGTGCGCTGCCGTTGCGGAAGGCGATGCCGTAATCCTCACGTTCGAAGATCGGTCCGGCTATGGCTACCGAACCGGCGCCGTCCTGGCTGAGGTAGTAACGCAGGACGGGGGAGTCGTACACCACGGCGTCGACACTGTCGTTCTGCAGTCCCGCATAGCAATCGTCGATTCTGGGCACGGCCTCGAAGTTCACCCCGAGTTCAGCGAGGTACGCGGCCGAGGTGGTGCCGGCCACCGTGCATACCCGCTTGCCGAAAAGGTCGGCAGGCGAGGAGATCTTGGCGTCGAACTTCGCCACCGTGAGGTTGGCGGCCAGCGTTGCCGTGTAGTAGGCGACGAAGACGATGCCGACGGATGCCCACACCACCGCCAGGACCTGGACCGGCCAGGATTGGGCCGATATGGATTGGGCCGGCATCGAGTCGGCGCGCCGGCGTCGGACTTGCCGGATGAGCGCCACCGGAAGGATGACGCCCACCGCGGCGATAGTCAGCCACACGAGGGTCGCCTTGGAGAACAGCAGCGTCAGGAACTCCGCCAGGCCGGGCTGGGAGGGTTTCTCGAGCCCGGCGGGCACCATGATCTGCAGGCCGGCGTTGAGCGTGGGTTGGGAGAAGTCGAAGTCCGGCGAGCGCTCGGAGGTGATGGACAGCCCGCCGGCCGCGGCATCGGCCCGTCCGTTGGTCACCGACTCCAGTTGGTCGGCGACGGTGCCGAATTCGAGATAGTCGATCGTCCAGCCGGTGCGCTTACTCACCCGGTCGAGGATGTCGATGGTGAAGCCGGACTTCACCGAGCCCTGCGTCATGACGAACGGCGCAGTGTCGTGAATGGCGACCGTCACGACGGGCGGGGTGGCCGACGGATCCGAAGATGCCGACGGTGTGACCCCTGGGAGCGCCGCTATCGCCATGATCAGCAGCGCCACGACGCCCAACGCGGGCAACCGAGCCTTCACCTGCCAAAGAATATGTCCGGTCGGCGGCTCAGGGAATCAAACCTCCCCGCTCAGTAGCAGGGCGTGGCGCCGGGGGTGTAGTAGGGCAGTCCGCTGGGCGAGATGCAGGGGGCCTCGCCGGGAAAGGCCGGCACCATGGAGATCGGATAGTTCTGGGCGAAACCGTAACGCTCCCAATCGGCGACGCCCGCCACGGCCGCACCCGCCACCGCCGCGTCGACGGCGGCGCCGGCGATACCCGGGGTACACCCGCCGACACTGACGTGACGTCCGCCGACGTCGCCGCAGATATCGGCCTGGGCGGCAGGGGCGATGGCGAACGGGACGGCGGCGATCGCAGCCGCGGCGAGCAAGGAAGCTCCGAGTTTCTTGGTCATGCCCCGATTATCGCTGCTGCGCCGGTGCCGCGTTACTTCACCGAGATGGTGCGACCCGGTCGCCACTGATCCGGCTACTTGATGGCCACCGTCTCGCCGAAAATGCCGTTGCCGTCGTTGAGCCAGCTGATCGTGCCGTTCTCGAATTCGCCGATCCAGCCGCCGTTGGCGACTCCGGGGCCGCCGCCGGTTTCGGTCTCGTCGGCAACCGGCCAGCCGAGTGCGCCACCCGGGCCGCCGTTTGCGTTGTAGATCCTGAGGATCTCGCCCCGCAGGAGCTTCGGCCCGTGCTCGGGGGACTCGAAGATCGATCCGGCGGTGAAGGAGTAGACGGTGCCCTCTCCGCCGCCCTCTCCGCCGCCCTCTCGGCCGCCCTCCCCGCCGCCGTCGGCGCCGGTGACCTTCTGCGGCGCGGCAGTCGGAGCGCCGAGGGTCGCCGCGCCGCCGGCCTTCTCGTAGACCGCCGCAGTCGGGCCGTCGAGGGTGATCGCCCCGATCCCGGGGGCGTCGATGGTCATCGGCTTGCCGTCGAGTACCGACGAGACTGCGCTGGAGGCGATGCTGCCGGCGGTGCTCGCGGCGCTCTCCGCCGCACTGGCCGCACTGCTGGCCGCGCTGCCGGCGGCACTGGCCGCCGACGAACCGATGCTTGAGGCGCTCGACGCGATCTCCTTGCCCTTCTCGGTGGCGGTTGCGCAACCGGTAACGAGGGCGGCGCTGAGGGCGGTCGCGAGGGCAGCGGTGAGGGCTGGGCCGCGGGCGGCCGCGGCGGTGCGGGTGACGTGAGCCTTCATAGTCAGAGCTTCTCCCTTACACAGTCCATTGAGCGTAAACAGTCCATTGAGCGGTTTTCCCGGCCGCAAGTGCGGCTGATCCTCAATCTGGCAGCAAATGGGCGGCGGCGCTGCGGGGTTCTCCCACGTCGGGCTTTCGTTGTTCCGGGTACCCTCCGGAAAACTATCGGACGGTTACGAAAATACTATCGGACGGATACGAAAATTAATGTCCGGAAAGCCAGTAACGGTTGCGTAAGAGGGGTTACGCTGCGACCCCGGGCGGCAATGTCGCCGCCCGGTGAGGAGCGATCATGGCATCTGCGCCAGTGGCCGAGCGAGGACCGAAACTCCCGGCGAGTAAAACCATCATCGTGCACTCCGCGGACGGCACCCGGTTGCACACCGAGGTGTTCGGGCCCGCGGGGGGCGATCCGATCGTGCTGGCCCACGGGATCACCTGCTCGCTGCGGGTCTGGCATGAGCAGATCAACGACCTCTCCCGCGACTTCCGGGTGATTGCCTACGACCACCGCGGCCATGGTCGCAGCGGTGTGCCGGGACCCAAGAGCTACAGCCTTGACCACCTTGCCGCCGACCTCGACGCCGTTCTGGCGGCCACGGTGCGCACCGGTGAGCGTGCCGTGGTGGCCGGACACTCGATGGGCGGTATCGCGATCAGTGCCTGGGCCGACCGGTTCCGCCATCGTGTCCCGGAGCGGGCCGCGGCGGTCGCGCTGATCAACACCACCACCGGCGACCTGCTCGACAAGATCCAGCTGCTGCGGGTGCCCGGCATGCTGCGGGCCGCCCGGGTTTCCGCCGCCCG
>JAUPLT010000331.1 GCA_030836785.1 Actinomycetota bacterium
CTCAGGCTGTGGTTCCTCAGGCTGTGGTTCCTCAGGCTGTGATTCCTCAGACATCGGCCCGCGACCGCTCGAACAGCACCGTCTCCCACTTCTGCTGGCTGGACAGCACCGGCAGCGCCTCCCGGTAGACCCGGCGCATGTGATCGTAGCGGCGGCCAAGTTGGATGTGCTGGCGCAATGACTCCCGCAGCAGGGCGAACATCCTTGCCCGGTCGCGTTGCCGGTAGACCACCCCGCGGCCGTCGGCGGTGGTGACCGTCACCCCGTCGACGTTGCACAGCAGGAACCAGCGCGCGTCCTGGGTGGCGACGTTGAGTTGCGGCCGACGGTGGTGCTCCGGGTCGGCGCGGCGCAACTGGTGGATGAGGCCACGCGCGAGTCGCAGGCCGATGCTCGGCGGTGAAACCGGAGGTTTGTGCACCCGGGTCCGCCCACTCGGGGCGGGCAGCGAGGTCGCGCCGGACAGCACCACCGCGTCGGGGTAGTCCTGTCTCATGGCGCGGATCGTGGGCAGCGCGGACTCCAGGATGGAGAAGATGTGTTCCGGACCGGCCAGGAAGTCCTCGATCGCCCGGTTCTGGATCGCCACCGTCGAATACTCAAGGCACAGTAGGTGTTTGAGGGTCGCCTTCAGTGAACTCTTGAGCAGACCGTTGACCGGGGCATCCCAGTGCAGCGCAGAGACGACCAGGCGGTTGCGCAAGTGGAAGTAGGCCTGCCAATCGATCGCGTCATCCTTATCGCTCCACGCCATATGCCAGATCGCGGTTCCCGGCATCGTGACGGTGCCGTAGCCGTGCTCGCCGGCGCGCAACCCGTAGTCAGCGTCATCCCATTTGATGAACAACGGCAGCGGTTGGCCCAGTTCCTCGGCCACCTGCCGGGGGATCATGCACATCCACCAGCCGTTGTAGTCCACGTCGATGCGCCGGTGCAGAAGTGCGCTGCGACCGTCCGCATCCTCGCCGTCCAGTGGGTACTTGGCGAAATCGTGGTCGTACTCGGTGAACGGGGCGTTCGTCCACATGAAGTTGGACCGGTCGACCACCTCGCCCATGACGTGCAGGTGGGAGGGTTCCTGCAGGTTGAGCATCTGACCGCCGATCAGGATCGGGGACTTCGCGAATCGGTTCAACGCCAACGCCCGCAGTATCGAATCGGGTTCGACGCGGATGTCGTCGTCCATGAAGAGAATCTGTTGGCAGTCCGTGTTCTTCAAAGCTTCGTACATCACCCGGCTGTATCCGCCGGCGCCGCCCAGGTTGGGCTGGTCGTGGATTGAGAGCCGATCTCCCAGTGCCGCCGCCGCGACGGCGAACTCGGGGTGGTCCACCGTCTTGTCGGTGCCCTGGTCGGCGACGATGACGGCGCCGATCACCTCGTCGACCAAAGGGTCCGAGGTCAGTGCGCGCAGGGCGTTCACGCAGTCCGCCGGCCGGTTGAAGGTGGGAATCCCGATGGCGATGTTGGCCAGACCGGGGGCCGGGACCGGGGAGTACCAGCCGGCGCTGTGCACGGTCACCCTGCTGTCGGTGGTGATGTCGAACCAGATCCAGCCGCCGTCCTCGAACGGAGCGAGTTCGATCTCGAACTCCGCGGCGGCCGGGGTCGACGAGTCCACGCTGGTGAACTCGGTTCCGCCGACGCTGATCCGGGCGCCGTTGGCCTTGGATCGGTACACATCGATGCGGCCGCTGCCCGTCAACTCCACACGCAGCACCACCGACTCCAGGGTCGACCAGCGCCGCCAGTAACTGGCCGGGAAGGCATTGAAGTAGGTAGCGAAAGAGACCCCCGACTCGGCGCCGATCTGCAGGCTGGTCCGAGTGGATGCGTGGGCACGTCGGGCGTTGGTATCGGACTCCGTTATGTACAGCTTGCGTACGTCGAGCGGTTCACCGGGCCGCGGCAGGATCACCCGGGCCAGCAGGCTGACCGCACGGGACTGGCCGGCCGGGATCGCACCCGACGGGATATCACTCAAAGGAACCTCACTCGTCGTGGTTGGTCGGTTGGCCCACCAGTGGCGCGCCGTCGCGCAGGTGCGGAGCCAGGATGTTGTCGTACATGTTCAGCGCGCTGGCGATGGCCATGTGCATGTCGAGGTACTGGTAGGTGCCCAGCCTGCCGCCGAACAGCACGCCTGCCGCCGCCGTCTCTGCCCGGGCGCGGCCGCGGTAGGCGGTCAGAATGGCGCGATCGGACTCGGTATTGATCGGGTAATAGGGCTCGTCGCCGATTTCTGCGGACCGGGAGTACTCCCGCACGATCACTGTCTTGTCGTCGGGATAGTTCCGCTCCGGATGGAAGTGCCGGAACTCGACGGTGCGCGTGTAGGGCACGTCGAGGTCATTGAAGTTCATCACCGCGGTGCCCTGGAAGTCGCCGCAATCCAACACTTCGAGTTCGAAATCCAAAGTGCGCCAACCTAACCGACCTTCGGAATAGTCAAAATAGCGGTCCAGTGGCCCGGTGTAGACGACAGGCGCGTCGGGGCTGGCAGCGCGAAGCTCATCGCGAACGTCGAACCAGTCGGTGTCGAGTCGTACCTCGATCCGGTCGTCGGCGGCCATCTTCTCCAGCCATGCGGTGTACCCGTCCAACGGAAGGCCCTCGTAGGTATCGCTGAAATAGCGGTTGTCGAAGGTGTAGCGCACCGGCAGTCGAGTGATGATCGAAGCCGGCAACTCCTTCGGGTCGGTTTGCCACTGCTTGGCGGTGTAGCCCTTGACGAATGCCTCGTAGAGTGGCCGGCCGATCAGGGAGATGGCCTTCTCCTCGAGGTTCTGTGCGTCGCCGGACTCGATCTCGGCTGCCTGTTCCGCGATCAACGCGCGCGCCTCGTCCGGACTGTAGTAACGGCCAAAGAATTGGGACACCAGGCCCAGGCCGAGAGGAAATGGGTATGCCTGACCGTCGTGCAGGGCTGCTACTCGGTGTTGGTAGCCGGTGAACTCGGTGAACTGCCGCACGTAGTCCCACACCCGGGTGTTGGAGGTGTGGAAGAAGTGGGGTCCGTAGCGGTGGATCTCTATGCCGGTGACTGGTTCGGCCTCGGAGTAGGCGTTGCCGCCGATATGGGGCCGCCGTTCCACCACCAGTACGCGCTTGCCCAACTGGGTGGCCGCCCGCTCGGCGATGGTGAGGCCGAAGAAACCGGAACCGACGACGATGAGGTCGAATCGGCCAGGGGAGACGGAAGGGGTCATGGGGTCTTACGTTATCGGACACAGGGGGTGTCGATCGCACGCCTGGGGCTGTGACCGTTGCGAATCCGGCAGCGCCAGGCTCGGGTCTGGCCAGCGCAATGTCGCGATTGCCTCACGATTGCGCATCGTCACTCCAGTCTCAACAGTCTCAGTCCTAACATCGTTTTTGTCAGTTCCGGAAGCGGCGATCGACCGGTTTCGAAGCTGGCGCAGAGGCTCAAACAGTTGAGCCCGCGGTATCGCAGATTGAGGAGACTTCCGTGCCGAACCGACGTCGACGCCAGATCTCGACAGCCATCAGCGCCGTCGGCGCGCTCGCTGTCGCAACGCCTTTCGCGGCGGTCGCAGTCATGGAGCTCACCTCCGGCAAGACCCCCGAACATCACGAGTTCACCCGCGCCGCGGTGGTCACCGATCTGCCGAACGAGATCATGTCCGCATTGCAGGCCGGACTGTCGCAGTTCGGGATCAACCTGCCGCCGCTCCCCACCGGGCTGAGCCCGGCCGGCGCCCAGCCGGTTCAGACCGGGCCTGCGCTGACAACCCCCAGCCTGACAAGTCCCGGCCTGACGGCGCCTGGTTTGACGACGCCGAGCCTGACCACGCCTGGTTTGACCACGCCTGGTCTGACCACGCCGAGCCTGACGACGCCCAGTCTGACGACGCCCAGTCTGACTTCGCCTGGTTTGACGACGCCGAGCCTGACCACGCCGAGCCTGACGACGCCTGGTTTGACGACGCCCAGTCTCACCACGCCGGACCTGACGGTGCCCGGACTGACGGCCCCCGGCCTCACCAGCCCCTCGCCCGCGGCGTCGACACCGTCGCTGACCGATCCGGGTCTGACGGCTCCGCTCACCGACACCGGGCTGACCACCCCGCAGTTGGGCACGACCCCCTCGCTGACCGCCCCGTCCACCGGGATCGGCCTGCCGATCGAGCAGCCGATCACCGCCCCGCTCACCCCGCCGCCGGGAACTTATCCGATCCTCGGCGACCCCTCGCTGGGCATCCCCCTGGCCCCCGCGGCCGCATCCGGTAGCGGCGGCATCATCAGCGACTTGACCAGCGCGGCCAATCAGCTGGGTGTCGGGCAGGCGATCGACCTGCTCAAGGGAATTGTGGTGCCGGGCATCACCCAGGCGATTCAGAGCGCCGGGAGCGCCGCGGCGGCTGCTCCGGCGGCGGCTGCTCCGGCGATCGAGGCGGCGGGCACGGCCGCCGGGGCGGTTAGCTGAACGGGGCCGCACGCGGCGACGTTTTCAGGATCAACAGAGCTTTCAGGAACGACAACACACAAGACTTATAGCGAAACGGCACCGCAGGCCGGCCGGTCCGGGCTCTTGGTTGGATGAACCGACCAGGTGTCCCCGGGGAGGCCCCTGCGGTGCCGTTGCCGACTCAAACGTGACTCGCTTCCCATTTGTCCGTTTCGTAACGTTTGTCCGTGTCGCAACGTCTGTAACACAGGCCGCATACGTAACATCGCGTTGTGCCCGCCCGTCGTCCAGCGCCGACGATCCTCTTCACCGCCATCGCGGCGACGCTCGTGGTGGTGCCGTTGGCGGTGAACGGACTACCCGATGCCGGGCGGCAGGACTCCCCGAAGGCCGAGGACACCGTCCTCACCCAGCAACCACTCGCGGGTGTCGGTGGCGGCGAAACCGTCCGGGAGATCCGCCAGGCCGAATCCTTCTCGATGGTGGCGCTCACCGGAAGTGATCTGCGGGGCACCTCCGCCCGGATTCGGGCGGAGCGGTCGGACGGATCGTGGGGCCCCTGGTACACCGCTGAGCGCTTCGAACTGGGTGCCGAGGATGTCGAGGGTCACGGCACCCACGGGACCGACCCGATCTTCGTCGGGTCCACCAATGCAGTCCAGATCGCGGTCAACCGCCCGAAGGACGCCCCGGTCACCAGTGCCCCGCCGCAGAACGGCCTGGATGCCGGCCGCGATCTGGGCTACATCCCCGCCAACGTCACCGAACCGCTGACCCAGACCATGTCAGCGGTGCTGATCTCGCCGCCGCAGACTCCCGCCGAGCGGCAGTGGACTCCGCCAACCGCCAACCTGGCACCGGGACAGCCGCCGAACATCATCAGCCGGGCACAGTGGGGCGCCGGTACCGGAAGTCGTTGCGGCGGACCGGCCTACGGCGACGGTGTGCGCGCCGCAGTGCTCCACCACACGGCGACCGGTAACGACTACGCCCCGGAGGACTCCGCCGCGATCCTCCGTTCGATCTACGCGTACCACACGATGACGCTGGGTTGGTGCGACATCGCCTACAACGCCCTGGTGGACAAGTACGGCCAGGTGTTCGAGGGCCGTGCCGGCGGTATCACCAAGGACGTCGTCGGTTCCCACACCGGCGGATTCAACCGGGACGTGTGGGGTGTCTCGCTGATCGGCGACTTCGAGGACGAACGGCCGTCCGACGTCATGGTGCGCACCGTGGGGCGCCTGCTCGGCTGGCGGCTCAGTCTGGACCGGGTCGACCCGATGGGAACCATCAAGCTGAAGTCAGCCGGGGGGTCACACACCGTCTTTCCGGCCGGAGCCACCCCGGTGCTGCCCGAGATCTTCGCCCACCGCGACGTTGGAAACACCGAGTGCCCCGGCGTGGCCGGCTACGCCGTGCTCGACGAGATCCGCGCCATCGCGGCGGGGTTCGGTCTGCCGCCGGATGTTCTGGAGACACTCGGCGGCGGCGCAATCCTGGCCCGGTGGGAATCCGACGGCGGGCAGGGTGGGCCGCTCGGGATGCCCACATCGCCGGAGGCGTCCGGAGCCGGATCGACCCGATACGCCACTTTCGAACGCGGCGCGATGTACTGGTCTCCGGAGACTGGCGCTCAGCCGCTCACCGGCGCCATCTACCAGGCGTGGGCGGCGCTCGGCTATGAGCGCGGAGCGCTGGGTCTGCCGACCAGTGGTGAGATCGCCGAACCGTTGTGGATCGTGCAGAACTTTCAGCACGGCACGTTGAACTTCGATCGCCAGACCCGCAACGTGATCCGTGTCATCGACGGTGTGAGCCTGGTGCTGCCACCGCCTCCGGCGAATGGTCCGCCGCCACAACTGGAACGATTCAGCCCCATCCAGACGAACTGATGGCGTCCGCTCGTTCTCCGGTGAGCCGGCGGACGGCCCTGATGTTCGTCACGGCCGGTGGTGCGGCGGCGGCCCTGGGTGCCTGCGCCCGGGATCGTCCGGTGGCCGGCACGCCGGCCACGACGGGGCAGTCCCCGACCACGACCCCGCCCGCGCTCCCGCTGCCGATCGGGGTGGCCAGGGATGCCTCCCCGGAGTTCCGGGCGGTCGCCGATGCGCTTGTCGACGCGATGCGTCGGGACCGAATCCCCGGTGCCGCGCTGGGGATCCTGTCGGGCAAGCGAGAGGAGCACGCCACATTCGGAGTCGCCAGTCTGGCCTCGTTGCGTCCGGTCACGCCCGACACGCTGTTCCAGATCGGGTCGATCACCAAGACGTACACCGCCACGGCGGTCTGGCGGCTGATCGACCAGGGTGCCCTAGCCCTCGACGCGCCGGTGCGCCGTTATCTGCGTGGTCTGCGGCTGCGTGACGAGCAGACCGCCGCGCGGGTGACGGTGGCCAACCTGCTTGACCACACCGCAGGGTGGTACGGCGACGCGATCTACGACACCGGGGATGATCCCGACGCACTGGGCCGCTACATCGACACCTGGCTGCCTGAAGTGCCCCAGCTGTTCGAGTGCGGGAAGTTCTTCTCGTATAACAACGCGGCGTTCATGGTGTTGGGCCGGCTGATTGAGACGGCCGCCAATACCGACTTCAACGATGCGCTTCAGCGTCTGGTTCTCGGTCCGCTGGGTCTGCGCGGGACGGTGCTCGATCGTGGGGCGGTGCTGAGACGGCCGTACGCCGACGGACATACCGCGATGCCGATCAACGGTCGCGACGCAGTGGTGGTGGCGACCCCGGTGTGGGTTCCCCGGTGCGTGGATCCGGCTGGCGGAATCTGGTCGACCACCCGCGACATGCTGCGCTACGCGCGACTGCATCTCGGTGAACAGCCGGCGGCTCAACCGCCCTTCCTGCGCCCAGCCAGCCTGCGCGCGATGCAGGAGCCCGCGGTCGACGTCCCCGGCCTTGATCTGACGATGGGCCGCAGCTGGTTCGTCCAGAATGTCGACGGAGTCCGGGTGATATTCCACGACGGTGACACCGTCGGTCAGCATGCGGTGCTGTTGGCGGTTCCCGAGCGGCGATTCGCCCTCGTTCTTCTGCTCAACGGCCAGTCCGGCGCAGCGGCCGGGCTGGCCGCGCTGGATGCTGCGCTGAGCCGGTACCCGGGCCTGGCGGCGCTCGCCGGCAAAGTGGGGTTGGTGCGGGCGCTGCTCGCTCCGGCGGACGGCTCAGACTACTCCGTCTCACGGGGCGAGCTCAGTGATTACGCCGGCCGCTACGTCGACCCCGGGCAGGCCACGACGCTGCGCGTCGACGGCTCCGAACTGGAGTTGACCGCTGAGCTCACCCCGCCGCCCGGTTCGTGGCAGCCGGCATTGGCGCCGCCGCCCCCGGAGCCGGCGACGGTCACGTTCACTGCTCCGGACAGCGCGGTGGCCGGTGGCATGCGCCTTCCGTTCGTGCGGGACGATGACGGCGGCATCGGCTGGATCGGGGCGGGGCTGCGTCTCCGCCCGCGAGCCTGACGGACCCGGTCGGCGTCCTCACAGCCACCAGCGTTCCAGTACCCGCGCCAGGCCGTCGTCGTCGTTGTCGGTGGTGACTTCGTTCGCGGCCGCGATGGCATCGGGGTGCGCGTTGGCCATGGCGACTCCGTGGCCGGCCCAGCGCAGCATCGGCACATCATTGGGCATGTCTCCGAACGCCACCACATCCTCCTCGCAGACCTCCAGCGGCCGGGCGACCTCTTCGATGCCGAGCGCCTTGCTGATCCCGACGGGGCTGATCTCGACGAGTCCGTCGTTGGTGGAGTAGGTGACGTCGCCGAGGAGGCCGACGTGCCTGCCCAGGGCCGCGGCCAACTCGGCGCTGGACATGCCCAGCTTGCGCACCAGCAGCTTGACCGCCGGAGCGCTGAGGAGATCCTGGTGGGACACCTCGGTGTTGTCGGGGTTGAGCCAGGCGTGCTCGTAGCCGGGTGCGCTGACGAACTGCGGAGTAGCCGAGTCGTGGGCGGTGCGGCCGATCCGCTCGGCCGCCAGACCGGCGCCCGGGACGACGCGCACGGCGATCTCGGCAAGCTCGGTGAGCACATCGACAGGGAGGGTCCGGGCGGAGACGATGCGATCGGCGGCGGCGTCGTACACCACGGCACCGTTGGCGCACACCGCCATCGGGGCGAAGCCGAGCTCCTCGACGACCGGTGGAATCCACCGCGGCGGTCGGCCGGTGGCCAGTACGAAGGTCGCCCCGGCGGCGACTGCCGCGCGGATGGCATCACGGGTTCGGGGGGTAATGCGCTCCTGGGTGTTGAGCAGGGTTCCATCGACGTCGGTCGCGATCAGGGCGGGCAGCATCGTTGGCGGTTCCATCCCGCCTAGTCCGCGGCGCCGCCGTCGCGCTGTCGTCGCCGTTCGGCTCGTTCGGCCAGCTCCGCCGCTTCCAGTTCCGCCGCCTGAGAAACAGTGGGCGCGCCGCCGCCGAGGCGGTGCGGCACCCAGAACTCACCCGGCGGGTACGGACCGTAGGCGTCCTGGACCTGCTCGAGCAGATGCTGCATCCGGGATCGGAGCAGGGCCGTCAGTTCGGTGGGCGGCAGCGTGGGTGGGATCGGCTCACCGACCATTATCGAGATCGGGACCTTGGGCCGCCACATCTTCTTCGGGTGGTCCTTGGTCCAGATGCGCTGGGCGCCCCACACGATGTGCGGGATGATCGGCACGTCGGCCGCGATGGCCATCCGGGCGGCGCCGGACTTGAACTCCTTGAGTTCGAAGCTGCGGCTGATGGTGGCCTCGGGGTAGACCCCCACCAACTCGCCGGACTTCAGCGCCCGCACCGCGGCGTCGAAGGAGGCGGCCCCGCTGGAACGATCCACCGGGATGTGGCGCAGTTTGCGCATCACCGGTCCGGTGACCGAGTGGTCGAAGACCTCCTGTTTGGCCATGAACCGGATCAGGCGCCGCGGCCGCTGCCGGTAGAAGGGCAGGCCCGCGAATGTGAAATCGAGATAGCCGGTGTGGTTGATCGCCAACACCGCGCCGCCGGTGGCCGGCAGGTGCTCCGTACCGGTGATGGTGAAGCGCAGACCCTGGACGCGCCAGAGAAGATGAACCCCTGCGATGACTGTCCCGTATGCCGGCTCCACACCGGTCAGCCTACCTGGGGGCGGCTAAGCTCAGGGTCGCATGCGTCCACTATTGGAGGGGTATCCGTGCAGGTCACCAGTATCGGCCACGCCGGCTTCCGGATCGACACCCGGGCGGGGAGCATCCTGTGCGACCCGTGGCTGAATCCGGCCTACTTCGGCTCGTGGTTCGTCTTCCCCGATAACAGCGGCCTGGACTGGGCGGCGCTGGGCGACTGCGATTACCTGTACATCTCGCATCTGCACAAGGACCACTTCGACCCGAAGCTGCTGCGCGACCACGTCAACAAGGACGCCGTCGTGCTGCTGCCGGACTTTCCGGTACCAGACCTCAAACGGGAACTCGAGAAACTCGGCTTCCACCGCTTCTTCGAGACCGAGGATTCGGTCAAGCACCGCCTGAGCGGCCCCAAGGGCGATCTCGACGTGATGATCATCGCGCTGCGGGCACCCGCTGACGGCCCGATCGGGGACTCGGGCATCGTCATCTCCGATGGCACCACGACGGTGTTCAACATGAACGATTCCCGGCCGCTGAGCCTGGACATGCTGGCCGAATTCGGCCGCATCGACGTGCACATGCCGCAGTACTCCGGGGCCATCTGGTATCCGATGGTCTACGACATGCCAGAGCGGGCCAAGGAGGCCTTCGCCACGCAGAAGCGGCAGCGCGGTATGGACCGCTGCCGGCAGTACATGGCCGATGTCGGGGCCACCTGGGTGATCCCCTCGGCGGGACCGCCCTGCTTCCTCGACCCGGACTTGCGTTTCCTCAATGACGACCGTGCCGACCCGGGCAACATCTTTCCCGACCAGATGGTGTTCCTCGAGCAGATGCGGATGCACGGACACCACGGCGGGCTGTTGATGATCCCGGGCTCGGTGGCGGATTTCGCCGGTTCCCAACTCATCTCGCTGACCCACCCACTGCCGGACGACGAGGTGGAGGCGATCTTCACCACCGGCAAGGCGGACTACATCGCGGCCTACGCCGAGCGGATGGCGCCGGTCCTGGCCGCCGAGAAGGCCGGCTGGGCGCCAGCCGAGGGGGAGCCGCTGCTGGAGGGTTTGAAGGCGAAGTTCGAGCCGATCATGCTGCAGAGCGACCAGATCTGCGACGGCATCGGATACCCGGTGGAACTCAAGATGGGGCCGGAGACCGTGGTGCTGGACTTCCCGAAACGCACGGTGCGCGAACCGGTTTCGGACGAGAAGTTCCGCTACGGGTTCGAGATAGCGGCCGAGTTGGTGCGGACCGTCCTGCGCGATGACGAGCCGGACTGGGTCAACACGATTTTCCTGTCGACGCGATTCCGGGCCTGGCGGGTCGGGGGCTACAACGAGTACCTGTACACGTTCTTCAAATGCCTGACCGACGAGCGGATCGCCTACGCCGACGGGTGGTTCGCCGAGGCGCACGACGACACCTCCAGCATCGAGTTGGACGGCTGGGAGGTTCAGCGCCGGTGCCCACATCTGAAGGCCGACCTGTCGAAGTTCGGTGTGGTGGAGGGCAGCACCCTGACGTGCAACCTGCACGGCTGGCAGTGGGATCTCGAGACCGGACGTTGTCTGACCCACAAAGGGCACGAACTGCGCTGCTCGAGACCGTGACACAACCGCCCCGGCAGTACTACGACGACGGGCTGGTTCAACTGGACCGGCACGCCCTCACGCTGCGGCGGTACCACTTCCCCTCCGGGACCGCCAAAGTCATTCCGCTACGGGCGATCGCGGGCTATCGCACGCAACCTCTGGGTCTGCTGACGCAACGCTTCCGGATCTGGGGCAGTTCGGATCTGCGGCGCTGGCTGCCACTGGATGTGCGACGTCCGCTGAAGTCCACGTTGGTGACCCTTGACGTGCCCGGTACCTGGCCCAGCCCGGCCTTCACCCCCGCCGACCCGGAAACCTTCGTGGCGATGCTCGCCGAGTTGCTGGGCCGCTAGCCGATACGGACACCGGCGTTCACCGCCGGGACGCCCGCCAGCCGCGATACCCGCGGTGTGCGGCGAACGCGCCGATGACGGCGGTGACACACCAGACCGCTACCGCCGTGTAGGCCAGCGGTGAGTTCAGATCGGAGATGGACGCACCGAGTGCGGTGTAGACGAACGCCCGCGGTGCCGATCCGATGAGGGCGCCGACGGCCATCTGCCACAACGGAACTCCGAACGCGCCGAAGGAGTAGGACGCGAGGGCATCGGAGATACCCGGGACGAACCGCTGTCCGACGACGGCCCACAGACCGCGCCGCCGGATCTGGATCTCGATCCGTTGTGACCACTGCGCCCCGATCAGTGCGTACGCGCTGTCCCGCCCGGCTCGCCTGCCGACCAGCGCGGCGACCACCGCCGTCGTCGCCGTCGACGCCAAGGTGACCCCTGTTCCCAGCAGCGGGCCGAACAGCAACCCGCTGCCGGCCGCCAGCAGCGGACCGGGCACGAAGACGGCGGCCAAGGCGGCCGAGACGGCGATATAGGTCAGCGGCGCGAGAACGCCACTGGCGGCGACCGCGGTGCGGACGGCCTCGACGTCGATGACGCGCCGAATGGCGACGAAGTAGAACAGGGTGAGCAGGACGGTGACGAACAGTCCCAGCCGGAGGATGTGGGGTCGACGGCTGTCCCGGTCCGCATGCTCCCCGGATGTCACCGGCGCGCGCCTAGGGCTCCCACACCAGCTGGCGCAGTTCAGAGAAGTCCGCTGTCGCGGTGTCGTAGACCCGGACGATCGCCTCGTCGCCGGGCTTGAGATAGGTCGATCCGCCGTATTCGGTGTAGCGGGTGGCGCCGATCCCGATCAGCACGGTGGTGGGGTGCCCGCTGGCCACCATCTGGGCGCCGACGTCCTCGAGTGGGGTGTCCGGTGCACCCTTCTGGTTGGCCAGACGCTCGACGATCCAGTCGAGCAGCACCTCGCCGTAATAGGAGTAGCCAAGCAGCGGGCTGTCCACGCCGTACTCGTGGTGTGCGCCATCGGCGGTGCGCAGGTGACACAACAGCCGCAGACTCGCAGTCGGGCCGTCCGGGGTGAGATCGTGGGTCTCGAAGAACTGGCGCGCGACCCCTTTCGAGGCCGGACCCCAGTTCTTCTTGTCGCTGATCTTCCGGGCCCCCGGCCGGCGGATCGAGCAGTCGTTGAACGCGCCGAGCGCGAAAGGCCGCAGCGTCACGACGGTGTCGCCGCTCCAGACGACCTCGCACGCCAGTCCGACCTCCGGCTCGATCTGCAGGTTGAGCGGTCCGCCGTCCGCATTGACCGGCGGGACGATCAACGCGTCATGGGACAGCGGGAATTCGCCGAGGAGTCCGTCGGCGCCGGGGATGTACCACGGGAAGATCCCCTTGGGGGCGTCACCGGCACTGGCCACGGTGACGAAATCGGCTGCCTCGCCGGCCTGTTCGAGGTGCCCGGCGAAGTTCCCCGCCACCCCGAAGCCGAACCACCCGTGCATGTCCTCGAGGTCCAGTTCGATCACGGTGCCAGCACGTCCGTCCCGACGTAGGGCGCCAGGGCGGCCGGCACGCGCACGGTGCCGTCCGGTTGCTGGTGGTTCTCCAAGATCGCCACCAGCCACCGGGTGGTGGCGAGGGTGCCGTTGAGGGTCGCCGCGATCTGCGGTTTGCCGTTCTCGTCGCGGTAGCGGGTGGCGAGCCGACGGGCCTGGAAAGTCGTGCAGTTCGACGTCGACGTCAACTCCCGGTAGGTCTGCTGGGTGGGCACCCAGGCCTCGCAGTCGAACTTCCTGGCCGCTGAGGCGCCGAGATCACCGGCCGCCACGTCGATGACCCGGTAGGGCACCTCGATCGCCGCGAGCATCTGCCGCTGCCAGCCCAGCAGGCGACGGTGCTCGTCCTCGGCCTCCTCGGGGCGGCAGTAGACGAACGCCTCGACCTTGTCGAACTGGTGCACTCGAATGATGCCCCGGGTGTCCTTGCCGTAGCTGCCCGCCTCCCTGCGGAAACACGATGACCACCCGGCGTACCGCAACGGTCCGGTCGACAGGTCGAGGATCTCGTCGGCGTGGTACCCGGCCAGCGGGACCTCGGAGGTGCCGACGAGGAAAAGGTCCTCGGACTCGATCCGGTAGACCTCGTCGGCGTGTGCCCCGAGGAACCCGGTTCCGGCCATCACCTCCGGCCGTACCAGGACCGGCGGGATCATGACGGTGAATCCGTTGCGCACCGCCAGTTGCACCGCCAGCTGCAGCAGACCCAGCTGCAGCAGGGCGCCATTCCCGGTGAGGAAGTAGAACCGCGCCCCGGCAACCTTGGCACCGCGCTCGGTGTCGATCAGGCCAAGCGTCTCCCCGATCTCGACGTGGTCCCTCGGGTTGTCCATCGCGGGCGGTTCGCCCACCACCTCGAGAACCGTGAAGTCGTCCTCGCCGCCGGCGGGCACCCCGTCGATGATCACGTTCGGAATCGCCGTGTGCGCCGCGGCGAAGGTGGACTCGGCGTCGGCTTGGCGGGCCTCCGCCTGCTTGACCTGAGCCGCGAGCTGCTTGGCCTGTTCGAGAAGGCCGGCGCGCTGCTCGGGCGCGGCCGATCCCACCTTCTTGCTGGCGGCCTTCTGTTCCGCGCGCAGGGTGTCCGCCGCGGCGATCGCCGCCCGGCGGTCGGTGTCGGCCGCCAACAGGACGTCCACCAGTGCGGGATCCTCGCCCCGGCTGAGCTGAGACCGGCGTACCGCGTCGGGATCCTCGCGCACCAGTTTCAGGTCGATCACGCGCTACACCCTAATTCGGCGGGCCGCGCTCGCCTCAGGCGGCCGGTGCCACCACAGCACAACCCCGTAACGGTGCGCCGACGGCACTTGTCACGTCGCCGAACCGTGCTGCCACAATGGGTGCGATGCTGGAGGTTTGGTGATGACGGAGGTGTCTGAGCACCCGAGCGGCGAACCGCCGGAACCGGAGATGCCGGACGAGGTCCTTGGCAGACCGGCGGCCGGCCCTGAGGGCGGCCCGGTGGAGGGCACAGGGCGCGCTGTGCACGCCTCGTCGGCTCGGCGCGCCCTGCTGCTGACGGCACTGGGTGGCCTGTTGATCGCCGGGGTCGCCATCGCTTTGCCGATCGGCACGAAGAGCCCGTTGGGTGGCCTGGCGGGGCCGGAAGCTCCCGGTTTGGCCGCCAACCAGACCTTCGTCGACGCCAAGGCCGGTGACTGTCTGAACTGGCCGGACAACGCGCCGGACGCCGCGACGATCGTCGATTGCACCGGCGATCACCGATTCGAGGTGGCCGAGGCGCTCGACCTGCGGGCCTACCCCGGCAGCGAGTACGGTCCCGACGCCGCCCCGCCGTCGCCGGCCCGCATCCAGCAGATCAGCCTCGAACAGTGCGAACCTGCCGTCGAGCGTTACCTCGCGAACCGTTACGACCCCAACAGCAGGTTCAGCATCAGTCTGCTGTGGGCCGGGGACGCGGCTTGGAAACAGTCCGGCGAGCGCCGGATGTTGTGCGGCCTGCAACTGCCCGGGCCCGGCAATCAGCAGGTGGTGTTCAAAGGCAAGATCGTCGATCTCGACCAGTCCAAGGTGTGGCTGCCCGGGACCTGCCTGGGTATCGACCCGGCGACCAACCAGCCCACGGATGTCCCCGTCGACTGCTCGGTGCCCCATGCCATGGAGGTCACCGGCGCGGTCAACCTTGCCGAGAAGTTCCCCGGGGGATTGCCCTCGGAGCCCGACCAGGATGCCTTCATCAAGGAGGCCTGCAACCGCCTGACCGACGCCTACCTCGCACCGGTCGAGTTGCGCGACACCACCCTCACGCTGATCTACAGCACGGTGTCGCTGCCCAGTTGGACCGCCGGAAGCCGGCAGGTGGGCTGCAGTATCGGCGCCACCCTGGGCAACGGCGGCTGGGCCACCCTGATCAACAGTGCCAAGGGTCCGCTGCTCATCAACGGGCAACCGCCGATCCCGCCGCCGGACATCCCCGAGGAGCGACTGGGCCTGCCGTTGCCGCCGATGTCGTTCGCCCCGCAGGCGCCCGGATAATGCCTGTTCGGATGGCTCCGGAGCGTTTCGAGGAACTGGTATCCGACGCCCTCGACCGCATCCCGCCCGAACTCGCCGCCGCTGCCGACAATGTGGTTGTTCTCGTCGAGGACCGCCATCCCGAGGATTCCGAACTGCTGGGCCTGTACGAGGGCATCGCGCTCACCGAACGCGACTCCACCTATGCGGGCGCCTTACCGGACACCATCACCATCTACCGGGAATCGCTGCTCGAAGTCTGCGAGTCCGAAGACGAGGTCATCGAGGAGGTAGCCGTCACCGTCATCCACGAGATGGCTCACCACTTCGGCATCGACGACGAACGTCTGCACGAGCTCGGCTGGGGCTGAGTTTCGCCCACCGGCACGTGCGTGGTGTCGTTTGAGGTCACCGGGCCGGATCACCGCTCCAGTGAAAACTGTTGACGTACTTGCCCATGTCCAGGGCGATCTCCAGGTTGGCTCCGGATGGCGGCCCGGGACCGAAGTCCGGGCCGAACGCGTGATAAGGGCCGGTGGCGAAGGCCACCAGCGCCAGGTCGTTCTTGACGGCCGCCAGCACCAGGATTCGAATGCGGCGGTAGCTGGCCGTCGAACTCTGCGGCCACGTGTCGGCGACCTCGCCGTAGCCGGGCTGATAGCCCACCATCGCGTTGGGTATCTCGTAGGCGACCTTCGCGTCCGGATACGTCCGGGCCACGACGGCCCGGATGATGTCCCGCGGCTGGCGCCCGTCAGCCGGTTCGGCGAACAACTGCATGACGCCGCCATCCCCGCCGGTGTAGGTCGCCGTGACGCCGGTGCTGCTGGTCTCAACGGTGTAGGCCGAACCGGGCGCCGGGTAGGACACCGAAAAGGCCCCGTCGGCAGAGGTGTACCGGGGCAGGGCCATCACCGGCGTGCCGGTCGGCGGCTTGCCGCACTCCGGGGGGCACATGTAATGGACGACCTTCGGGCTCAGCACCACGGCGACGCCGGCGAGCACCACCGTTGCCACCGTGATCACGGTCCCCCACCGGCTGAGCAGCCACGTCAGCCGGGGCCGCAGCACCGCGGGCGCGGCGTAGTTCTGCGCGGGTAGCGCATAGCCGGGGTACAGGTGCTCGGGAGTGCCGTCGGCCGCCCCCGGCGCGCTCGTTCCGCCGGCCGCCGGCACGGGGCGCAACGACCCTCGGCGCTCGCTGCGCGACTGCTGTGATGCCGCTCGGGTCGCCGCGCCGCACGAGGGGCAGAACGCCATGTCGGGCACCACCATCTCGCAGCGCAGACACAGCATCGGCTGGTCTTCGGCGATGGGGTCGGTGGCCTCGTGCAGCAGCGCCAGTTGCATGGACACCCGCAACAGCAGCAGGATCAGGACCGCGCCGCCGAGGTGGGCGATCAGCATGAAGAACGCAGACCGACCCGCGATGTCGACGACGGCGGTCGAGGCGTGCGCGAGCAGAGCGGTGATGGCGATCAGCACCAGGATCGGGCGCACCCGGCCGTAGTGGCCCGCGCCGCCGCCATGCGGGCGGAACCACAGCGCGATGCCGACCATCCCGCCCGACGCCGCCGCGGTGACGGGAATGATCACCGCGCAGAGCAGGACTTCGACAACCAGACCCTGTATCGGACGGGAATGAGCGATCACGCCGGCACCCACCTGTGGTGCCAGTCGGACCAGCGTCGCCACCGCACTGAAGGTCAAACCCGATAGAGCGCCGATGACGAAGCCGTCCAGCGACTCCCGACTCCGCGGGCGGCTCAGGCGCACGATCACGGTGGGCACGATCATGAGCACGATGCCCACCACGGGAATGAGCAGGCCCTCCCGGAACACTTGGTGCATCGCCAGCCCCACGGACATCGGCACACCGTAGGTGCGCGCGACCAACTGTCCGCTCAGCACGATCCAGGCGGCTCCGAGCAGGGCACCCGACGTGCCGGCGAAGATCAGAGATGCCGGACGGCAGTCCCGATCCGCGGCCGATGCGCGCAGATACAGCAGAAACAGCAGCGGCAGACTCAGCGCCGACACCGGGATCCCCAGCGCGGGAAACTTCAGGATCACCGACAGCAGGAGTCCCGCGGCGGCCGCGACGAGGGTGATCCGGAACGGGGTCCGGGACCGGGTCGGCAATTGCGGGAACAGCGAACTGACGATGAACGGCCGCAGGACATGTTCGCCTGGTTCGGCGCCGAAGGTGCCCGCACGCAGCATTCTCGGGTGGGCGTCCTGGCAGCCGCAGAGACCGCAGAACCTCCCGGCGGGGACGTCCACCTGACACCGCGGACACTCCATGGTCGGCACCGCGGGAGCAAGGCCCGTCATGGCCGCAGCTTCTGCAGGATCAGGATGTTGCGCGCCAGGTTGTCGACATCAGGGGTGCCCAGGCCAGTTGCCAGGTCGTATCCCGGCCCGGCGTTGGCCACCGCATTCCCGCCGAGGACGACGTCGTGGAAGCCGGGCAGCGCGGCGCCCCGGGCGACCCGATAGAGCAGCGGGTTGAGATCCCCCAGCCGACTGCCGCCACCATCGACCAGGTACTGATTCATCACGGCGGCGAAACCCGCCCACAGTGGTGCGGCCAGGGACGTCCCACCGCCGACGATCTCCTGCTGACCGAACACGATCCGCACACCGGTGAACGGATCGGCGACGGCGGAGACGTCAGGAGCCAGCCGACTGTCGTCGTCAGTCACTCCGGCGAGATCGCGTTGCCATTCGGGTCGGGTGTACAGCGCCGACGAGCCGCCGGCGGTGCCCTGGGACAGCGGCGCGTCGAACCAGGCCTGTTCGGACAGCCATCCGCCGGTGCTGTCGGTCGACAGTGTGGTGCCGCCGACATTCGTCATCTCGGGGATCGAGGCCACCGCGTCCAGGCCGATGTTGTCTGAGTGCGGTGGTGAGGACCATTCGTTACCGCCCTTGCACTCCAGCCCGGCGAGGTCTCCGCCGGCGTCGAAGGCGCTGGTTCCGTTGTCCTGTGCGCGGGTCAGTGCGGTTCGTACCGGCACCAGATCGGCGGCGGTGATCAGCTTGTCGCAGCCCCAGCCGATGGAGAAGCTCCACACCGCACCTGGATAACGCCGATCGACGTCCTCCATCAACGCGGCGATCTTCTCGTAGGAGCCGGCGCCGTCCACCGTAGGTCGGGCGTTGACAAGAACCTTGCGGGCATCCGGAGCGACGGCGTGGACGGCCTGTAGATCCATCGTCGCCTCGCCCCGGCGATCCGGGGGCTGGCCGCCAACGACCTCGGGGGTGAACGACGGGAGATTGAAGGTCTGGGCGAACAGGTCGAGGTCGGCCTGGTCGAAGCCGTCGAAGGCGAACACCACCACGGTTTCGCCCTTGCCGGTGTACCCGGCTTCGCGCAGCGGAGCGACGTTGTAGGCGCGCACCAGCGCATCGGGTGTCAGGCCCTGGTCCGGCACCTCCCGAGGAGGCGGGGGCAGGGCTTC
>JAUPLT010000332.1 GCA_030836785.1 Actinomycetota bacterium
CAGCGGGCACGGGCTGCTCTACCCGTGCGAGCCGCGGCTGATCTACCCGATGTGCAATGCGTTCTCGCTGGCGACGCTGCTGATGCACGACCGACTGCACGGCACCGCATTCAGCGAGGATCGCATCGATCAGATGGCTCACGCCCTCCGCGCACACCGGTATCTGCGCCCCGACAACCGGTTCCTGGCCGCGCGTGGGCCGCTCAAGTTCTTCATGGGACCGTCGGTGGGCAACGACGGGGTGATGTCGTTCTGGCTGCACTTCTCCATGCCCGAGCAGGCCCGAAAGACCTGGGAGAACCTGCGTGCCAATCTGATTCGCATCGAGGGAGACGACGTCAAGATCGATGCCACCGCCTGGGAGATCATCGACCCGGGCAACTACACCCGCGGAACCGGCATGAGCCGCGTCTCGGTGATGGCCGCCGCCAAGGAGTTCGGCGACGACGAGATGGCCGACGCACTCGAGGTGTCCTTGGACAAGCGCTACGAGA
Organism: Actinomycetota bacterium; assembly: GCA_030836785.1. GTDB lineage: Bacteria > Actinomycetota > Actinomycetes > Mycobacteriales > Mycobacteriaceae > Mycobacterium. The sequence continues at coordinate 495 of JAUPLT010000332.1, forward strand.
CGGTGCACCGCGACGGTGCCCGGGCATACACCGGAATCTCCAGCTGGGGTAACGCCGGGCACGTCCTGGCCCGGTTCACCCGGCAGGACGCCATGCGGGACCTCCTTGCCGGCGAGGTTCCGGAGCAGTGGAAGACCGGCCCGGTCCTCGCCCAGGCCGCCTATCCCGACGTGCTGGTCACCCGCGCGGTGACCGACGGCCGGGCGCTCGATCTGGTGCTGCGGCCCGGAAACGGCGGCGGGCGAACCGTTTTGGGTATCGGGCGACTAGCGCCACGACATGACTACCAGGTCAGCGGCGGTGTTGAGGCCACCGTCACCGCCGACGACGACGGCTGCGCACTGGTATCGGTCGACCTCGACGATCGCCATGCGGTATTGCTGCGACCCAGCGATCCGTAGCCCAAAACCGCCCCGCCGATGATCGCCACAACGGGTCCGATGTTGTGAAAGACGAACATCTGCAGGATGTTTGAGCTGTCGATCGCGATGACCCGGAAGACGTGCATGTCCAGCACACCGAGTTCGAAGATGATCGTCCCCGCGATCACCAGAGCCGGTCCCACGCCCCTCGGGGCGCGCCAGATCGCCGTCGACCTCCGCAGCGCAAGGGCGGCGGCGACGGCGGCTGCGTAGCAGACCGTGCGCAGCAGCCACTGTCCGGCCGAACCGGTGTTGGTCAGCAGCCCGGTTGTGATCAACCCAGGGGCGCCCACCAGGACCAGCGCGATCCCGACGGCGCAATAGCCGAGTACCGCCGACCGCGCCGGCACGCCATCCGACTCGGGGCCGATCACCGGGGCCGGGGGCAACGTCTCACCCGGCGCCGGACGGCGGGCGACCGGGGCGAACAGGTCCGGCGTCGAGACTGGCCGGGCGCCGAACAACCGGCGGACGCGACCGATCGCCGCCATCAACACCAAACCCAGAATGCAACACGTCATCGCCCCGAATTCTGGCCCAGCCAGCTGTCTCGTGCCGGGGCTTTCGGCCGTTCGATCAGACCGCCAGTTCCGACTTCCGCGGACCCAGCGTCTCGTACACCGCTCCGATGCCGTCGCGCACGTAGGTGGAACCGGCCGGCCAGAACTCCCGGTACCAGTCGGCGGTCGTCAGGTTCAGCTCCGACTTGAAGTTCACCCGCATCCACTGCTGAACCGGCGGGTGCACATTGAACATGAACTCTTCGATGTTGCGGGTGCCGAGGGTGAGGATGCCGGTGACGTAGTTGAGCACGCCGGGGGTCGACTCGCCGAACATGCCCCAGATCGCGGCCGGCGGCCGGTTGGCCAGATTGGTCTCGTTGCCTTCCAGCAGGGCCGGCACCGACGCGACCTCCGGCCACGGCCGGTACAGCGTGCCGTCGGGCCACAGGTTCGGGTCGGCGGCGACGGCGGTGGCGTTGTTGTAGACGACGATGACGTTCTTGTCGGCCTCCCACAGGTCCTGCAGGGTCGACGAGGTGCCCATCACCCGCGGTGCCATCCGCGACCCGAATGCTTCGGTCATCTGCGCGATGACCGCAGCGTGGGTCTCCGGGGTGAAGTTGTTGATGCCCTGGATGTAGATGACCAGCGCTTCGCGCGGGTGCTCGGTGGCGAACGCGGCGATGTCGTCGACAGCGTCGGTGAACAGCACCGACCGCAGACCGTGCTCGAGATAAACCTGACCGTCCGGCTCGTTGGTCAGTCGCAGGTCCACGTAGCGGATGCCCTCGCTGAACTGGTCATAGAGATCGTTGGACTGGGTTTTCGCCCAGCCGGCGGCGATCGGTTTGACGATGAGGTCCTGCAGGAAGCCGGGCAGCTCGGTGAGGAAGCCGAACTGGCTCTGCGCGGTCAGCGCCCACGGCGACTGCGCGGTGATGCCGTAGCTGCCCGAGTCGTGGGTGCCGGGAATGGGAATCTCGGTCAGCGGCAGTGTCGACAACGCCGGCAGGTCCCCCATCCAGTTCGCCGGATCGACGGTCATCGGGCCGATGGCATCGACGGTGTAGCCGAAGTCCACCGACTGGGGCCGACTCGCGGAGAGGTCCTGGCCGTTGGTGTTGAGGAAGCTCAGGCCCTCGTTGGTGTAGCTCAGGGCCTGCAACCGGACCGGACTGGTGGCGGGGTCGAGCGGGCTCAGCGGCGCGGCATCGCGGTAGAAGACCTTGTCCGGCTGCTCGCAGCTGTCGGCATAGGCGCACTGATCCGCTTCGGTGGGGAGCACCCCGCCGAATTCGACCTGCACCCAGGCGTCGGTGAGGCCGTTGGCGGCGGCGAAGGCGGTGAGCGTCTGGTCCGGATCGGAATAGAACTGGCCGAAATCACCGGCCACGATGACGGCCCGGCCGATGGAGTTCTGCTGAATGAAGTCGGACAGTTGGGCGATCTCGGCGTTGGTCAACGATCCGCCGCTGGTGTCGACGTTGTAGACGTCGATCGACGAACCGCCCGGGATGTGCTGGCGGGTGTAGGTGAACCCGCCAGGATTGAGCAGGTCCGGTCGGGTGGTCCAAGCCTGGCGGTCCAGGCTCTCCAGGTAGTACGAGGACAGCGAGTTCAGCCCGTCGGAGAACGGCACGCCCACCGGCCACGCCCAGGTCGGAACCGACGGTGCGGTCCGGTCCGGGAAGTCGGCGGCGGTGATCAGGAAGGGATGGTAGGCAATGTCTTCTTGGACGTTGACGACATCGAAACCATTGAGCCGCGAACCGATCTCGACGCTGTTGATGATCCGCGGCAACGCCGCACCGGAGAACGGGAACGGCAGACCCGAGACGTTGTAGGTGAGGAAACTGAAGTCGCCGACAATATCGGTGTAGACGGCCACCGCCGGATCGGGGCGGATGTCGACGTTGTTGAACACCGTCACCGTCGCGGTGACCCGGTGCCCGCCGGCCAGGCTCGTCTCGAGGATTCCGTACGGGGCGTTGAGCAGCCCTGCCCAGGCGTGGAAGTGGATTGAGGTGTCGTCGCTGGCGACGAAGGAGAAGGTGTCGGTCCCGGTGAAGTCCACATCGGGGGTGTAGGTGAAGGTGCCGGCCGTGTTGTCGACCGTGACAGTGCCGTACCCCGGTCCACCGGGCAGGCCCTTGTCCGGTACCGAGTAGACCAACCGGTGGCCGTCGGTGTCATAGGCGCTGAACGGGATGGCGTGGCTGGTCGCACCCGCGGCGAGGTCGAGTTCCACCTGCATCGGATCGGCGACCGGGGTGGCGCTGAAGAAGAACTGCCTGATCGGGGTGGGCAGCAGGCTGCCACTCCACCACGGATAGAGGTTGGCGTAGGTGGCGATGAAGGTCCTGACGTCGGTGAGGAAGTCCTGCACCGGGTTGGCGACTGCGGCCGCCGTGGCCACCGGCGCCGCGGCGAGGGCCGTGTCGGCGCTCAGGGAACGACGCACCATCAGCAACGCCCCGGATACCACCTCGGCACTGGGGGCAACCGGTGCGCCCGAGCGCCGGCCAGGACCGCCGGTCGAAGTCACGCGCGGGACCGCTGCCGTCATCTTCTGGGTTGAGATCTTCTGTATCGGGATCTCCTGGGTCGAGATCTCTGGTGTCGCCGCCGGCGGCGCTTCCGGCGAGACGGTCGGAGCGACGGCCGCCGGGGCGGGCGGAGTGACGTTGCGGCGTGAGAGATTCGCGGCCGCCCGGATCTTCGTGGGCGGGATGGAGTGTGCCACCGGCGCCTCGGCCGGAGTCGTCGGCGAGTCGCCGGACGGGGACGCCGCGGCAGCTCGGGCCGCAGCAGGTCGTGGCACGCGCGGGGGTCCGGCGGTGCGGGCCTGCCGAGTGGGCTGCGTCCGCTGGGCGCCGGAGTTGTCGTCGGCCCTTACCGAATCTCCGGCCCTCACCGAATCGCCGTCTGCGCTGTCCGCGGCAGCGATACCCAACGCCTGCGGTCCGGCCAGCGACAACCCCAACGCAGCGGCCGCCGTCAACACCCGCACCCGATTGCCCGTCATCGTTGGGACGATAGCCAGGTCACCGGCCAGACGAGCGGGAATCGGCAGCCGAACGAGATCAGCCGACCGCCGGCGTGCTCCGACTGGTCAGCCGCGGGGCCATGACGGCGCGCCCGTTCTCGCTCAACCGCCCCACGCCCCACCGCACCCACCCGGTGCCGCCAATGGAGGGAACGCGGTGCCGTCAGGGATGATGCAGCGCATCGGCTGCCAGAAGAAGCCGACCCGGTAGGTGTTCCATCGGGTGCCGTCCGGGTAGGTGCGGCCCTCGCAAAAGCCGCCGTAACCCGAGGCGACGAAAGCGTTGGGATCGTTGCCCGGGCACCAGATCGGCGGGTCAGGAATGAACGGGTCACCCGGGGCCGCCGCGGCCGCAGTTGCGCCGGCCAGTGCAGCGCCGACCACGGCAGCGCACAGTGCGATTGCCGCCAGAACCCGTGTGCCGAATACACACATCTCTCCCCCTTGACTTGTCGCGCCTTCCCCTTTGCTGGATTGTAGGAGCGGGGTCCGACGCATTGGAATGATTCGTCGGCAGGCCGGTCCACAGCGGGCGGTTGGAGTTTTCACAGGGGGCGACAGTGATCGAAAGTGGGTCCTAGCACCGTGCACCCCGAACAACCTGCCGCCGGCGACCCGCGGACCGAACTCGACGCCCTGCGCAGCCAGATCCTGGCCGTCGACGCCCACATGGGCCAGCTGATGGCACAGCGCCAGGCTCTCGTCGTGGAGTACGAGCGGCGACGCTTCGCTCTGTCGGGGTGGCCGCCTCCCTTAAGCCGGCCCCTCAGCCCGGTCACACCGGCCGAACGCCAGGAGTGGTCGGGCGCCCGAGTCCGGGCGTTGCTGCTCTCACTCGGCGCGACGCTGCTGGGTCTCTCTGCGCTGACGTTCACCGCGGTGGCATGGTCGCGGATGGGCGACGGCGGCCGCGCCCTGCTGCTTCTCGCCGCCACCACCGTGGTGACCGCGCTGGCAATCGGACTCCGCCGATCGCTGCCGGCCACCGCGGAGGCCTTCGCGGGGCTCGCGATCGTGCTGGTACTCGTCGATGCCTACGCCGGGCGGCGCGCCGGGCTGGCTGCGGGCATGTCCGGCGAACTGTGGTGGGCGATCGGCACCGCCGCCGCAGCAGGGTTCGCCGCACTGCTGGGGGTGCTGGTCGGCCGGCGTACGACCCGATTCGCAGTGGCCGCGCTGCTGCCGATGTCGGCCGAACTGCTGATAGTGAAGTTTGCCGACGCCGAGTGGGCGGCGGCGTTGGGGTTCGCGGTGCTGGCTGCCTGCGTGGTCGCCGCCGTGGCGCAGTCCTCGCGATGGCTCTTCCGGGAAGGCCGGACGGCGCTGCGGTTGCACGCCGGCGGGTCATGGGCCGCCGGGCTGGTCCTCGCCGCCATCGCGGCCGGTCAGCCCGGAACGGTCGCTGCCGCCTGCGCCCCTGCACTGGCGATGGCGGCGCTGTCGGCCGCCCCCGCCTTGGCCCGTCGCGCGGCGAACGATTCGTCGATGCGGGCGCTCCTCGGCGTGCTGGTGTGCGCCTCACCTGCCGCGGCCGTGCTCACCCTGCTCAATCCACTGCTCGACGACGAAGGGATGCTGGCTACATCGGTCCTGGCCGGCGGGGCGACAGCGCTGACCGCTCTGGTGCTGCCGGCGGGGTGGCGGGCGGCGGCCGCAGTGGCCGGGGGGCTGTTCGCGCTGCCCGGCACGTTGTGGTCGATCGTGCAGAGCATCCCGGCGTTGCTCGGGCCGCTCGGGTGGTTCGCGGACCCGTGGACCGGAAGCGCGGACCTGATCGCCCGCGGAGCCGCCGAGGGTCCGGGCAACGGCACCTTCATCGGGTCATGGTCAGCGATCGGGACGCTCGGAACGGTCGCCGCCGTCGGATTGGTGCTCGGCATCAGCCGTCGCGGACTTCTCGGAATCACCACCGCTGCAGTCGCTTGTGCAGCAGCGCTGGGTCCACTCAACGGTGAATCAACGGTGTTGGTGGCGTTGATCACCACCACATCGGCCTTCGTGCTGGCACTGCTCGGCGCCGCTCTGGTGGACCGCGAGCAGCCCGGCCGGGGGTGGGCACTGTTGCCGGGTGCCGCTATCGCAGCGGCGCCGATGGCCGGATGGGCGGCGGTGTCCGCAACGGCGTCGGTGTCGACCCTCGCGGTGGGATCGGCCGCCGGCGCGGGGGCCGCCCTGCTAGCCCGGCCCGGCATGGCGCGGGAGTTCTTCGGTGCCCTTGCCGGCGCCCTCGCTGTGACGTTTGCCGGGGTGGCGACGTCGGCGGCGGGAGCCGGGCCTGCCGCCGGGGGATTCGCCGCGGCAATCGCAGCCGGGGCCGTGCTGTTGGCCGGGCTCTACCTGGCGCGCGGCCGCTCCGGCACGGTGCTGGAGATCACCGGTGCGGCGGCGGCGCTCTGTGGAACCGCCGTCGCGGCCCAGTCGACTCCCTGGCTGGCCGGGACTCTGACCGCCCTCGTTCCGGTCACAGCGGTCGCCGCCCTGCAGCCCCAACGCCGCGTGCGCTACGGATCGGCGGCCGGGGTGCTGGCGCTGTGCGCCGTGTGGGCCTGGCTGGCCGCCGGCCACGTCGAGGTCGTGGAGGCCTATACCGCGCCGGCCGCGGCGGCTGCACTCGCCGTCGGAATCCTGATGTGGCGCAACGGACCCGGGCGGTCCTGGCTGACCCTCGGGCCCGCGCTCGTTCTGGCGATCGGACCGACAATGCTGATCGGCATGGTGGACGACGATCTGCCCCGGCTCATCTCCGCCACGGCGATGTCGTTGGCGGCGGTCATCGGCGGAGCCGGACGGCGGCTGCAGGCACCTCTGATCCTGGGCGCGGGCGCTTTGCTGATCCTGGCGATCGACCAGTGGGGTGACGAGATCGTCCGGATGCCGCGGTGGATCACCGTCGGCGTCGCCGGGGTGCTGCTGATGTGGATCGGGGCGACGTTCGAACGCCGCCGCCAGAACTGGCGGCGCGCTTCGGAGGTGCTGGGTGGGTTCGGATAACGCCGACTACCGTCCGCGCGAATGACGTAACCATCACGGCCGCGACTGCGGATCGGCTAGTGTTCGGGTACTTGACCCGACCGCCGCTGAGAAGGGGGACCGATGAGATCGTCTGCGCGTTTCATGAGGAAGATGGCGGTGCTGGCGGGTTCCGCTGCCATCGTCACCGCGGCGGCCGCAGGCTGCAGCAGCGACGAAAAGAAGCCTGAGACCACCACCACTCCGAGTTCATCGGCACCAACGTCGAGCCCGGCTCAACCCACGGAGAAGAACCTCTCCCCGACCGGCGGCAACTCGTTCAGCCCCGAGGTCAAGGCCCCGCCGGCCCCGACCGGGGAACCCGGCCGTCACCGGTACTAGGTGACGGCCAGCACCCCGACCAGGGGTGCCAGGTTGAACAACAGGACGCCGATCTTGTAGGCGGCCATCCCGCCATAGTGCAGGGCGTCGAAGGTCTGCCTGGACAGCTGGAACCACCGGGTGTGCAGACGGTAGATCCAGTCATGCGCCCACGCCAAGACGGAGAACCAGATCAGCAGAATCGCGTAGTTCGCGACCAGCGACCAGATCAGGATTCGCCTTAGCGCTTCGAGGTCCAGGCTCATATCGAGGTTCATACCGCCTCCGATCGTCACCGGTGTTGTCAACGGTACGCCGCAGGACGCGCTCGGATCAGAGCTATTCCTGCTCGGCCCAGGCCAGCACGACAAGGAGATCCAGGTATTCGCCCTCGCCGAGGGTGCCCCGGCGGTAGCACGACCGAGCCATATCGCGCAGCATCGGCACGGTGAACCGCCGCTTGCCCCGGATGCCTGCGGTGCGGATCGGTTCGATCGGCGATCCGTCCGCACGGGTGAACACGTTCGTACGTAAGCCCCGGTTCACCCACTGCACCGACTTGCCGAAGAACTTCGCCACGTCCCCGGTTCCGTAGAACCGCTCCGCTGCATCGGACTTCCGGGCCGCGCATTGCTGGTCCGGCGGCGGGACTGACGAGGTGCGTCGCGGTGGATCGGTCCGCCGCAGCGCCTGCTCGATCTCCTCGGCGAGCGTCGCTGCCCCGGAGACAGCCAGCGCGGCGCAATCAAGCCCGTCGACCGCGCGAACCTCCGCACGCAGCGCGAAGTCGATCTCGCTGAATCCGCCGTCCTGGGTGCAGGGGTTGAGTTCGCGCCCCATCAGCATGTTCAGGCCGTGGCGCTGCAGGACCAGACTGACGCGCCGGACATGCTGCTCGCGCCCGAGGTCGGCAAGTGGGAAGGGCACCCAGATATCGACCCGCGTGGAGATCGCACGACTCAACGCGTCCACGACGGCGTCAACCTCGGTCAGATCGTCGTGGGAAACCGCCTCCCCGGGGGCGAAAGCGAACGTTTCGGTGATCACGGCACCCTGCTCGGCGGCCTTCTCCCCCAAGTCGGACAGCCCGACGGTCTCCGCGTCACCGAGAACGATGACGGAATAGCTGGTCTTGCTGGGCGAATCCATCGCAGCACCCCATTTCCGCTGACGATCCCCTCTCGTCGACCGGTGTCGACCGGAACACCGGCAACATTACTGACGGGGTACGACAAAACCCGTCCGACCAACCCGGGACCGGCCCCTCCGTAGGTATTCTGCCAGCAGGTTTCCGGTGTTCAGGATGGTTCCTATGTTGATGTGCGACGGAGCAGGGAGGGCGTCATCAGAACAGCACTCACCGTCGTAGCCGTCGCGGTAACCGCGGTGGTCACCGTGATCCTCGGAATCCTGGCGGCCATCCGATTCCGGGTCGAGCCGGTGCTGACCGGTGTACGCAGACTGAACCGGGTGACCAATCGCGGCGTGCTGCGCGTCGCGGGCACCGGTTCCAGCCGAACCGCGGTGATCGTTCACCTGGGACGCCGCAGTGGCCGGACGTACCGGACCCCCGTCCATGCCGACCGTATCGGGACAAGCTTCGTCATCGCGCTGCCCTACGGTGACCGGGCCGACTGGGTTCGCAATGTGTTGGCCAACGGCGGTGCGGTGGTCGAGTCCGACGGACGGCGATGGCTGACAGCCAATCCGATGGTCGTGCCCAGTTCCGAGGTGATGCCTCGGCTGCCGCTGCGGCAACAGCGCGCGATCGCGATGTTCGATGTCGCCGAGTGCCTCCGACTCGACGTCGCACACGAGGCCGACTGAAGCGGTGCATTTCCCGCCCGGCCCCGGCGGTGCGCGTCATAATCGCAGGATCCGGCCATCGGCGTCGGGCCCGATGTGAGGAACCATCATGCGAATCGCTGCAATCCTGGCCGGAGTCGGCGTCGCCGCGCTGGTCCTATCCGGTTGCTCGACATCGTCAACTACCGTCGAGAAGACCACGGTCACCGAGACGGTGACAAGCTCGACGTCCTCCAGCACGTCGGCAACTCCCAGCCCTTCCGGGGCGTCCACACCCACGGCCGGCGCTGCCCTGCCTCAGCCCCCGGCCGGCGCGACACAGATCCGATCCAGCGATGACGACGGCATGGTGCACGCCCGCTACTCGGTCGAGGGCCAGACACCCAAGCAGGTCGCGGACTACTACACCGGCATCTGGTCCGGCGAGGGCTACACCATCGACGACACCTCAAGCGGAGGCGACCCCGGCAAGTACGGCGGTTCCGGCGCCAGCGCCAAGGGTTCGAAGTCGGGCACCTTCGTGGCCGTCGACGCCGGAGCGGGCAACGGTGAGCCGACCTACTTCGATGTCTGCCAGGGCACCAACGAGGAACTCGTCATGCACTGCGGCAAGGGCCATCACGGCGACTGACCCGACCGACACCGCCAACATGACTCTCCCCGACACCGTCGCCGCGGTCATGGCCGCAGCCGATGAGATCCGATCCTGGCAGGAGGACCTCTACCGGGACCTGCACCGGCACCCGGAACTGTCCCACCAGGAGCACCGCACCGCTGCCGCGGTGGCCGAGCGGCTGGCCATGGCCGGATTCGAGGTGACAACCGGGGTCGGCGGCACCGGCGTGGTCGGTGTGCTTCGCAACGGCGAGGGTCCGACAGTGCTGCTGCGCGCCGATATGGACGCCCTGCCGGTCAGGGAAGAGACCGGGTTGCCCTACGCCAGCACCGCCACGGCCATCCCGATCGGAGCAGACGCCGAGGTGCCGGTGATGCACGCCTGCGGCCACGATATGCACACGGCCTGCCTGGCCGGGGCGGCGCAGCTGCTTGCCGGCGGTGAAAAGCATTGGTGCGGAACGCTTGTCACCGTCTTCCAGCCCGCCGAGGAGACCATCGACGGCGCCCAGGGCATGGTGGACGACGGACTGGCGGGCTTGACCGGCCCGGTTGACGTCGTGCTCGGCCAGCACGTCGCACCCCTTCCCGCCGGAACCTTGGCGACCATCCCGGGGCCGGCCTTCGCGGGAGGCGCCTCGATCCGGATCACGGTCTACGGCCGCGGCGGGCATGCCTCGATGCCGCAGAGCACGGTCGACCCGGTGGTGCTGGCCGCCGCAATCGTGCTCCGACTGCAGGGTGTCGTCGCGCGCGAGATCGAACCGGGCGAGCCGGCGGTGCTGACGGTGGGCAGCCTGCACGCGGGCAGCAAGGCGAACATCATCGCGGACCGCGCCGAGTTGCTGGTGAACATCCGCTTCTACCGCGAATCAGTGCGCTCGACGTTGCTGGCGGCCATCCGGCGGATCGTGACTGCGGAGTGTGCGGCCTCAGGGTCCCCGCACGACGCCGAGATCGAGATCTTCGAGGAGGCTCCGGTCACCGACAACGATGCCGAGGTCACCGCCCGGGTCGATGATGCGTTCACCGCGGTGCTCGGTGCCGATGCAATGATCACCGCGCCGCTGGTCACCGGCAGCGAAGATTTCAGCGACATCGCCCGAGGGGTCAACGCCCCCTACACCTTCTGGCTGTTCGGCGGCGCCGACCCGGCGCTGTTCGGAGCTGCCGAAGCCGCCGGCGGGATGCCCACCGACCTCCCGGTGAACCACTCCCCGCACTTCGCCCCGTTGATCCAGCCGACGCTGGACACCGGGACCGCCGCACTGGTCGCCGCGGCGCTGGCCTGGCTGGCCGGTTGACCGGCTGGCGACCGTGGACGAAACACCGGCTCACCGTGGCCCGGCGCCTACACTGCGTCAGTGAGCGGTCAGATGACGACGGTGATGACCGGTCTGATCCTGTGCTATGCGCTGCTGGCCCGGCGAATGTCCTTTGCCAACCTCACCGCGCCCATGGCCAGCATCGTGGCCGGGATGATCGTCTTCTCCGGCCGCAGTATCGACGTCGAGGCCGAATCCGTCCGCACCCTTGCCGAGATCGCCCTGGTGATCATCCTGTTCCACGACGCGTCGACGGTGCGGTTGGGCCAATTGCGTCGCGACCCGACGATCCCGTTCCGCCTGCTGGCCATCGGCTTCCCACTGGCACTGCTGGCCACCTACCTGGTCACCTGGGCGATGCTGCCCGCCCTCGGAATCGCCGGGGCTCTGCTGATCGCGGCGGCGATCACGCCCACCGACGCGGGCCTCGGAGCACCCACGGTTCTCAATCCTGCTGTCCCGCTTCAGGTCCGGCGAGCCCTGAACGTGGAGAGCGGGCTCAACGATGGTCTTGCCACCCCGATTGTGCTGTTCGCCCTCGGACTCCTCGCCGAGCGCGAACGCACAGCACTGCCGGGGTTGTTCAAGATCAGCGCGACCCCGGTACTTCTCGCCCTCGTCTGCGCGGTGGTCGGCGGGTTGCTGACAGCCTGGGCGCTGGACCGCTCGCGGGAGCGAAACTTCAGCGGCCAGCGAGGCCAGCAGGTCGCGGCCCTGGCCCTGCCGATCCTGTTGTTCGGCATCGCGAACCTGATCGGCGCCAACGTGTTCATCGCCGCGTTTGTCGGCGGGCTGGTTTTCGGTGCCGCGTCACACACCCTGGCATTCGAACACGAGACCTCAAGCCTGCTGGAGACGTCGGCGGACCTGCTGGGATTCATTGTGTGGTTCATCTTCGGCGGCCTGCTGCTGGAGGTGTTCGCCGCGGAGTTCCACTGGCAGTGGGTGGTTCTGGCGGTGCTGGCCCTGACAGTGCTGCGCATGGCACCGGTCGCGGTGTCGATGATCGGTACCGGACTTCGTTGGCCGACAATCGCTTTCCTGGGTTGGTTCGGGCCCCGCGGGCTGGCCACCATCGTGTTCGGTCTACTCACCTTCGAGGAACTCGGCGACGATGCTCCGAACATTCACACGATCAACGGCGTCCTCGCCGTCACGGTGCTGATCAGCGTCTTCGCTCACGGGCTGTCGGCCGGACCGCTGTCACGATCCTACGGCCGGTGGGCCAGTGCCGCGCCGACCGCCGGACCGGGGCCACTCCACGATGAGCCGCTGTTGACCCGGGGTCGCTATCACGTTCGTGACCGGGAAGAAGAAACAGCCCGGTAAGGACGGGGAAGCGACGCTGTCTCAGGTCTTCGACAGACTCCGCTGCCGCAGGCTGTCGTAGATCGGCGGCGAGCCGATCAGGTGGGCCGCCAGCACCGCCGCCCCGGTGGCCGCCAGCATCGGGACGAGCACCGCGGTGGACGCGGTCATCTCGATGACGAGCACCATGCCGGTCAGCGGTGCCCGGACCGTCGCACCGAAGAATGCGGCCATGCCGACGACTGCCATCGGAACCGCCAAAGACGTTGCATCGCCGGGCCACACGGTGTCGATGGCGGCGACGAACAACACCCCCCACAGCGCGCCGACCGCCAGCAACGGTGCGAACAGACCGCCCACGACCGGGGCGGCGTAGGACAGAGGTCCGGCCAGGAACCGCAGCACCAGATACCCGACGATCACGGCCATCGCGAACCGCTCCCCGCCGAGCAACATCTGAGTCAGCGACTCCCCACCGCCGACAGCCTGGGGATGGACGATCATCACCAGCCCGATGAGGGCACCGATGATGGTCGCCTTGGCGACGGCCGGGACCCGGCGGACAGCAGTCACCCGGTCGAGGAACCACAGCACCAGGGAGTTGTAAAGCGCGCCGAGGCATCCGGTGAGCAGGCCGAAGACCACGAACAGCGGAAGCAAAGCGAGTGCGGGTTCGTCGATGGGCTGGAGGCGGAACTCCGCATCGTTGCCCAGGACGAGGTGTGCGCAGCCGACGGCCGTCGACGCAGCGAAGATCGTCGCCAGCACCGTCGTGGTGCGGACCGATTTCGTCACCTCTTCGATCGTGAACAACGTGCCCCCGATGGGGGCGTTGAACGCGACGGCCAGGCCGGCACCGCCCAGTGCCGTCTGCATCATCCGGATCTCGGAGTCGGGCAACCGTGCTCGTCGGGCCGCCTGTGCTCCGATGGCCGCGCCCATGTGCACCGTCGGACCCTCCCGGCCGAGAACCAGGCCCGATCCGATGGCCAGCACTCCGCCGATGAACTTCGCCGGCAGCAAGCGGATTCGCGGTGGTGGCGCCTGTCCGTGATAGACCGCCTCCACGTGCGGGATGCCGCTACCGTTGGCGAGCGGTTCCCAGCGCACCACCAGGGCGGCCAGGGTCGCCCCGATCGCGGCGGCGGCCACCGGGATCAACCAGCCCGGCCCGGGAAGCCCCAGCGCCCACCCGACGAGGTCGACGCGCAACCGGTCGGCGGCTTCGAGCAGCCAGCGAAACGCCCCGCCGACGAATCCGATGACCGTCCCCGCGATGGCGGCCGTCACGCATACCAGCACCGCGCCGCGCATCGACTCCGCGGGCTCAGGTGTGGTCACGTGGGGCCCCTGAGCGCCGGGGCAGACGCCGGCGTCCGCGCACCACCCGTGCGAGCAGCAGCCCGTAGGCCGCGGCATTGATCAGCCCCAGCACTCCGGCGGCCAGCCACTGGGCGTTGCGGGTGAGCCCGGCGGGGTAGATGATCGCGCCGAGGTAGTGCTCGATGAACCCGCCGCTGTAGCCGGTCTCGCCGGCAGCACGGCGCAACGAATTCTCCAGCGGCGTCAGCGGGCACAGCCCGCCGGAGGCTTCGATCCACAGGCCCCACGCCAACGCCGGCAGGTGCAGGACCGCCAACCACGGCCAGCGCACCACCGCGAAACCGCCGAACAGCGCCCAGGCGATGAACAATCCGTGCAGCACCAGCACCACGTCGGCGAGCAGGCCCGGGCCCATCCCCCGATGATTC
>JAUPLT010000333.1 GCA_030836785.1 Actinomycetota bacterium
TGGGAGAACCCCGAACCGGACACCCTGGCCGGTCTGCGTCAGGTGCTGCTGGAGACCGAGGGCGACCTGGAAGCGCGGTAGCCGCAGCTGGGGTTAGGTTTGTGTCATGGCTGTCACGTTCGATGAGGTGTCCAAGGCCCAGTACGTCCTGCTGACGACGTTCACGAAGGACGGCCGGCCCAAGCCGACGCCGATCTGGATCGCCCCCGATGGGGATCGCGCGTTGGTTATCACCGAGAAGAACGCTTGGAAGGTCAAGCGCATCCGCAACACCCCGCGGGTCACCCTGGCGGTCTGCGATATGCGCGGTAATCCCAAGGGCGAGCCGGTGGAAGCCGTCGCGACCGTCCTCGACGACTCGCATACCGAGGACGTCTACCGCGCCATCACCAAGCGGTACGGCATCGTCGGCCGGGTGTTCACCATCTTCTCGAAGCTGCGCGGCGGGGCCGGCCGGACCGTGGGCCTGGAGATCAGGCCGGCGTGACCGGGCGCGCGGGGAACCCGCCGGCCCGGCTGGTCGTTCCCGTGACATGGTGATGCGCGTCCTGCTGACCTATCTGACCGTGGAACTCATTGCGGTCATCGCCCTGGCCTGGGCTCTCGGCCCGTGGTGGACGATCGCGATCGTGGCCGGGTCCGTGCTGCTGGGCCCACTGCTCGTCGGTTCGCAGGTCCGCAGACAACTGGCCGGACTGGGGCGCGCCGCCCGTCGACCCGATCAGGCCGTCACCGATGGCCTGCTGGTCGGTGTCGGAAGCACCCTGGTGCTGGTTCCCGGGCTGGTCAGTACCGCGCTCGGCGGTCTGCTCCTGGCCCCGCCCACCCGCGGCGCGATGCGTCCACTGGCACAGGCGCTGCTCACCCGGGGAATGGCCCGGCGATTCGCCGCCGTCGACCTGACGGTCCGGTCCCGGCGGGCAGACTTCATCGACGGCGAGGTGATCGACGCCGACAACTTCGGCGAGGTGATCGACGCCGACTTCGCCGCCGGCGTGACGCCGAATCTGCCCTCGGTGCGCTGACCCGGCACACTGACCGGGTGACCACGCTGTTGTACGGCGGGCGCGTCCACAGCCCGACGCACCCGGATGCCACCGCCATCGCTGTGCGCGACGGTGTCGTGGCGTGGCTGGGCAGCGACGACGTCGGGTTAGCCCAGTTTCCCGACGCCGAGCACACCGATCTTGCCGGAGCGTTCGTTGCGCCGGCCTTCGTCGACAGCCACGTCCACCTGACCGCCACCGGGTTGCGGATCACCGGACTGGACCTTTCGCCCGCCACCAGCGTCGAACACTGCCTGCGTCTGGTTGCCGACCACGTCGCGGCGTATCCGGGACGGCCGGTGTGGGGCCACGGCTGGGATGACACCGACTGGCCGGCGCCGCCCACGACCGCCGCCCTCGATGTGGTCACCGGGACCGTGCCGGCATACCTGGCCCGGGTCGACGTGCACTCCGCCGTCGCATCGACCGCGCTGCGGCAACGGGTTTCGGGGCTGCCGGCGGCCGGGGGCTTCGACCCGGAGCGCCCGTTGAACTCCGAGGCGCACCATCTGGTTCGTGCCGAGGCGCGACGGCTGCTGACCTGGGCCCAGCGTGACCAGG
The DNA here is from genome assembly GCA_030836785.1 of Actinomycetota bacterium. Taxonomy (GTDB): domain Bacteria; phylum Actinomycetota; class Actinomycetes; order Mycobacteriales; family Mycobacteriaceae; genus Mycobacterium. Next base: position 1,608 of record JAUPLT010000333.1, read on the forward strand.
CCCGCCGAGCGGCCTTGGACACCGCCGCCGCTTCCGGAATCGTCGCCGTCCACGAATGCGCCGGACCCGACATCGGCGGCGCTGAGGACTGGCAGGAACTTCGTGAACTCGGTCATCCGGTCGAGGTCGTCGGGTACTGGGGCGAGGCGGTGTCGACCGTGGCTCAGGCGCGCGCCCTGATCGAGGAGACCGGGGCGCTCGGGCTGGCGGGCGATCTGTTCATCGACGGGGCGCTGGGATCGCGCACCGCCTGGCTCAATGAGCCCTACGCCGACGCCCCGCACACCTGTGGCACCCGTCATCTCGACGCCGAGGTCGTCGCAGAGCATCTTTTCGCCTGCACCGACGCCGGGGTCGCGGCGGGTTTCCACGTGATCGGTGATGCCGCGGTGGGGATCGTCGTCGATGCGCTGGAGCGCACCGTCGAGAGGTTCGGGGCGCCGGCGGTTGCCCGCTGTGGGCACCGGCTGGAGCACCTGGAGATGGTGTCCCCCGAGCAGGCGGCGAAGCTCGGCGCGTGGGGGATCACGGCCAGTGTGCAGCCCGTCTTCGATGCGCTGTGGGGCGGGTCGGCCGGCATGTATTTCCGGCGGTTGGGTGCTGATCGGGCCGCAGGGCTGAACCCGCTGGCGCTGTTAGCATCGGCAGGCGTGCCCCTGGCGTTCGGTTCCGATGCCCCTGTGACCAGCATGAATCCCTGGGAATGGGTACGTGCGGCGGCTCAGCATCAGACCCCGGGCAGTGCCATCTCGCCGCGGGCCGCCTTCGCTGCCGCCACCCGCGGTGGGTGGCGGGCCGGCGGGGTGCGGGACGGTCTCAGCGGCACCCTGGTCCCCGGGGCGCCGGCCTCCTACGCGGTGTGGGACGCCGATGACCTTGCGGTCAGCGCGCCCGCCGATTCGGTGCAGCGTTGGTCCACCGACCCGCGGTCGCGGGTGCCCGCGCTGCCGCGGCTGGGTCCGGACGACCCGCTTCCGCGCTGCCGACAGACGGTGCACCGCGGACGCGTGCTCCATGGCTGAGCGCGCCGCGGTTCTGGCCCGCCGGGCCCGGGCCGTGCTGGTTCCGCGCCTGCTCAGGCTGGGCGTCAGCGTTCTGGCCGGTCTGCTGATGTGCGTCAGCTTTCCGCCGACCGGCTGGTGGTGGTCGGCGATTGTGGCCATCGCGCTGCTCAGCTGGGTACTGACCCGCGCCGACACCACACCGATCGGTGGCCTCGGCTACGGGTTCCTGTTCGGGATGGCCTTCTATCTGCCCCTGATCCCGTGGATCAGCGGTCTGGTCGGCGTGCCGCCCTGGATCCTGCTGGCGGTGCTGCAGTCGGTGTTCACCGCACTGTTCGGGATGCTGGGTGCCCTGGTGGTGCGGTCGCCCGGCTGGCCGCTGGCACTGGCTCTGGTGTGGTCGCTGTACGAGTGGCTGAAATCCAATCTGCCGTTCGGGGGGTTCCCGTGGGGAGTGGTCGCCTTCGGCCAGACCGATGGCCCGCTGCTTGCGTTGGCCCGGATTGGTGGCGCGCCCCTGCTGTCCTTCGCCGTCGCCCTGCTCGGCACCTCACTGTGTGCGCTGTTGATCGAGATCGCCAAGCGGCTGCGGCACGACACCGGATCCGGCGGACCGCAGGCGGTGCCGGACGGCCCGGTGCCGGACGGCCGGGCGGTGTGGGACGTCATCGTGCCGGCGGTACTCATCGTCGCGGTGTTCGCGCTCACGGCCCTTGCGGCACCGGGCCTGCGTCGGTCCGGGATCCCCGGCGGTGACGAGCCGACCATCACGGTGGCCGCCGTTCAGGGCAATGTGCCCCGACTCGGGCTCGACTTCGCCAGCCAGCGCCGCGCCGTGCTGGACAACCACGTCCAGCAGACCCTGAAACTGGCCGAGGATGTCGAGGCGGGCCGGGCTCCGCAACCGCAGTTCGTCATCTGGCCGGAGAACTCCTCCGATATCGACCCGCTGCTCAATGATGACGCGGCAGCTGAGATCGAGACAGCGGCCCAGGCGATCGGGGTCCCGATCCTGGTCGGCACGGTGTTGGCCCGGCCGGACCGGACACCGGACAATCCCATCGCCACCAACACCGTCCTGGTCTGGGATCCGGCCGCGGGCCCCGGCGAACGGCACGACAAACGGATCGTCCAACCGTTCGGCGAGTACCTGCCGTGGCGGTCGTTCTTCTCCCACCTGTCGTCCTACGCCGACCGCGCCGGGTATTTCGTCCCGGGCGACGGATCCGCGGTGCTACACCCCGGCGGTATTCCGGTCGGGGTGGCCACCTGCTGGGAGGTGATCTTCGACCGCGCGCTGCGCGAGTCGGTGCGCAACGGCGCCGAGGTGATCGCGGTACCCACCAATAACGCCACCTTCGACCAAGCCATGAGCGAACAGCAACTGGCCTTCGCCCGGTTGCGCGCGGTCGAGCACAACCGCTGGGTGATCGTGGCCGGCACGACCGGAATCAGCGCCGTCATCGCGCCGGACGGCCGTGAACTGGCACGTACGGAGTTCTTCACCCCCGCCTATCTCGACGTCGAGGTGCCGTTGCGCACCGCCGCAAGCCCGGCCACCACGTGGGCCGAACCGCTGCAGTGGCTGTTGGTCGCCGCCGCGATTGTCACGCTGGCGGCGACGATCCTGCACAATAATGGCCGCGTGTGGCGCAGAACCAAGGGCCACGTCGGAGGAGTCGCATGAGTACCCGTAAGGCCGGTCCCGGCGAAGGAAGGCCACGCAAGGCGCCCACCAGGGCGTCCACTAGGGGGAAGAAGGCCGTCGCGGTTCCGGCCGCCGACAGCGCAGCCGCGCCGAGCGCTCGTACGTTGGTGATCGTCCCGACCTACAACGAGATCGAGAATTTGCCCCTGATCCTGAGTCGGATCGACAAGGTCCTTCCGGACGTGCACGTGTTGGTGGTCGACGACGGCAGTCCGGACGGTACCGGCGAACTGGCCGACGAGTTGGCCGCCATGGATCCCGAGCGGCTGCACGTCATGCACCGCACTGCCAAGGACGGCCTCGGTGCGGCGTATCTCGCAGCGTTCGACTGGGGGCTGGAGCGGGGCTACACGGTGCTGGTGGAGATGGACGCCGATGGCAGCCATGCCCCTGAGCAGCTGTATCGGCTGCTGGACGCCATCGACAACGGAGCCGACCTGGCGATCGGCTCCCGCTACGTCGACGGCGGCACGGTCCGTAACTGGCCCTGGCGCCGACTGGTGTTGTCCAGGACGGCGAACACCTACGCCCGGGTGCTGCTCGGAGTCGGCATTCAGGACATCACCGCCGGCTACCGGGCCTACCGGCGGGAGGTGCTGGAGAAGATCGACCTCGCCGCTGTCGACTCCAAGGGCTACTGCTTCCAGGTCGATCTGACATGGCGAAGCATCAACCACGGGTTTGCGGTGGCGGAGGTGCCGATCACCTTCACCGAGCGCGAACTGGGGGTGTCGAAGATGAGCGGTTCGAACATCCGCGAGGCGATGCTCAAGACCGCCCGGTGGGGAATCGGCGGCCGGTTGAACCGGGGGAGTTCGGACTAGCCGCGGCGCTTGGCCTTCAGCAGGTCGAGGCGCTCTTTGAGCAGTTCCTCGAGTTCCTCGACCGAGCGGCGTTCGAGCAGCATGTCCCAGTGCGTCCGGGGTGGCTTGACCTTCTTGGGCTCGGGGGCCTCGCCCTCGATCAGCGTCCCCTCGAGACCGTTGCGGCACAGCCAGGTGCCGGGAATCTCGGCGTCGTCGGCGAACGGAACCTCGAACTGCTCGCCGTTGTCCGTGCGGTATTTGGCGACCTGGCGCGGCGCCAGGTCATGGTTGCGGTCGGTCTCGTAGCTCACTGCTCCGAGCCGACTGCCCCTCAGCACCCGATCAGCCATCAGACTCTCCTTGCGTAATGGGGATAAAAGTCCACTTCGGGAACGCAAAACGCGACGGAGTGGCTCCCGTGTTTGAACTCCATGATACCGCTGCGGAAGCCGGGTAGGCCGCCGCGCGGTGAGACGCCCGCACTCCGGGGCGGGTTGATGTGCCTTTCGGCCACCTGACCGGTTTAGTCTCGTGCCGTGACGCGCCGCTCCCGACCGCAACCGTGCCGCTGGTGCGGCCGCGACGTCGGCGACGCCGGGCTGGGACGACGCCGGCAGTACTGCCGTCAGTCCTGCCGACAGCGGGCGTACGAACAGCGTGCCCAACTCAATGGCCCCGCGAACGTCAATGGCCCCGCGAACGGAGCTTCCATTCCTGAGGACGCCGTGGTGCTCTCCGCCGTCGAGGCCGCTCAACTGTCCGACCGGGTCTTCCAGGTGCGATGCGCGGCCGAGGATGTCGTGACCGCGGTCGATGAGGGTGCCGACCGCGCCGAACTGCGTCAACTGTGCGAGGCGTTGCTCAGTGCCGCCAAGGCAGCAGACGGGTGGCGCTGAGCCGAGCCGCTGTGAACGGCTCTGCGCTCAGCAGGCGTACTCGATCCCCACGCCGGGGGCTGGTGGTGTCTGCCGGGTGCAGCCGTAGGCGTCGATCCCGTCATCGCTGTACCGCACTGCCGTCTGGCGGGCGTAGTTGACGCAGACCAGCGCCGATGCGTCAGTGCGGCAGCGGTAGTCGCCGAACGACAGGGAACGGTCCGGTGGGAGGGGTGCGCCCTGGCCGGCGGCGAAGCGGCCCGGGTCGCCGTGGGCGGAACCGATACGGACTGCGGCGCCGTCGAAATCCACCCAGCCGCCCTTCCAAACCCCGTAGATGTCCGGCGGAGCCGGTGGCGGGTCGGCCAGGTTGACCAGGCAGGCCAGGTCGCCCGACCCTCGCCGGAGGTCGGTCATGCAACTCGTCCCGGCCGGTGTGGTGAAGGCGACGTCCTCGCCCAGCGGTGTGCTGGTGCCGCCCCGCAACGCGACCTGGAAATCGGCCGCGTCGACCGGCCCGGCGTCCTGCACCCAGGAGATGGCCTCGCCGACGGTGGCGCCGGGCTCGGGGGCCGACGTGGTCGCGCTGGTGGTTGTAGAACCAGTGGTGGAGGGCGTGGTGGAGGGTGAAGCCTGGCCGGCCGGGCGGGACGGCGAGATGGGGGTGAGCTTGCCGGTTCCCGGTGTCTCGGTCGACGGGGAACACCCGGCCACCAGCAGTCCGGCCGCCGACAAGGCAGCCAACACCCCCGCGCTCCGCATCAGGCCAGGTTAGCCGCGCTACCGTCGTGACATGGCCCAACACACCGTCCGCGCCACCACGACCAGCGGCGTGGTCGAAGGATTCGCCCGCGACGGCGTCAACCGCTGGCGGTCCATTCCCTACGCTCAGCCACCGGTCGGCCCGCTGCGGTTCCGCGCGCCGCAGCCGCCCCAGCCGTGGTCGGGGGTGCGCCCCTGCTTCAGCTACACCAACTGCGCCCCGCAGCAGCGCCGCTACACCATGATCGCGCCGGGTAAGTACCAGCCGATGAGCGAGGACTGCCTGACGCTCAACGTCGTCACCCCGCGCTGGTCCGGTCCCGCTCCGGCGCACGAACCGCTGCCGGTGATGTTCTTCATCCACGGCGGCGGTTACATCCTCGGCAGTTCGGCGACCCCGCTGTACGACGGGGCCGCATTGGCGCGGCGCGGGTGCGTGTACGTGTCGCTGAATTACCGGCTGGGTGCATTGGGGTGTGTGGATTTCTCGTCGCTGTCCACGCCGGACACCCCGTTGGAGGACAACCTCTTCCTGCGCGACATCGTCGCGGCGTTGCGCTGGGTCCGAGACAACATCGCCGCGTTCGGCGGGGATCCCGGCAACGTCACGATCTTCGGGGAGAGTGCCGGCGCCCACGCCGTGGCCACCCTGCTGGCCGTCCCGGACGCCGAAGGCCTTTTTCAGCAGGCGATTTCGCAGAGTCCGGCGTCGGGGATGGTCAGCACCCCGGAGGTCGCGGCAGAGGTCGCCGAGCGGTTCGCCGAACGGTTGCATGCCGCGCCCGGCGACGCCGCTCGACGGTTGATGACGGCCACCCCGGCCGAGTTGGTGCATGCGATGGACTGGGTGATGCGGCACAGCCTCACCAACATGCTCGGCGCCGCCGCCGTCGGGCCCACCTGCGGGGAGCAGTTCCTGCCCCTGGACCCGTTCGAGGCGATGCGCAAGGGCACGGCGCACAAGGTTCCACTGATCGTGGGCACCAACGCCGATGAGGGACGGTTGTTCACCCGGTTCCTCAAACTGTTGCCCACCACCGAGCACGCCATCGAACGCATCCTCGCGCACACCCCGCCGGAGGTTCGGGAGCGGATTCTCGCCGCGTACCCGCAGTACCCACATCCGAAAGCCTGCGTCGAGTTCGGTGGCGACATGATTTTCTCCACCGCGGCATGGCAGATCGCCGAGGCGCACGCCAAGCTGGCACCCACCTACGTGTACCGGTACGACTATGCGCCCCGAACGCTGCACTGGGCGGGTTTCGGGGCGACGCATGCCACCGAACTGCTGGCCGTGTTCGGGGTCTACCGATCCCGGGTCGGTGCGGTGCTGACGGCGGGGGTGGACCAGCGCACCGCGGTCAAGGTCAGCCATCTGGTGCAGACCCGCTGGCATGAGTTCGCCCGCTCCGGACTACCCGGAGATGACTGGCCCGCGTACAACCGCGAAGAGCGCCCGGTGCTGGTATTCGATCGGCACACCCACATCGAGTACGACCCGCACCCGCACCGCCGTGAGGCGTGGGCGGGGTTCACCCTCGACTCCGGGTAGCCCCCCGTTACGTTGAGGGGATGACCGACGCCCCGATCGAACGCCCCGAAGATCTCAGCGCCGAGTGGCTGACCGACGCCATCGGTGCCGGGACGGTTGAATCGTTCAGCATCGACCGCATCGGCACCGGGCAGATGAGCGAGTGCTACCGCATCTCACTGCGTTACGCCGACGGGGACGGTCCCGCCTCAGTCGTCCTCAAGGTCGCCGCGAGCGATCCGGTCAGCCGGGGCACCGGAAAGGCGCTGGGGCTCTACGAGCGCGAAGTCCGTTTTTACCAGGCCGTCGCGCCCCGGCTTGGCGGGCCGATAGCCCAGTGTTTCCACGCGTCCTACCAACCCGACACCGGCATCTTCACGCTGCTGCTCGATGACGCCGCCCCGGCCGAGGTGGGCGACGAAATCCGTGGCGCCGCAATCGAAGACGCCGTGTTGGCGCTGACCCAGCTGGGTCGGCTGCACGCGCCACTGATCGGTAGCACGACGCTGGCCGAGGCGGAGTGGCTGAATCGGGAGGCCCCGATGAACCAGGCGGTGATCGCGACGTTGTTCGCCGGATTCGTCGACCGCTACGGCCAGTCCATCACCACCGAACAGCGTCTGGTCGGCCAGCGACTCGTCGACAGCTTCGATGCGTACACCGCGGTCGAGTCCGCACCCGATCGGGTGCACGGCCTGGTGCACGGCGACTACCGCCTGGACAACATGCTGTTCGGTCGGCCGGGATCGCTGCGTGACCTGACCGTCGTGGACTGGCAGACCGTCACCTGGGGGCCGGCCATGACCGACCTCGCGTACTTCCTCGGCTGCGCGCTACCGGTCGCCGACCGTCGCGCCCATTACGACGAACTACTCGCCGCGTACCACGCGGGAATGGGTCCCAACCCGCCGCTCACCCTCGAGCAGATCCGTGAGGGGGTGCGCCGGCAGAGTTTCTTCGGGGTGATGATGGCGATCGTCTCCTCGATGCTGGTCGAGCGCACCGACCGCGGCGACCGGATGTTTTTGACCATGCTGGAACGGCACAGCAGCCACGTCCTCGATACCGGTGCGCTCGACATCCTGCCGGCGGCCGGCACCGAAGCCCCGCAACCCGATCCGGCCGACGAGGCGGCGCACCCGCCGGGGGACGAACCGCTGTGGAACGAGAGTTGGTACTGGGACTTCATCGACGAGGAGCAGGGCATCGGCGGATGGATCCGGCTCGGTCTTATCCCCAATCAGAACATCGCGTGGATCAACGCCCTGGTCTGCGGGCCCGATATCCCCACCGTCGCCCTGCTGGACTTTCACGCACCGGCCCCGGCCGACCCAAACGACCTGCGCGGTCAGGGCATCGAGATGCGCCACGGCGCCACCGTTGCGCTGCAGGAGTACCGGGTCGCCGTGCGGGGTGAGGCACGCTCCCACGCCGACCCGGCCGGGTTGCTGCACGGGAAACCCGGCGAGCCCGCCCAGGTGGCGATGGACCTGACCTGGAACACCAGCGGGGTTCCGTACGCCTACCGGATCACCACCCGCTACGAAATCCCCTGCACCGTCACGGGAACCGTCACGATCGACGGCAGGGAATACACCATCAATGCCGTTCCGGGCCAGCGCGACCATTCCCATGGCGTGCGGGACTGGTGGAGCATGGATTGGGTCTGGAGCGCACTGCACCTCACCGACGGCACCCACCTGCACGGCGTCGACCTGCGCATTCCGACGCTGCCGCCGGTCAGCGTGGGCTACCTCCAGCCCCCGGCCGAACCGCTGATCGAGACCACATCGGTGACAGCCACAGCGGAACTGGACGACGACGGACTTCCGCTGACCACCAGACTGCTCTTCGAACCCGGCGGGCTCGAAGCGACCATCGAGGTGCGCGGCAACGCGCCGGTCCGTCTCGAATCACCGGATGGCCGCGTGAGCTTCTTCCCCCGCGCGTGGGCCACGGTGTCCACCAACGATGGACGGCACGGGGTGGGCTGGCTGGAATGGAACCGCAACCAGCCCGCCCCGGGCTAGGTCCTGCTAGTTCGGGACCACGCTAGTTCTTGACCACCTGCGTGCCGCCGGCCATCTCATCGTGCTTGCCCTGCTTGGTCGGGCTGTTATTGATGGTCACCGCGATGACGATGTAGGCGATGAGGGCCAGCAAACCACCCACGTAGGGCACGATCGTCAGCAGCGTGAACGCGTTGCGGATCGCGGACTGCTTGAGGTCAGGCTTCGGTGCGCCGCCCGGCCCGTGCACGCTCAGTCCGAGCAGCATCTTGCCCAGTGTGCGGCCCTGGGACACCTCCATGGCGACGAAGTAGCCGAACATCAAGACGCCGGAGAACAGCCCCGTGACCATGATGTTGCTGCTGGCGCCGAAGACGGCGGCGAGCACCCAGGCGACGATGCTGACCAAGATCCCGTCGATGATGCGGGCGCCCCAACGGATGCCCAACCCCCCGGGTTGTCCGCCCGCCGGGGGACCCCAGGCCGGCTGACCGGGTGCACCGTACGGGCTGGGTGGGGGCGGGGGATAGCCCGCACCCGGTGGGGGGAAGCCGGGCTGTCCGTAGGGATTGGGTTGTCCCGGGTTGTTGGGATTCCCCTGGGGGTCGTATGGGGCGGTCATCGGTGTCTCCTCCGCGAAAAGTTCGGTGTCCGGTCAATCTACCGCGCCGACATCGGACTGGGGGGCACTCAGCAAAGGGCGGTCGGAGCTTTACCAGCCGGTTGAGAGGACCCGGTCGAGCATGTCGACGAAGAAATCGGCGGACTCCCGGGTGATGCACATCGGCGGCTTCATCTTCAAGACGTTCTGCCGATCCCCGGTCGGTTGCACGATCACGCCGAGTTCGCGCATCCGCTCGCAGATGGCCTCGGTCTCGGCGACGGCGGGTTCCAGGCCGACGCGGTCACGCACCAGTTCGACCCCCATGTACAGCCCGCTGCCGTGCACGGTGCCGATGATCGGGTGGCGGGTGGCGAGTTCGTTGATCCGGGCCTTGAGATGGTCGCCGACGGTGAGCGCGTTCTCCTGCAGTCCCTCGCTTTCGAGAACGTCGAGGACGGTCAGGCCCACCACGCAGGACACCGGGCTCCCGCCGGCGGAGGAGAAGAAGTAGCCCTGGGTGCGGTAGGCGTCGGCGATGGCCTTGGTGGTGATCACCGCGCCCAGCGGTTGGCCGTTGCCCATCGCCTTGGCCACGCACACGATGTCGGGGACCACGTCCTGCTGCTCGAACGCCCAGAACCACCGGCCGGTGCGGCCGTAGCCGACCTGGACTTCGTCGGCGATGGCCAGACCCCCGGCGGCGCGGACCGCGGCGTAGACCGCCTTCAGGTAGCCGTCCGGTAGCGCCATCCCGCCCGCGTTGCCGTAGAACGGCTCGCAGATGAAGGCGGCGGGCGGTGTGCCCTGGGCGGCAAGGTTGTTGATGATCTCGACAGCTTCCGGTGCGTAATGGGACGCGTCCGGTCCCCGGTGCTCCCCCCGGTAGGCGTTGGGGGAGGGCACGGTGTGCACCCAGGACGGCCGGGTGGACAGTGCATTGGGGTTGTCGGCGATCGACGTGGAGATTGCGTCGGTGGCGTAGGTCCAGCCGTGGTAGGCCTCGGCCACCGCGACGATGTCGTGCCGGCCGGTGGTTGCCATGGCCAGCCGCAGTGCCAGATCATCGGCCTCGGATCCGGAGTTCACCAGAAACACGGTGTCCAGCGGTTCGGGCAGGGTGGCCGCGAGGCGTTCGGAGAGTTCCACCACCGCGCCGTAGTTGAACCGGGAGTTGGTGTTCAGCCGGCGCCACTGGCGGGCCACCGCGTCGGCCAGTTCCGGGTGTCCGTGGCCCAGGATCGCGACGTTGTTGACCATGTCGAGGTAGGTCCGGCCGTCGTTGGCGATCAGGTGCTCCCGCCAGCCCCGTTCGATGCGCGGCGGATGGCGGTAGTAGTGCTCCTGGACCGCGGCGTAGGTGCGGGCCCGCCGCTGCCGTAGTGCCAGGCTGTCCTCGACCGGTGTGGTGACATGCTCCAGTCCCAGCAGCACGGCGGGGTCGCTGACCCGGCTCAGCCAGCCCGCCGCGTACTCGGGGCGGACGAACGCCGGGGTGTCGGCGGCCGGGTCCGGATGTCGTCGGCATTGCAGCCACGCCGGACCCTCCAGAGTGCCCAGCACCGCGCCGGCAGTGACATTCTCGCCATCGGCGATGGGAGTGCTCAGCGCGCCGAGCACCTCCACCTCGCCCGCTGCTCCGGTCACCATCAGCACGGTGCCGTTGCCGGTGGATTCGCACCGGACCGCTCCGGCCCAGGGTGCCCGGATCTCCAGCGCACTGGCGGGCCACAGTCGCACACCGGTGGCGATGGTGGCGGGGGACTGGTCGGCGAGTGTGGCCGAACGGTCCAGATGCGGTTGTCCGAAGCCGGTGATCACCGCGGGAGCCCCGGTGGCGATCAACTCGCCCGCCAACCGGTCCGCGCAGGCCGGGTCCAGCCACCGGCCGCTGTCGACGGCGTCGGACTCCGGCGCCAGGTCCAGGCGCGCCACCTCGGCTGCGCCGAGGTCGATCATCGGGACCTCGGCGCCAACCGGGCCGGCCGGGTGGGTCGCGCCCAGGGTGTGGCGGATCAGTTCGGTCATCACGTCGAGTGGAATCGCGTTGGCGCGCTCGAAGATCCGCCACTCGAGTTCTAAAGCCCCGCTGGCGTAGTCGTTGTCGGCGTCGATGGTGCTCTGATGCACCCCGCTGACGACCAGCACCGCGGCGCGCAGCACCACCAACGGCCAGAGCGCCTCCACCTCGGCCGGGCTCAGTGGCCGCACCGCGTGGAACGCCTCGATGGCCGGCAGGGCGGCGGCCGGTTCGCCGCCCTCGTGGCGCAGCACCGCCGACACCGTGATCGCCAGTTCGGCCACCGTCCAGGACCGGGTCAGGTCGCCGAAATCGATCACGCCGTCAGGTAGGCCGGCAGCGGGGACGGCATCGCCGTCGGGGACGGCACAGACCACGTTGTCGTCGGTGATGTCGCTGTGGATCACCTGGACGGGCAGGTCGGCGGCGACGTCGGAGACCACCTGCCAGGCCGCCGCGGTCGCCGCCTCCACCACATCGCGGCGGGTGACGTCAGTCATGTGCGAGGACAGCACCTCCACGGTACGAAGTGCGTGGCGCAGATCCCACTGCAGCACCCGATCCACCCCCGGATGCTCGAAAGCGGTCAGGGCACGGCAGGCGCGGCCGGCGATCTCGCCGAGTCGGGCGACGTGGATCGGGCTCAGGTACTGCTCCCCGCTGAGCGTTCCACCCGGCAGGAACTTCAGGATCCGGGCGAACAGGCGATGGGAATCGCCTGTCTCACCGGTGATTTCGGCGATGGGCTCGACCCCGGCGGGCTCGAGGTTGGTGGCCGTCCGCAGACCCTCGCCGGCGGCGATGAAGGCTGCCGCCGCGTCCTGGGCCTCCAGTTCGGTCCTGCTGAACGCCGGGTTGGCGACCTTGAGCACACCGACCGGGTGCCCGTCGTCGTCGCGCAGCAGGAAGTTGGCGTCCTGCTGGCTGCCGAGTGCGTCGGCTGTGACGTGCACGCCGAAGTGCTGCGCGGCGATGGCCCGGGCCTGTTCGCAGGTGATCTCGGGAACCGGGAGTTCGGCGGTCTCAAAGAAGTCGAACGACGTCACGAGCGGTAAAGATACCGTTATTACCTATGCGTGCTCTGGTGATTGTCGACGTGCAGAACGACTTTTGCGAGGGTGGCTCGCTGGCCGTCGCCGGCGGTGCCGCCGTGGTGGCGAAGATCAACGCCCTGCTCGCCGGCGATCATGGATATGCCCACGTGGTGGCCACCAAGGACTACCACGTCGACCCGGGCGGTCATTTCTCCGATCACCCCGACTACTTGAACTCCTGGCCGCCGCACTGCATTGCCGGCAGCAGGGGCGCGGAGTTCCATCCGGACCTCGATACCGAACAGGTCGAGGAGGTATTCCGCAAGGGCGCCTACGCAGCGGCCTACA